>DATILF010000001.1:0-8644 GCA_035476755.1 Ramlibacter sp.
AAGCGCAGCTCGCGGTTCCAGTCGGTTTCGCCGTGGCGCAAGAGAATCAGTTCCGTCATCCAGGACGATTATCCTTGGCCGCTGGCACGGGGAAATGACATTCACCCACAAACAACGCCTGAATGACACAGGCCGGCCCGCTCTCGCGGGTGACCGCCCGGCGCTATTCGCGCCCGAGGCTGCGCACTTTTTCCATCAGGCGCTGCTGCACGGTGGGCGAGACGAACTTGTCCACCTCGCCACCGAGCACCGCGATCTCGCGCACGAAGGTGCTGCTGATGAACTGGTACTTGTCGCTGGGCGTGAGAAAGACCGTTTCCACCTCGGGCATGAGGCTTCGGTTCATGCCGGCCAGCTGGAACTCGTAGTCGAAGTCGGTCACCGCGCGCAAGCCCCGCACCATCGCCTTGCCGTTGCGGGCCACGACGAAATCGCGCAGCAGCCCGGAGAAACTCTCCACCGTCACCTGCGCGTAGGGCTCCACCACGGTGCGCGCCATCTCAATGCGCTCCTGCAGCGTGAACATGGCTTTCTTGTGGTGGCCGGCGGCCACGGCCACGATCACGCGGTCGAACAGCTGTGTCGCGCGGCGCACCACGTCCTCGTGGCCCAGGGTCATGGGATCGAAGGTTCCCGGGTAAACAGCGATGACGTCACGGCCCATGTTGTCTCCTCAACGGCTGGTTTCGCTCATTGGCTCAAAAGCATTATGCAGTGCGCTGCAGCAGGTGGGCATGGACGGCGCCGGCCTTCAGGTGGCGCACGACAGCCAGGCCATGGGCCGCGAGCTGCTCGTCGGTCCAGGCCGTGGGCGCCTCCAGGTACACGAAGCCGTCCGGCTTGATCGCCGCGCAGGCACCGCGCAGCACCTTCTCGTAGAGGCCGGCGTCGAAGGGCGGGTCGAGAAACACGGCATCCAGGCTTTGCGGGGCCAGCCGCCCCAGCACGGACAGGCCGTTGCCACGCTCGACATGCACGCCCTTCGCATCGAGCTTGCCCTGCAGGGCACGCAACTGGGCGACCAGGTCCGGGTCCTGCTCGACCAGCAGCACATCGGCGGCGCCGCGCGACGCGGCCTCCAGCCCCAGAGCGCCTGTGCCCGCGAACAGGTCCGCGCAACGCCAGCCCGACAGGTCGTGGCCGAGCCAGTTGAACAGGGTTTCGCGCACACGGTCGGGCGTCGGGCGCAGGCCGGGCTTGTTGGCCACGGGCAGCTTGGTGCGCTTCCATTGCCCGCCGATGATGCGGACCTCGTGCGGAGCCGCGCCATTCGGCCGCACAGGCGGTCGCGGGGATTTGGCGGCGGGGGTGGCTTTTCGGCTCATGCGGCGAGCTTAAGCGATGCCGGCAGTACCTTGACTGGTCATGAAAAAAGCCGGAGGCCTCGGGGGCCCCCGGCGTTCCTCTAACTCCACAGCGCCCGTACCGGGCTGCCGATCGTGTGACAGCGATGGAGCCCATTCTGGACGGCAAAAAAAAACTTGTGGTGACAACCCCTGTTAAATCTGACAGGGTGGCCCCACTTTTTTTCAAGGACGGGCGGGCGCCGCGCCCACCGTCACGGTCACCATCCGCTGAGGCTGGAGCTTGCGGGCGAAAGCGGCCTGGATGTCGGCCGCCGTGAGCCGCTGAACCTGCACCGTCCACGTGTCCAGGTAATCCAGTGCAAGGCCATTCCAGGCGATGCTGGCCACGTTGTCGAGCAGCTTGCGGTTGCTGTCGATGAGTAGCGGGAAGCCGCCGACCAGGTTGTCCTTGGCCGCTTTCAGCTCGACTTCGGTCGGGCCTTCCGCCACAAAACGGGCCACCACTTCCTGGGCCACCTGCACGGCCTGCGCCGCCTGGTCGGGGCGCGTCTGCAGGCCCACCGTGAAGGCGCCGGCATGCAGGCCTGGCGAGAAATGGCTGTACACGCTGTAGCTGAGCCCGCGCTTTTCGCGCACCTCCTGGGACAGCCGCGACACGAAACCGCCACCGCCCAGCACATAGTTGCCCACCAGCAGCGCGAAATAGTCCGGGTCGCTGCGCTTGTACCCCGGCTGGCCGATCAGCACATGGGCCTGCGCGGAGGCGAAGGGGATATCCTGCAGCACCGGCGCCGCGAGCGGGGCCACCTCCGCCACGGGCGGCAACGGAGCACAAGCACCCGTCCGGGCGGCGGATAGCCGGGAGAGCACCGAGGCAGCCAAGGCATCCGCCTGGGCCCGGGTGACCGCGCCGACGATGCTCACCTTGGCGCGGCAGGGTTCGACCAGGCCGTACAGCCGCCGCATGTCGTCCACACTGATGCGCTCGAGGGTGGCCTCGGTCACATCGTGGCCATAGGGGTGGCCGCCGTACACCTTCGAGGCATAGGCGCGCGATGCCAGCGTCGCCGGCCGGGTGTTGGCCTCGCGGATGGACGCCGCATAGCGCTGGCGTTCGCGCTGCCAGATGTCCGCCGGAAAGGCCGGGTCCCCCAGCTGGCGCGCCGCCAGCTCCACCGCCTTGGGCAGGATGTCGGGATAGGTCAGCGAACGCAGCGAGAAACTCATGCGATCGGACCCGGCACTGCCGCCGAAGCCCGCGCCTAGGTCGGCCCAGGCCTCGCTGAGCTGGTTTTCGTCCAGCGCGAAGGGGTAGGCGCCGGGCGCACTCCCCTCCTTCGCGGGGCCGATGCCCCTGGAGGTCATGCTGGCGGTGACCCCCGCGAGCCCGGCCTGGTCGGCCGGTTCCCGCCGCCCGCCCGCGTCGAACTCGATGCGCACGTCCACCATGGGAATCGAAGGACTCTCCACCAGGTAAACCTTGGCGCCATTGGGCTGCGTCCAGTGCTGGATGGGGAGGGCTGCCCAGGCCTGGCCCCACACCAGCCCCACGGCCAGAATGATGGCGCGCGGCCGAACGAACAAAACGTGATGAAGCCTCATGCGCCGGCCTTCAATGACGCAGGCCCGGCGGGGGCGTGCGGGGTTTGCGGGTCGGGTCCACCGGCTGCGGCCTGAGCACGCCCACCGTGAGCTGGTCGTCCCCGAAGTATCGGGCGGCCACCGATTTCACCTGTTCGGCCGTGATGCCGCGCAAGCGCTGAATCAAGCGTTCGCTGGCGTCGGGCGGCAAGCCCTGGATCCAGTTGCCGCCTTGTTCGCGGGCCTGGTTCATGAGGGAATCCAGCTTGTACACCTCGCCCGCGATCCATTGGGTCTTCACCCGGTTGAGTTCGGCCTCGTTCACCCCGTCACGGGCGACCTTCGCCACTTCGGCCCGCAAGGCCGCTTCCACCTGTTCGGTGGTCTTGCCGGGCGCCGGTACGCCGTCCAGCGTGAACAGTTGCGGCCCGCGGCCCCACAGGCCGTTGCCCGCTCCCACGCTGTCGGCCAGGCGGTCGGGGCCTTGCGTGAGCGCCCGGTCCAGGCGGGCGCCGCTGTAGCCATCGAGCACCGCGGCCAGCACCGTGAGCGCGAGCGCATCGTCATTCGCGGGATCCGGCTCGAACGAGGCGAGTTGCGGCACCTTGAAGGCCAGCGCCACGTAGCTCTGTTCGGCAGGTGCCTTGAATTCGATGCGCCGCACACCGGCCTGTGGCGGCTCGGCGCGGGGCTTTCGCGCGGGGACCGCGCGCGGCGCGATGCGCCCGTAGTACTTCTCGGCCAGCTTGCGCACCTGGGCGGGATCGACGTCGCCCGCCACCACCACCACCGCGTTGGCGGGCACGTACCACTGGCGGTAGAACGCCCGCGCGTCCTGCGGCGTCATGGCGTCCAGGTCGCTCATCCAGCCGACGACGGGGCGCCGATAGGGCGACGCCTGGAAGATGGCGGCGTTGAGCACCTCCCACATCAGGGACCGGGGGGCGTCCTCGGTGCGCAACCGGCGCTCCTCCTTCACCACCTCGATTTCGCGCTGGAACTCCTCGTCGGGCCACTGGTTGTTGGCGAAGCGATCGGCTTCCAGCTTCATCACCTCCGCGAGCCGGTTGGCCGGAATCTGCTGGTAGTAACCGGTCGCGTCGCGCATGGTGAACGCGTTTTCGCGCCCACCGAGGGCCGCCACGCGGCGTGAGAACTCCCCCGGCTTGAGCTCGCGCGTCCCCTTGAACAACATGTGTTCCAGCACATGGGCGACGCCGCTGGCGCCATCCACCTCATCCATGGAGCCGACCCGAACCCACAGCATGTGCACGGCCGTGGGAGCGCGCCGGTCCGGCTTGACGATCAGGGTGAGGCCGTTCTCCAGCCTGAATTGCGCAACCGGCGGCCCGACCTGAGAAAGGGCCGGCGGGGCAAAGCACAGAGGAAATAGAAGGCCAAAACTCCACAGGGCGCGTTGCAAGGGCTGTTTCATAGAATCGTGTGATTCTAAAAAGCCCGTCAATGTTCAGTTTCTTCAAGAAAAAGCCGGTCGCCACGCCAGCGCCCATCGCCCCGCCACCCCTGGCCGCGGCGCCGGCCGGTAGCGGCAGCCTGATCGGCAGCGCGCTGGTCCAGCCGATCGCGATTCCGGTGCCCGAGCCGGTGGCGCCCGAGCGGCAGCGCTGGCTGGACAAGCTCAGTTCGGGGCTGCGCAAGACCGGCTCGAGCATCTCGATGGTGTTCACCGGGGCGCAAATCGACGACCACCTCTACGAGGAACTCGAATCGGCGCTGCTGATGGCCGACACCGGTGTGAAGGCCACGCAGCATCTGCTGGATGAAGTGAAGCGCCGGGTGCAGGCCACGGGCGCGAACCGGCCGGTGCAGGCGAAGAACATCCTGATCGATTCGCTCACCCAGTTGCTCAAGCCGCTGGAAAAGGCCCTGGTGATCGGCGAGCACCGGCCCACGGTGATCATGGTCGCGGGGGTCAACGGCGCCGGCAAGACGACATCGATCGGCAAGCTCACCAAGCACCTGGCCAGCGAAGGCGCTTCGGTACTGCTGGCGGCGGCCGATACCTTCCGTGCTGCGGCGCGTGAACAGTTGGCCATCTGGGCGGACCGCAACACGGTGGAGATCGTGAGCCAGGAAGGCGGCGACCCCGCCGCCGTGAGCTTCGACGCCGTGATGGCCGGCCGGGCGCGCGGCAAGGACGTGGTGCTGGTCGATACGGCCGGCCGCCTGCCGACCCAGCTGCACCTGATGGAAGAGCTTCGCAAGATCAAGCGAGTGATCCAGAAGGCCGGCGAGACCGGGCCCGGCGCTGCCGCAAGCGCGGGTGACCACCTGCCACCGCATGAAGTGCTGCTGGTGATCGACGGGAATACGGGGCAGAACGCGCTGGCGCAAGTACGCGCTTTCGATGATGCGCTGCAACTCACCGGCCTGGTGGTCACCAAGCTCGATGGCACGGCCAAGGGCGGCGTGCTGGCCGCCATCGCCCAGGAAAGGCCCGTACCGGTGTATTTCATCGGCGTGGGTGAAAAACTCGACGACCTGGAAACCTTCAACGCCCGCGAGTTCGCGCTCGCCCTCCTCGCATGACGCCTTCCGGCCAGAACCCCGCCGAGCCCCGGCTCACCTCGCTGTCGCACGGCGGCGGCTGCGGCTGCAAGATCGCGCCCGGTGTCCTGTCTGAGATCCTGAAGGACACGGCACGCATGCCGATGCCCAGGGAACTGCTGGTGGGCATCGAGACGGCCGATGACGCGGCGGTGTACCAGTTGAACGACGAGCAGGCATTGATCGCCACGACCGACTTTTTCATGCCGATCGTGGACGACCCTTACGATTTCGGCCGCATTGCCGCCACCAACGCGATCTCCGATGTGTATGCGATGGGCGGGCGGCCAATCATGGCGCTGGCCCTCGTGGGCATGCCGGTCAACGTGCTCAGCACGCAGACCATAGCGCGCATCCTGGCGGGCGGTGAGTCGGTCTGCCGCGACGCGGGCATCCCGATCGCCGGCGGGCACACCATCGATTCCGTCGAGGCGATCTATGGCCTGGTGGCGCTGGGCCTGGTGCACCCCATGCGGGTCAAGCGCAACGCCGACGCGCAGGCCGGCGACCTGCTGGTGCTGGGCAAACCCTTGGGCGTGGGCGTGCAATCGGCCGCGCTGAAGAAGGGCGCGCTGGATACCGCCGGCTACGGCCGCATGATCGCGACCACCACCCGCCTGAACACACCGGGGCCGGACCTGGCCGCCGTGGACGGCGTGCATGCGATCACCGACGTCACCGGTTTCGGCCTGGCGGGCCACGCGCTGGAGATGGCCAAGGGTTCGGGGCTGGGCGTGCACATCGACTGGTCACGCGTGCCGCTGCTGGAAGGCGTGCGCGAACTTGCCTCGCAGGGTTTCGTGACGGGCGCTTCAGGCCGCAACTGGAGCGGCTATGGCGCCTCGGTGGACGTGCCGGCCGGCTTCGCGCCCGCCGACCAGGCGCTGCTGACCGACCCGCAGACCAGCGGCGGACTGCTGGTGGCGTGCACACCGCAGGCACTGGACGAAGTCATGGGCATCTTCCGCCGCCATGGGTTCGACGGCGCCGCCGTGGTGGGTGAGGTGCGGCCAACGCCCGCCGCCCGGTTGATCGTCAGCTGATTGCGGCCGGGACGGTGATTTCGCCGCGGGCCCACGCGGCATAAGCCGGGCTGGCGGCCATCACGACAGCCAGGAACTGCGGCACCTCGTAGGGGTGGTGCCGCCCGAACAGTTGGCCCAGGGCAGCCTCGCAGCCGGGCAGGGTCTTGATCACCAGCCGCACCTCGGGCTCCTGGCACAGCTCGCCCTTCCAGTGGTACAGGGCCGTGAGGCCGGGTTCCACCTGGACGCAGGCCGCCAGCCGCTGGGCCAGGATCTCCCGGGCCAGGGCCTGCGCCTCCGCCACGGAACCCACCGTCGTCGTGACACTCAAAATGTCAAGTTCTTTACAGTCTTGCATGGCACTGCTTTCCAGAATCAGGGCCATTGTTTCACCGCCGGAGCCTGTCATGAGCACCTTGTCCGATACCCATGCCCCACCCGCGCCCGAGCGCCGGGTGGACCAGCTGCTGGCCCATTACGGCGAAAGCCACCGCAACCCTCGCAACGAGGCCATCCACTTCGTCGCCATTCCGCTCATCATGCTGAGCCTGGTCGGCCTGCTGCATGCGGCCCATCCATGGGTTGCCTATGCCTTCGTAGCCTCCAGCATGGTGTACTACGCCCGCCTATCCGGCGTGTTCCTGGTGGCCATGGCCGTGCTGTCCGTGGTGGCGCTGCTGCTGGTGAAGGCGATGGGCAGCCTGGTCCTGCCGCTTTCGGCCGCCATCTTCGTGCTTGCCTGGATCGCCCAGTTCATCGGGCACAGGATAGAAGGCAAGAAGCCCTCCTTCTTCGAGGACCTCCAATACCTGTGGGTAGGCCCGCTCTTCGTGCTGAGCAAGCTGTTCGAGAAGCTCGGCGTTCGCTGGTAGCCCTCAGCGCTCTCAGGCCAGCACCGGGCCGCCCCAAGCAGGCCTGGGCCCCCTCGGGGGGCAGCGACCCACACGCAGTGGGGGAGCGTGGGGGCTCCTTTACGCTGGCGCCGGCGTGCCGCCGGGCTGGTGGATCAGCTCGGCGGGTAGGCCGAGCAGGGCTTTCGGCGAGCCTTCGGTGCTGCTGGTCGCCTGGAACCACAGGCCCGTGAAATGCGTGTGCTCGAGGATCACGGAGGCTCGCACCACCTTGCGGATGCGCGCATCGATGACCGGCATGTTCTGCAGCAGCACCGGCGTGACAACCGGATCCCATTTGAGGATGCGCACGTACCCGGCAAACGCCGTCAGGCCGGTCGGCCCGGTGCCGGACCGTTTGACGCCCACCTCGATGCTTTCCACGGGCACGAGCATGCGGCGAAGGCAATCGATGATGATCCGCAGGTAGTAGGTTTCGATGTCGCTGTTGGTCAGCTCGGAAGAGACGGCCGAATGAGGGGCCGGCGAGGGCCCTGATGGCGCCTCTTTCCTGGAAAAAACGCGGCTGATGATCTTTTTCATGGTGCCTCTCCTGCTGTCGCCAGCCTGCCAGACTGTTACTACATGTTTCAATCGTAGCCGAATCCCTAGGCCCCGAACAACAGCCCGGCCCTACTGATACCCGGGAAATCCCTAATTTAGGTATGCTGAGCACTGAACTATGGGCTTAGCACTCGCTCAAAGAGAGTGCTAATATTCAATCCTGTATGAAAGGAGCTTCTGGAATGTCCACATCAATGGGTGTACCCGGCACGGCACTGGCAATCGCCAATCCGTGGGCGGTCGTTCCCTCCCTGGGCAACCTGGACGCCTATATCTCGGCGGTGAACCGCCTCCCGATGCTGACCATCGAGGAGGAGCAGGACTTCGCCCGCAAACTCAAGGACGACAACGATATCGAGGCCGCCGGGAAGCTCGTGCTTTCGCACCTGCGGCTGGTGGTGTCCGTCTCGCGCAAGTACCTGGGCTATGGGCTGCCGCATGGCGACCTGATCCAGGAGGGCAACATCGGCCTGATGAAGGCGGTGAAGCGGTTCGACCCCGACCAGGGCGTTCGGCTGGTGAGCTACGCGCTGCACTGGATCAAGGCCGAGATCCACGAATACATCCTGAAGAACTGGCGCATGGTCAAGGTCGCCACGACCAAGGCCCAGCGCAAGCTGTTCTTCAACCTGCGCTCGATGAAGCAGGGCTTCAAGGACGACGCCGATGCGCAGACGCACCGCGACAGCCTGACCGACGCGCAGATCGA
>DATILF010000002.1:0-11042 GCA_035476755.1 Ramlibacter sp.
CGTGCGCGGCGCATGAGATCGACGGGGTCGCCATAAGCGCTCGAGTTTGCAGGCACCGTGCGACGGGTCTGTGACAGGCCACCGCAACACGCGGATGATCCCACCGACAATAGCCCCATGAACCGCCTCCAAGCCGAGCTCCACCGCCTTCACCTTGCGCGCGAACCACAACCCTCAGCGGGTGGCGATGCAAGCGCCATGGTGCTAGAGCTCGCCCGCCCCGCCCATTGGCAAACCCTCTCGAAAGCCTGGCAAGGGGTCCAGGCCGACCTGGGCCTGCCCGCGCCTGCCATCGCCATCTCCGGCACCGACGCCTACCAGCTCTGGTTCTCTCTCGCCGAGCCGGCGCCCGCCGCGCAGGCCAGCGCATTCCTCGATGCACTGCGCAGGCACTATCTCGCGGGTGTCATGCCGGACCGCATCCGCAGGGTCCCTTGTGATGGATCCGCGCCGAACCAGTTGCTCCCGGTGCTGCCCCCCATTGAAGCGCTGCCCGGCCAATGGTCGGCCTTTGTGGCGCCGGATCTGGCCACCCTGTTCGAGGCCGAGCCCTGGCTTGACCTTGCACCCAGCCCCGATGCCCAGGCGGACCTGTTGTCCCGCCTGGTGAGCATCCAGCCCGGCGACCTGGCGCGGGCCTTGGAGCGGCTCCGCGCCATCGAAACCCCGCCACCCCCGTCAACGACACCGGCGCAAGCGCATCGCTTGGCGGCACCTTCGCAGGAGTCGGACCCTCGACAGTTCCTGCTCGACGTGATGAACGATCGCAGCATCGACCTTCACCTGCGCATCGAAGCGGCCAAGGCCTTGCTGCCCTACTTCGCCAACACCCCTTGAACACCTGCGCCCCCATCGTCAAGACGCTCGCCAACGGTGTGCGCGTGCTGGCCATCCACCTTCCCCATGTGCAAAGCGCCAGCGTGGGCGTCTTCCTGCGCGTCGGCTCGCGCGACGAGACGCCTGCGAACAATGGCATCGGCCACGTCCTCGAGCACATGGCCTTCAAGGGCACGGCCACGCGCACCGTGCAGGCCATCAACCTGGATGCGGAGCGGCTGGGTGCCGACGTCAACGCCTTCACCAGCAAGGAGACCACCGGCTACTTCATGACCGGGCTGGGCAGCCACGTGAACCAGTTCCTGGAGATGACGGCCGACATCGTCCTGAACAGCACGTTCCCCGAAGCCGAACTCGAGCGCGAGCTGGAGGTGATCCGCCAGGAGGCGATCGAGTACGCCGAGGACCCGGAAGATACCTCCAGCGAACTGCTGGACCGCGCGCTCTGGGGCGAGCACGCCATGGGCATGCCGGTGATCGGGACCGTGCAGAACATCGAAGGCTTCACCCGGGCAGACCTCGTCGCCCACGTGAAGGCCCACCACTCGGGCGGCAACACCGTGGTGGCCGCGGCCGGCCGCTTCGATGTCGATGCCTTCCTCGCCCTCGCCGAGCGGCTGTATGCCGGCATGCCGGCCTTTGACGGCGTGGTTGCGCCAGCGCCGATGCCCCCCCCGTACATCGGAGGCGCCATCGGTCAACGCTTCAGCCAGGTGTCGCAGGTGTTCCTGAACATTGCCTACCCGGTGGTGCCGGCAAGCGCCGACGAGATGCCGCAGCAGCGCTGGCGCCTGGCGGCATCAGTGGCGGCGCTCCTGTTCGGAGGCGGCATGTCCGCGCCCCTGACGGATACCGTTCGCGAACGGCTGGGCCTGGCCTACACGGCCGAATCCGAAGGGGAGCATGGCGATGTCTGGTTCAACTTCGTCATTCATGCCGTCACCACCCCCGACAAGCTCGAGCAGTTGGTGACAGCCACGGGCGGCCTGCTGCGCGAGCATGCCAGGCAGATCGACCCGATACATCTGGAACGGGCCAGGAACCAGCTGGCGGTGTCGCGCGTGCGCTCTTCGGAACGGACCTACGCGACGATGGAGCGGGCGGTCGAAGAGCTGTTCGTGCGTGGCAGCATCACGTCCACCGGCGACGCCCTGGCCATGATCGAAAGCATCACCGCGGATGAGGTGCGCGCGGTCTTCGAGCGCATGCTGCGCAGCCGCCCGGCGCTGGCGATCACCGGCAAGGCGGCCACGAACAAGGCGGCCAAGGAGCTGGCGGCCTTGCTCTCGGCCGCTGCGCGCTAGGCGCGACCAACGACCCTGTCCCTCGTGCGCGGGGCCGCGCCTGCCGTCGTCAACGCTCGCGCAGTAAGTCGCGGACGCAGGTCGAACGCTTACGATGGGGGACCCAGCGAACCCAGCAAGGCCGAAAGCTATGAAGTACCACATGATCGAGCGCGGCGACCGCATCGAGGCGATCGGCGCCCACAGCGGTTATCGGATCCGGATTTCCACGTTGTCGGCTGCCAACCTCGCCATGTGGCCGGTCAGCGTTCATGTGCGGGGATCGGAAAGCGAGGACGAGGTTCGCGTGGACGCGCCCAGGCGGCATCTGGCCAGCGCCATCGAAGCCATCGACTATGGGTACGCGTGTGCGGTGCTGTGGATCGACGCGCAGGATCATCGGCGCGACTGATGCCGTGAGAGCCAATCTGGATGCCCATGCTGAGTTCGTGCAACAAATTGGCCACCACCGTGGATGCCGGATCAACTCCGGCATGACAAAACCGCGCTGACGCCTGGTCTAGGGGTGCCAGCGCGAGATCGCTCGTGGCGTGTGTGCTGACTTGCTTCCGGCCAGCGCATACGACAGCTGATTCGCCGCGCGGATGACGCTCTTGGCGTGCTTCATCAGCTTGGCCTTTGACAGCCGCGCGCTCGGGCCGGAGATGCAGATGGACCCCAGAAGCCGCCAGTTCAGGCCGAACACGGGCGCCGCGACACTGGACACTTCGGCTTCGCGTTCGCCCATCGAGATCTGGAATCCCTGCTCACGGATCGACTCGTAGGGTTCCCCGGCCGCGCCGCTGAATGCAAGGATGACGCGCCCCGGCGCGCCCTTGCTCAACGGCAGCCGCTCCCCGACACGCACGTGGTGCCGCACCGATTGCGGCCCTTCGACGCGCGCCACGCAGGCACGAATGTCGCCCTCGCGCACGTAGAACGACGCGCTCTCGCCGGTTGCCTCGACGAGCTCGTGCAGCGTTGGCTCGACGACCCGATTGACATCGAACCCGGCTTGGTAGCGCGCGCCCAGCCAGCCGGCGGCCGGACCCAGCCGCCACTGGCCGTCATCGGCCTGCACCATGTATTGCGACAACGCCAGCGTGCGCGCCAGGCGCAGCGCCGTCGTCTTGTGCATGTGCGAGCGCCGGCTCAATTCGGCCAGTGAGAGCGTCGATTCGCCCACCTCGAAAGCTTCCATGAGCGAGAGCGCCCGCGTCACCGCAATGACGCCGCCGCCTTCGCCTGGCTCATCCGTCGGGTCGTTTCGCATGCTGCACCAAGGGCCACTGTATGAAACGGTATTGTACTGTGCGAAACGCGCGCCTACAGTTCTCTCCATACCGCGCTTTCCTGCGGACCTCTGGAGACAACCCATCATGAAGCTATCCCGCCGTTCCACTCTGGCTTTTGCCGTGGCGTGCACCTTGGCCACCGGCGCTTTCGCGCAGGCCTGGCCCGCCAAGCCCATCCGTCTCGTCGTGCCGTTCCCCGCCGGCGGCGGCACCGACATCATCGCCCGTGAAGTCGCGAGCAAGGTCACCGGCTCGGGCTATACCTTCGTCGTTGAAAACAAGCCCGGTTCGGGTGGCAACCTCGGCGTGGACGTCGCGGCGAAGTCGCCGGCGGACGGCTACACGCTGGTGCTCGGCCAGACCAGCAATCTGGCGATCAACCCGACCCTCTATGCCAAGCTGCCTTACGACCCGTTGAAAGACCTCACGCCGGTGAGCCTGGTGGCCAGCGCGCCGCTGGTCATCGTGGTCGCGGCCGATTCACCCTACAAGACACTCGCTGACGTGGTTGCGACAGCGAAAGCCAAGCCCGGCTTCCTGAACTACGCGACGTCCGGCAACGGCACCGTCGCACACCTCGCCACCGAATCCTTCCAGAAGGCGGCAAGCGTCAAGCTGACGCACGTGCCGTACAAGGGCGCGGCACAAGGCGCCACCGATCTCATCGGCGGACAGGTGCAACTGTACGTCTCCTCCATTCCCACGCTCATCGGGCACATCAAGAGCGGAAAAATGCGCGCCGTCGCGGTCACATCGGCGAAGCGGGCGGACGACCTGCCGCAGGTGCCGACCATTGCCGAGTCGGGCTACAAGGGCTTCGAGGCAGTTACCTGGTTCGGCATCGCCGGCCCCGCGAACCTGCCGAAGGAAATCGTTGCCAAGCTCAATGCGGACATCAACAAGGCGCTGCAGGCGGCGGACCTTCAGAAGAAGCTGGGTGACCAGGGCGCCGACGTGGCGGGCAGCACGCCCGCCCAGTTCAGCCAACTGATCCGTGACGACATCGCCCGCTGGGGCAAGATCGTCAGGGAATCCGGCGCGAAGGTGGACTGAGCATGACGCAGGACATCATTCGACAGTTCGAGCGGGTGCCCGCTGGGGTGGTCCGCGAGGCCGCGGCGTTCCAGCCCGCCATCCTGGCCGATGTGGCCGGGCGCCGCGGCGCCATGCACGGCCGCATCCAGGCACTTCGACCGCGCATGAAACTCGCAGGCACGGCCTTCACAGTGGAGGTTCGGCCTGGCGACAACCTGATGATCCACGCCGCGATGTCGCTGGCCAAGCCGGGCGATGTGCTGGTGATCGACGGCAAGGGGGATCTCACGTCCGCACTCATGGGCACCATCATGATGACCGCCTGCCAGCAACTGGGCATCGCTGGTGTCGTGGTGGACGGCGCGGTGCGTGACACCCTGGAGATCGACGAGATGGATTTCCCCGTGTTCGCGGCCGGCTACAACCCGAACGGGCCCACCAAGAGTTGCCCCGGCCGCATCGGCCACCCTGTGACAGTCGGCGGGGTTACCGTGCATGCCGGCGATTTCGTGATCGGCGACGCCGACGGCGTCGTGGTGGTCGAGCGCGAGAAGATCCAATCGCTGCTGCCCGCTGCCGCGAAGAAGGTGGCTGACGAGAGTGCGCGCATCGCGGCGATCAGGAACGGCGACACGGCGGCCAAGTGGCTCGCCGCCGCGCTGCGTACCGCCGGCGTGCTGACGGAAGGTGAATCGCTGTGAGCGAACGAAAACCTGTCGTCTTGGTCACCGCCGCGGACCTGGCACCTGAAGCCCTGGCATTACTGGCGGGGTATGAAGTTGTTTACGCTGGCAAGACGCCGAACGAAGAGGACATCGCCCGGCTGTGCAGGCAGCATGACCCGGCCGCCATCATCGTGCGCTATGGCAAGGTGAGTGCATCTGCCATCGCGGCGGCGCCGTCGCTGCGCGTGATCTCCAAGCACGGCAGCGGCACCGACACCATCGACAAGGCGGCAGCGTCAGCACACGGCGTCGAAGTCCGCGCCGCGGTCGGCGCCAATGCCGCGGCCGTGGCCGAACAGGCCTTGGCGCTGATGCTGGCCTGTGCCAAGTCGGTTCCCGCCCTCGACGCCCGTATGCGCACCGGCCATTGGGACAAGGCCACGCACAAGAGCCTGGAACTCCATGGCCGGACTGTCGGCCTCGTGGGCCTCGGCGCCATTGGAGTTCGCTTCGCGCGCATGGCGGCGGCATTGGGGATGCATGTGCTGGGTTTCGACCCCTACGCCAGGGAACTGCCGGATTTCGTGCGGCAGACCCGTCTCGACACGCTGTGGCGCGAGGCCGATGTGATCTCGCTGCACTGCCCGCTCACCGAACAGAACCGCAATCTGCTCGATGCCGGTACGCTGGCAAAGTGCAAGCGCGGCGTGATCGTGGTGAACACCGCGCGCGGCGGACTGATCGACGAAGCCGCATTGCTGGCGGCCGTGCGCAGCGGGCAGGTACGCGCGGCGGGTCTGGACAGCTTCGCCGTGGAGCCGATGGTGCAAGGTCACCCGTTCCAGGACGAGCCCGGATTCATCCTGAGTCCGCATATCGGCGGCGTGACGAGTGATGCCTACGTCAACATGGGCGTTGCCGCCGCACGCAACGCGCGCAGCGTGATCGAAGGTGTCCCAGCCGAGGCCTTCGCCTGACGCTCAAGCGGGCCGGCCCACCACCCGGCGAATGGCTGCCGCGAGGCGCCGGACCCCTCGCTCGATCTGGTCCGGATTCAGCAGCGCGTATCCCAGAACCAGGCCGGCCGTTCGCCCGCTGGCCTCGCCACCACGCTGCGGGAGGTATAGCGGCCCCACGGGGTACACCAGCACACGTTCGTGCTCCGCCGCGGCCACCAGTTCGGCCTCGCGGTCGCTGGTTACCTCGTGGATCCAGGTCACCAGGTGAAGTCCGCTGGAGGCGCCTTCGACGGTCAGGCGCCCGGGCAGGTGCCGCTCCAGGGCTGACAGCAATGCGGTGCGCCGAGCCTCCTGCAGGCGGCGGATGCGGCGAACGTGCCGGTCGTAGGTGCCCTCATCCAACAGGACCGCCAGCGTGCGCTGTGCATTGGAAGCGGCATGCCGGTCGGCAAGCTGCTTGGCGGATGCGAAGGCGTCAGCCAGCTGGGGCGGCACGATCATGTAACCCAGCCTCAGCTCCGGAGACAAGGTCTTCGAGAAGGTCCCGATGTAGATGACGGCACCCCTGGCGTCCAGCGATTGCAGGGTAGGCTCGGGACGCACCGAGTAGCGATACTCGCTGTCGTAATCGTCCTCCAGGACCCATGCCCCCGTTTGCGCTGCCCATATCAAGAGCGATTGCCGCCGAGGCAGCGCCAGGAAAGCGCCCAGGGGAAACTGGTGCGTGGGCGTCACATACGCCAAGGCAGCATTGCGCACGCGGGCCAATTGGTCGGTCTTCAATCCCTGTTGATCGACGGGGATGCCGAGGAGCCGCGCCCCGACGGCACTGAACACGTGGTGGGCCATCCGATAGCCTGGGTTCTCCACGACGACCACGTCTCCAGGATCGAGCAGAACCCGGGCGCACAGGTCCAGCGCCTGCTGCGACCCATTGACGATCATCAACTGGTCCAGATTGCATGAGATGCCCCGGGCGCGCGCGACGTAGGACTGCAGCGCACGGCGCAAACCCGGGTCGCCTCGGGGATCCGCGTACGCCAGCCTGGGCGGGCGCTCTCGTTCCACCTTGCGCGACGCTTTCATCCAGGCGAGGGTCGGGAAGTCTGCGCCAGCGAGCGGACCGTACTTGAAATCGATGTGTCCGGCGAAAGGAGCATCCGCCCATGAGAGGTTCAGGTTCGTGAGGCGTTCACCGAAGGCCGAGAGGCGTGCCTGGGAATGGCTGTCTCGACGGCCGTGGGCGCCGCGTCCGGAGCTTGCTCGCGTACCCCGGTTGGACATGGCACCCGCTGCGACGCGACTGCTCGCGCCCGTCTTGGTCTCGATGAAGCCCTCTGCCGCAAGCTGCTCATAGACGGCGCTGACCGTCGTCCTTGACAGGCCCCGTTCCGCCGCGCACGCACGTGTGGAGGGCAGCGCCGTTCCCGCGCCATATGTGCCATCGAGCACGCGGGCCTTGATCTCCTCGTACAGGGCCCGCCCTCGACCGCGGCGGCTCAACTCGTCCATGCTGTTCCTTCGACAAACTGGTCCAGTAACATTCTTGAAAAGTGGCTATTTTCATCATGCCACGTGCGGCGGATACTTGGCGCCATGTACCTGTCCGACCACTTTGCCGAACCCCGCGTGGAGGAACTCCAACGCATCATGCGTGATTTCCCGCTCGGCACCATCGTGACGCACACGAGCCGGGGGCTGGATGCCAATCACATCCCCCTCGAACTGGATGCGGGGCGAGGTGCGTGCGGCACCCTGCAAGGTCACATCGCGCGCGCCAACCCACTATGGACGGAGGTCCCGAACGCCTCGGAGGTGTTGGTGATCTTCCAAGGGCACAACGGCTACATCTCGCCGAGCTGGTATCCGAGCAAGCAGGAAACTCATCGTCACGTACCCACCTGGAACTACGAGGTCGTCCACGCCCGCGGCAGGCTGCGAATCATCGACGACGAGAGCTTCGTGCGAGGCGTGGTAGCTCGTCTCACGCGAAGGCACGAAGCCGCCGAACCGCGTCCCTGGAAGATGGGCGACGCACCCGCGGACTACCTTGAACAGATGCTGAAGGTGATCGTCGGCATCGAAGTGGAGATCTCGCATCTGGAGGGGAAACGAAAGCTTGGACAGAACCGTGACGCCCGCGACCTGGAAGGCGCAGTGCGTGCCTTGCGGGAGCGCGGCCAGAACGAGCTCGCCTCGGCCATGGCGGGCGCGAACCTCCGGAGCTGAGAAGCTGCTGCTGACCAGGAACCAGGTGATGTTCTCGTCCACTTTCATCTTCGTCAAACGTCAATACGACGACGAGTTCCATCGGCTGGATCAAGAGATCGCCGCGGCGGCAAGGGCTGCTCCGGGCTACATGGGCGAAGAGTCCTGGGAGAACGTCGTCACCGGTTTGATTTCGAATGTCTACTATTGGGAATCACTTGAGGCTTTGCAGGCTCTGATCAAGCACCCGACGCACCTGCAGGCAAAGTCCAGGCAAGAGAACTGGCTTGCCGGTTATCAGGTGGTCATCTCACAAGTTCTCCGCATTTACGGTGACTCCAAGCTGGATGGCTTGCTTCCTGTCACCACTGCGGCCTGACGCGTGGCCGTTGAGGTGGAGCGGTTGAACTTTCGCCTCGGGAGGGGCGTTCGACATCACGCCGCTGCTGCGTGTGCGCGAACAGCCGCTGCGCGACACGCGCTTCGTGGCCGACGCCCACCTCGGCTCTCTGGCCCGCCCGTCAAGCCGCAGGCGAGAGAGGCGCGAAAGCCGGCAAGGCCCCGCGCGCCAGCTCCTGCGTCAGCAGCGCGGCCGGCACCTCCTTGCATCCGCTGGTGTTCTGTCCGGCCCACAAGGGTGAGAAGTCGCTGCGGCCCAGGCTTTCCGCCTGGGCGCGCAGGGCCGCCATTCGCGCCACGGCCAGCGGGAAGGCCGGGGCGGCGGCACTGATGGGCCCCAGTTCCCGGATCGCGCGGTTCACGATGCCGCGGGCGGGCCGGCCGGTGAAAACGTTGGTGAGGGCCGTGACGCGCGCGGCTTCCGTCTTGAGCGCCTGGCGATGCAGGGGGCTCGTCGTGGCCTCGGGGCACAGCAGGTAGGCGGTGCCGACTTGCACGCCCACGGCGCCCAGCGCCAAGGCGGCGGCCACACCTTCAGCGTCAGCGATACCGCCCGCCGCGATGACCGGTGTGTTCACCGCCCGCACGACCTGTCGCACCAGCGCGAAGGTTCCCGCCTGGGTGTGCAGGTCGTCCGACAGAAACATGCCGCGATGGCCTCCTGCCTCCAGGCCTTGCGCGATGATCGCGTCCACGCCGCGCGCCTCGAGCCAGCGCGCCTCTTCGACGGTCGTGGCCGAGGACAGCACCTTGGCGCCCCAGTTTCGCACCCGCGCCAGCAGGTCGGGTGCCGGCAGTCCGAAATGAAAGCTCACCACCGGCGGGCGCAGTTCGGCCAGCACATCGGCGGCCGCGCTGTCGAACGGCAGACGGCCCGGGCCGGCCGCGACGCCATCCGGGTCGAGCCCGAGCTCGCTGAAGTAGGGGGCGAGCTCGGCGCGCCAGGCCGCTTCCCGCGGGGCGCCGACCTCGGGCGGGGCATGACAGAAGAAGTTTACGTTGAATGGATGGACGGTCTGTGCACGGATCGTCGTGATCTCCTTGCGAATGGCGTCCGGACCCAGCATCGCGCAAGGCAGCGACCCCATCCCGCCGGCGTTGGAAACCGCCACCGCGAGCGCGCTGCCCTGCACGCCCGCCATGGGGGCCTGGATGATGGGAAGGGCAATCCCCAGCAGGTTCTGTAGGGTCATCGGGCGTTCCTTTCTTCTTCGTTGGGCATGGTTGCGAGAGCGTGATCGTGATCGTGGAGCACCTCGGTCCTTCTGTAAAGCCGGGCCACCTGACAACGCCGGCGCATGCCGAGCTGATTGTCGAGCTGGTTTGCATCCGGGCCGGGAGCCGGCGTGTCGCTGGCGTTGTGCACGACCCCCCCACGCAGTAGCATCGTCAGGACAACCACGTGGAGCGCATCATGGACGAAGAAGTCTTCAACCTGAGCCTTCGAAAGTTTCTCAAGACGTTCTCAGCGCGAGATCGAGCAGGCCGTGGCGAGAGTGATTCAAGAGGGTGCCATTGCCGGCACGGAAACTTTCCCCGCGACCATGACCCTGGAGATCCCCGGACTGAAGCTGCGCGTCACCTTCGACGGTGACGTGAAGCTTCAATAGGCGCCTTGCGTCATTTCTCTGGCCGGGCGCGCCGCGTTGCCGCCTTCCCCGCTTTCGCCGCTTTCCCCGCCTTGGCCTGCCTCGCCTGCGGATGCGGATACTTCTCGCTGGCCTGCTCCAGCCACTGCAGCGATTCCACATGCACCAGGAAGCGCCGCAGGTAGTCCGGCGACAGGCCCCGCATCAGGTCCAGCGTCTGCAGCACCAGCGCGTGCGAGTTGAGCGGGCCGGCGTTGACGGGCTTTCGCAAGACCGCCTGATCGACCTGGTCCTGCGTATGGCCAGCGGCCCAGGCGCGCCGGAAACGGCGCGCGCTCGCCAGCTCGTCCTGTCCCTGCGTCTCGCCCAGCGGCGCGGACCCGCTGTCGGCCGGCCTGGCGCCGCGGATGTACTGGTTCAACTCCGCCAGCGGCGCGCCGGAGGCATCGGATCGCGCCGGTGCCGCCCGCGCACGCGTGCCCGCAGCGTCGCCTGGGGCCCTGCGCTCGGCATGGTCAGCGAACACTGCCTGCAGCTTCGCCCTCAGGACGCCACGGACCGGCTCGGGCTGGCCCGCCATGCGCCGTGAGAGCGCCAGCACGTAGTGAGCGCGTGCCGGGTCCAACCGCCCCGCGCCGTCGCGGCGCAAGGACTCGACCCACGCCTCCAGCGCGCCGGGCGTATCCGTCGCCGGGGGTGGTGTGGTGCTGCCCTGTGGCTCGCTCATGGGTGGCGCGGGGCGGGGCTGGCGGGACTGACCGGGCTCTGGCCG
>DATILF010000003.1:0-15176 GCA_035476755.1 Ramlibacter sp.
GCCGAAGTAGGCGAGCGCCAGCGTGCAGGCGAAAAACACCGCCGCCAGCACAGCCGTGGTGCGGGACAGGAAGTTGGCGCTGCCGCTGGCGCCGAACAGGCTGCCCGAGCTGCCGCTGCCGAAAGCAGCACCCATGTCGGCGCCCTTGCCGTGCTGGATGAGGATGAGGCCGATCATGCCGAGCGCCGTGAGCATCTGCACGGCGAGGACGACGGTAAGCAAAACGTTCATTTCCTGTTTACTCCTGATTCTTGTGACGGACGGCGCCTAGCGCGCGGCCCCGACGATTTGCAGAAAGTCCGCCGCCTTGAGCGAAGCGCCGCCGACGAGCCCGCCATCGATGTCGGGTTGCGCCAGCAGGGCCGCCGCGTTGGCCGCGTTCATGCTGCCGCCGTAGAGAAGATGGATGCGGCCCGAATGTTCGGTCGCCGCCTTGAGCTGCGCTCGCAGCAGCGCGTGCACCTGTTGGGCCTGCTCGGGCGTAGCCGTGCGGCCGGTGCCGATCGCCCAGACCGGCTCATAAGCCACGACGATCTCGCTGATGCAATGCCCGTTGGTGTGGATCACCGCGGCCATTTGGCGTTTGACCACCTCTTCGGTCTTGCCACCCTCGCGTTCCGCCAGCGTTTCGCCGACGCAGACGATGGGCGTGACGCCCGCCGCCAGCGCGACGCGCGCCTTCTCGGCCACCAGCGCGTCGGTTTCGCCGTGGTATTGCCTGCGCTCGGAGTGGCCGACGATGGCGTAACGCACGCCGAATTCCTTCAGCATCGCCGCCGACACTTCGCCGGTGTACGCGCCGCGCTCGTGCTGCGACACGTCCTGCGCGCCCACTTCCAGCGCGGAACCGGTACGCAGCATCTGCACCTGCGCGAGATACGGGGCCGGCACGCAGACGGCCACCGTGCATGCGGCGTCCTTCATGCCGGCGATGACGGCGCGCACCAGCGCGTCGTTGGCGGCCAGGTCGCCGTTCATCTTCCAGTTGCCGGCGATGAGTTTCTTTTTCATTTCTGTTCAGCCCAGGTGAGCACGATCTTGCCGACGTGCTGGTTGGACTCCATCAACTCGTGGGCCTTGGCGGCATCGGCTGCCGGGAACACGCTGTGAATCACGGGCTTGATGGCGCCGCTTTCCAGCAGCGGCCACACCTTGGCCTGGAGCGAACGCGCGATGTCGGCCTTGAATTCGATCGAGCGCGGCCGCAGCGTCGAGCCAGTGATGGTGAGGCGCTTGCGCAGCACCAGGCCTGCATTGAATTCCGCCTTCGTGCCGCCCTGCACTGCGATGATGACGATGCGGCCGTCCTCGGCCATGCAGCCGACTTCGCGCGCGACGTAGGCACCCGCGACCATGTCGAGGATGACGTCGACGCCCTTGCCGCCCGTGAGGCTCTTCACCTCCTCGGCAAAGTCCTTCGTCTTGTAGTTGATCGCGTGATCAGCGCCGAGTTTCACGCAGGCGTCGCACTTGTCGTCGCTGCCGGCGGTGGCGATCACCCGCGTCGCAGGCGCGTTCACGCCATCGCCCAGCGCCTTGGCCAATTGGATCGCCGTCACGCCGATGCCGCTCGTGCCGCCCTGGACCATGAACGTCTCGCCGGCCTTCAGACGACCGCGATCGAACACATTGCTCCAGACGGTGAAGAAGGTTTCGGGCAGCGAAGCCGCCTCGATGTCGCTCAGGCCCTTCGGCACGGGCAGGCATTGGCCGACAGGCGCAACGCACAGCTCGGCGTAGCCGCCCCCGGCAACCAGCGCGCAAACGCGGTCGCCCTTCTGGAAGCCGGCCGCGGCCATGGCTTGCGCGTCGCCATCGACGATTTCGCCGGCCACTTCGAGCCCCGGGATGTCAGAAGCGCCCGGCGGCACCGGGTAGTTGCCCGTGCGCTGCAGGACGTCCGGGCGGTTGATGCCGGAAGCGGTGACCCGTATCAGGAGTTCGCCCGCGCCCGGTACAGGCGCGGGGCGCTCGCCCAGGCGCAGCACGCCGGGCGGCCCGTACGAGCTGATCTCGACGGCTTTCACTCTTGCGGTTCGACCGGTGCTTGTTGCGGTTCGCGCGGCTGCTGGTCGCCACGCGGCTGGCGGTCTTCGCGCGGCGGGCGATCTTCACGCGGGCCACGGTCACCGCGCGGGCCGCGGTCTTCGCGAGGCTGGCGGTCTTCACGCGGAGCGCGGTCCTGGAAGTCGCCGGCCGGACGGTCCAGCAGCGCCTTCATGGACAGCTTGACGCGGCCTTTTTCGTCCGTCTCGAGCACCTTGACCTTGACGATCTGGCCTTCCGACAGGTAGTCGGTGACCTTCTCGACGCGCTCGTGGGCGATCTGGCTGATGTGCAGCAGGCCGTCCTTGCCGGGCAGCAGGTTGACCAGGGCGCCGAAGTCGAGGATCTTGGTGATCGGGCCTTCGTAGACCTTGCCGATTTCCACTTCCGCGGTGATCTGCTCGATGCGCGCCTTGGCAACGTCGGCCTTGGCGGCGTCGGTGGCGGCGATGGTGATGGTGCCGTCTTCCTCGATGTTGATCTGGCAGCCGGTCTCTTCGGTCAGCGCGCGGATCACGGCGCCGCCCTTGCCGATCACGTCACGGATCTTCTCGGGGTTGATCTTCATCGTGTAGAGCTTGGGCGCGAAGCTGGAGACTTCGGTGTTGGCCGAGCCCATGGCTTCCTGCATCTTGCCCAGGATGTGCATGCGCGCTTCCTTGGCCTGGGCCAGGGCGACCTGCATGATTTCCTTGGTGATGCCCTGGATCTTGATGTCCATCTGCAGCGCCGAGATGCCGTTGGTGGTGCCAGCGACCTTGAAGTCCATGTCGCCCAGATGATCTTCGTCGCCCAGGATGTCGGTCAGCACCGCGAAGCGGTTGCCTTCCTTGATGAGGCCCATGGCGATGCCGGCCACGTGGGCCTTCATCGGGACGCCCGCGTCCATCAGCGACAGGCAGCCGCCGCAGACCGACGCCATCGACGACGAGCCGTTGGATTCGGTGATCTCGGACACGACGCGCATCGTGTAGGGGAATTCGTCCTTGCTCGGCAGCACGGCGATGAGCGCGCGCTTGGCCAGGCGGCCGTGGCCGATTTCGCGGCGCTTGGTGGAGCCCATGCGGCCCACTTCACCGGTGGCGAAGGGGGGCATGTTGTAGTGGAACATGAAGCGGTCTTCGTATTCGCCCATCAGCGCGTCGATGCGCTGCGCGTCGCGCTCGGTGCCGAGCGTCGTGACGACCAGCGCCTGCGTCTCGCCACGCGTGAACAGCGCCGAGCCGTGAGTGCGGGGTAGCACGCCGGTGCGGATTTCGATGGGGCGCACGGTGCGAGTGTCACGGCCGTCGATGCGGGGTTCGCCGGCCAGGATCTGGTCGCGCACGATCTTCGCCTCGACGGCGAACAGCAGGTCGCCCAGCTTGCCGGAGTCGAATTCGCCGCCGTCGGCCTTCAGGGCTTCGACGATGGAAGCGTTGGCTTCGCGCAGAGCCTGGGTGCGGGCCTGCTTGCTGCGGATCTGGTAGACCGCGCGCAGCTTGGGTTCGGCAATGCCGTTGACCTTGGCGATGAAGGCCTCGTCCTTCGCGGGCGCTTGCCATTCCCACACCGGCTTGCCCGCGTCGCGGACCAGCTCGTGGATGGCGTTGATGGCGATGTTGCCCTGCTCGTGGCCGAAGACCACGGCGCCCAGCATGATTTCTTCGGACAGCTGCTGCGCTTCCGATTCGACCATCAGCACGGCGGCTTCGGTGCCGGCGACGATCAGGTCCATGACGGACGTCTTGCGGGCGGTCTGGCCGGGGTTGAGCACGTACTCGCCGTTGACATAGCCCACGCGCGCGGCGCCGATCGGCCCGGCAAAGGGGATGCCGGAGACGGCCAGCGCGGCGCTGGTGCCGATCATGGCGGCGATGTCGGCATCGACTTCCGGGTTCAGCGACAGCGTGTGGATGACCACATGCACTTCGTTGAAGAAGCCTTCGGGGAAGAGCGGGCGGATCGGGCGGTCGATCAGGCGGCTGGTGAGCGTCTCGTGCTCGCTGGGCTTGGCTTCACGCTTGAAGAAGCTGCCGGGGATCTTGCCGGCGGCGTAGGTCTTCTCGATGTAGTCCACCGTGAGGGGGAAGAAGTCCTGGCCGGGCTTGGCGGACTTGGAAGCGACCACGGTGGCGAGCACCACGGTGTCGTCGATGTTGACGATCACGGCGCCGCCGGACTGGCGGGCGATTTCACCGGTTTCGAGCGTGACGGTGTGGGAGCCCCACTGGAAGCTCTTGGTGACTTTGTTGAAAATGCTCATGTTCATCTCTCCTGGTTTCGGCGCATCAGGCTGCGCCGGGGGCCCGGAGATGAGCGGTGTCGAACACGATGCCATTCCAGAAGCCCAGGGCGCTTGTCCCTGCGGGGAAAGCCCCCGGGCTTTTGGAATGACACAGCGCGTATTCGTCTTGCCGATCCCCGAAGTAAAAAACGCCTGAGCTAGTCTTGAACTAACTCAGGCGTTCGTGTCTTGCGTCCTGCTTACTTGCGCAGGCCCAGCTTGCCGATCAGCGCGGTGTAACGCTCGGCGTCCTTGTTCTTCAAGTAGGCCAGCAGGCTCTTGCGGCGGTTCACCATGCGCAGCAAGCCGCGGCGGCCATGGTGGTCCTTGGCGTGCGTCTTGAAGTGGGGGGTGAGTTCGTTGATGCGGGCCGTAAGCAGTGCGACCTGCACTTCGGGGCTGCCGGTATCGCTGGCGCTACGCGCGTTGGCCTTGACGACCTCGGCCTTGTTCAGAGTGGTCATTGGGTTTTCCTTGAGGTGTTTTAACTTGCGCTGGGGGCTGGAAGTGCGCCCCAACGTGCGCCTTGCGGTATGCAAAGCCTTGAAATTATAGCCTGCTGCCCGACTGGGTACGGTTCTGGGTACGGTGCGTATCGGGTACGGTGCCCTACAAGGAAAGCAAAACTAACCCAAACGATTTCATTTCCGAAACCGCTGGGGCACTGCAGAGCAGCGGCCCACGATCATCGCCGTCGAGGCCGGTTCTTCTGCCAAATCGCCAGCAGGATGAGCCCATACGCCACCAGCCGGATGCTGTAGAACAGTGCGCCTTCCTCGTCAGCACCGACCAGCAGGCCAAGCGCAACACGATTGACTGCCTCGATCCAGAAGGACAATGTGAAATACAGGAAAAAGCGATCGTGGGTTTGGCGCCAGAATCGAAAGAAAAACAAGCCGGCGATCAACGACGCGACCGCGATTGCACCCATCAGCATCTGGTTCATGTGCCTACTCCTCTTCCCAGATCAGGCCAAACAACAACAAGAGAAGAGCAACCAGCCCGGTGGCCAGCCGTAAGGTCGACAGGTCTACCGTGGTGAATACCAGCCTGTCGATGACGAGCAGAAAATTATTAACACTCAAGCCGGCGAAGCACAGCGCGCTCCAGAACAACAGCCGCGACCGGCTGGCGAGCCAGCCCCGCAGCAACAAACCGAAGCAGCCGAGGCTGGTTAAAGTACACATAAGGTAAATGATGGGTGCCATCGTCATGAGTCCTTTCGCCAGCGAAATGCATCCGCAAACTGGAAAGCCCGCTTGTTGTTCAAGCTCGAATGGATCAGGTCGGTGACCGCAAGCAGATCGCTCGCGTAGTGCTTCGCCACCCGGTCCAGCATATCTGCCAGTGCCTTGGACGGCAGGTAGCGATAATCGCCCGCCATTTCAGGGACCCTTGTCGCGATGCCGGCGGCCTCCAGGGCCTGCAGGAGGCCGGCCGCCTGGGGCTCCTGCAGGTACAGACGACGGGCCAGTTGCGACGAACACCAAGTCGATGCGGACTCTTGCCGAAGGAGCAGAATGGATTCGAGGTACGGCACAGACGGAATGCTCGTCAGGATGAAGCGCCGGACATCATCGGGGAGCTCTGCCCGTTTCATTCCACTCGGTGCCTCTGTACCCGCCGTTCGATGCGTTCGCGAAGGCGCCAGCGAGCAGCATCAGACAGCATCCGGCCGGCCCAGCGATAGACATTGAACTCTCGCACGGTCGTGCGCAGGCTGGCCATGCGCTCACGCTGCTCGCCTTCGGGCATGACAAGGGCTTGATGCAAAGCGTCTGCCGTTTCCTCCACATGGTACGGGTTGACGATCAGCGCCTCGGGCATCTCGCGCGCGGCGCCGGCGAAGCGGCTCAGGATCAGCACGCCGCGCTCGTCATCGCGCGCGGCCACGAACTCCTTGCAAACCAAATTCATGCCATCGTGCAGGCTTGTGACCAGGCAGGCATCGGCGGCGCGATACAACTCATTGACAGCCTCGTGATCGTGATGCTGCGCGAGCAGCCGGATCACCGGACCATCGGGCGTGCCGAATCGGCTGTTGATCCGCTCGGCCACCTGCCGGATACGTTCCTGGAACGCCCGGTATTCGTCCAGCACTCCGCGCGAGGGCGCCGCCACCTGGACGAAGGTGAAGCGGCCGAGCCACTGGGGGTATTTTTCCAGCATCCGCTCCACCGCATGGAGCCGCTCGAGAATACCCTTCGTATAGTCGAAGCGGTCCACGCCGACTGCCAGCCTATGCCGTTCGGGAATGGCCAGCCGATGGAACACATTGCGCCGACATTGACCCACCGGGGGCCACTGCCCGCGTTCCGCCTCGTCCGGCCAGGCGATGGAGATGGGATAGCTTTCGACAAACGCATCATCGCCCTGGTAAGAGATCGTCGAGTGCTCGTGTTCGATGCGCGCCTCCAGGTAGCGATCCACCGTTTCAATGAAATTCTTGCAGTGAAAGCGAGTGTGGAAGCCAAGGATGGTGCTGCCGAGCATACCTTGCAGGATCTCGCGCCGCCAGGGGCAGATACCGAACGATTCCGGGTTGGGCCAGGGGATGTGCCAGAAGGTCAGGATGGTGGCTCTGGGAAGCTTCGCGCGGACCATCGCGGGCAACAGGGCGAAGTGGTAGTCCTGCACCAACACAATCGGGTCTTCGCCGCGTGCCTCTGCAACCACCGCGTCGGCGAATCTCTGGTTGACGGCACGGTACTGCTGCCAGTCAGATTCGCGGAACACCGGGCGCACATGCGCTACATGGCACAACGGCCACAAGCCTTCGTTGGCGAATCCGTAGTAGTAGCCCTGCTCCTCTTCGTCGCTGAGCCAGAGGCGCCGCAGCAGGTATTCATTCTGCCCAGGGGGTAGCGTCACTCGGTCGTGGCGATCGACCGCGTCGCGGTCGGCGCTGCCGCTGCCGTGCGCGATCCACGTGCCCGAGCACGCGCGCATGACCGGCTCCACGGCAGTCACCAGTCCGCTGGCGGGACGGCGGACCATGATTTCACCTTGCAGTCTCTCGTGAATATAGGGTTCCCTGTTCGAGACCACGATGACCTGATCGCCACTCAATTGCGTCCGCAGCAGCGACTGCAACCGCTGCGGGGTCCATTCGGCTTCCGGCCCCTGCGAACGCCGGTATTCGTCCTCCAGATCACGCAGCCGCGCCCTTAATTCAGCCGCAAGGGGCGCAAGTTCTGGCGCCGTCCCCCCCAAGGGCCGCACCAGACCCTCGCCGCGCAGCAACGCCCGTGTTCCCGATACCCATCCACGCCAGCTGAGCTGGGCAACGATCATCGTTACCAAGGCGATCACTCCGCCCAGGCTGGCAATCAGGATGATGAGGTACTGGCGCGTGTCCTTGCTTCGCCGCTCGATAAAGCTCAGGTCATGCAACAGCACCATCTGGCCGACGTTGCCCGACTCCACAGTGACGGGATAGACACCCACTTGCACCGGGCCTCCGCCAATACGCAGCAGCGGATCAGGTTCGATGGCGATCTGCTCCGCCCGTAGGCAATCCAGGTCTTTCGGGAAAGTCGGAGTGCTGTGCAGCAGCTTCTTCTGGGGCGAGCACAGGCCGATGGCCACCAGTCGTTCGTCCTGCGCGGCGCGGTTGAACAACGCCTGCAACTTGCGTCCCCGCGGGTCCGGCATGGCGTCTGCAATCGACTCGGATAGTGCGTTGGCAACCAGCACACCGCGCATGTTCAGGTCGCGGGCGAACCAGCGCAGCGTGAGCCGATCCATCAGTGGCAGCGCGAAATATGCGGCCGCCGAGAGGACCAAGGCCAGCGGCAGGAGAAAGCGAAGCTGGAGTCGGATAGTCTTCATGCGTAGTGGTTGACCTGGGACGGGGCGGCGACCGCCGGTTCGACTGAGATATATTGTGCAAATGTATATGGTAGAGCCTGCGCGGCGGCGAACGTATGGATGAGTCTCATCGGCGAGTGCCTGGGGCGCGCTCGCAGCGTTTGCTGCTACCAGTTCTTCGGCGACACGTCATGGATTGAGCATGCCCGGTGACAAAAACCACCTTCTTGGGCCCGATGGCGAGGAGGCTCTCGCGTCCACGATGCGCCTGCGCCCCCTGCTGGCATTCGATTTCGATGGCACTTTGGCGCCGATCGTTCCGCGGCCTGGCGCCGCCCGGATATCCGTGGCGCTGGCGCGTCGGCTGGACATGCTGTCGCGCCTCCTACCCGTTGCGGTTATCACAGGCCGCAGTGTCGATGATGTGGCGCCTCGCCTCGGGTTCAGGCCCCAATTCGTCATCGGCAATCATGGAGCCGAAGATCCGGCCATGACCGCGTCCGATGCAGGCGCGGAACTGGAATCGCTGAGGTCCCACTTGCGATCGCGCGCCGAAGGCCTCAAGGCGGCCGGGGTTGAAGTCGAGGACAAGACCTACTCGATCGCGCTGCACTATCGGCTGGCTTCTGATCGGCCGAAGGCGCTGGACACCATCAGGTCGGTGCTGAGTGAAACGCGGGGGAACACGAAGGCCTTCGGTGGCAAGTGCGTTGTCAACATCGTCCCGGAAAATGCGCCAGACAAGGCCGACGCAGTGGAAAACCTGGTGCGGCGCTGCGCGTCGGCGGGCGCGATTTTCGTGGGCGATGACGTGAACGACGAGGCCGTCTTCATCCGTTCGCAGCCCACCTGGCTCACAGTTCGCGTTGGGCGTGACGATCGTGGCTCGCAGGCCCGGTACTTTCTGGACAACATTACCGAGGTAGGCATGATGCTGCAAAGGATGCTCGATCTCGCTGCCTCAACTTGAAAGGGCTCGACCGTCACGTATCGGCTCGCCGCACTACACAGCCGCATTACACATTTACACAAATGCATATAATGCTGATGCCTTGTTCTCGAGCGATGAGGCATTTCAGACGAGTTCCTCCTTGAGCCCTTCGGGGCTCTTTTCTCTTGTACCCATGCTCACCGTCAGCGCTCGAACCAGACTGCTTTAAATCAGAAACGCGGTCGCCGCGACCAGGGTTGGCGCCAGCGCCCCCAGCAACAGGCCGCCGGCACCGATCGAACCGTCGTTGAACCCTTGCTTCAGAAGGGAGACGCCTGCCGGGTTGGGAGCATTCGCAATCACCGTCAAGCCGCCCCCGGCGACCGCCCCGGCTACCAACATGTACTTGGCGACATCCGACATGCCTTCGATCAGCGAACCCAGGTAGGTCAGCGCAGCGTTGTCGGTAATGGCAGTCAGGCCGAGCGCGCCGAAGAAGAGCGCCGTCGGCTCAAGACTGGACACGATGGGCTGCAGCCACCACTGCTGCATGCCGCCAAGCACCACCAGACCCGCAAGGAAGAAGGCCACGAGCAGGGCCTCCTTCAGGATAAGCTGGTTCTGGTATTGGCTGTAAGCCTGCGTAAAGCCCAGGAACAGCAGGAACAGGCCAAGGAAAATCACCGGATGATGCGCGAAGGCCACGACAGCCGCCAGGAACGCAAGGTGAATCGCGCTGACCACCGCGGGGACGGCAAGCTCACCCGCGCGCGCTCCGGTCTTGACGACGCCTAGATGGCGACGAAGCAGGAAGGTGATGGCCGTCGCATTGACAACCACGGCGACGGTCGCCTTCCACCCGAATGTGGCCGCCATGAAAGCACTGCTCCAGTTCCAGGTGGTCGCCACCATCAGCACCGGGGGCGCGGCAAATGACGTGAGTGTGCCGCCGATGGAAATATTGACGAACAACACACCCAGGGCGCCGTACTTCAGCCACTCCGGCATCCCCGCGCGAAATACCAGGGGCGCCAGCATGAGCGCCGCGAGCGTCATGGCGGCGGGCTCCGTGATCAGGGAGCCAACGAGCGGCACCAGCGCGAGGCACAGCCAGACCTGTGCCACGGCCGTTGGAAGGGGGGCCAGCTTCGCGATCCACGCAATCAGCGCTTCGATGGCCACCAGCACGGGCCGGGAGGCCGCGACCACCATGATGACAAACACAAACAGGGGTTCCGTGTACTGGCGGGACTCGGCGTATTCGACTGCCTTGGCGCCGCCCACAACGAAAGCCATGACCCCCATGAGCACGAATGCCCAGAAGCCGAAGACCACTTCAACCTCGCCCAGCAAGTGCAGCAGGCCGGCATGCCGCGGAATTCGATGCGCGAGCCCCTCGAAGAACTTGGTCGCAAACGTGTGGACCAGGGCCAGCCCGAATATCACTGCGGCAATGATGTCGATTTCCATGCCTCAAGGCTACGCGAGAATGGGAACCAGCACGCGCACTGGCTCGATGCAATGACGCGGTGGCGCGGTGGCGCGGTGGCGCGGTGGCGCAGACGTAACACTGCAGTCGCTATGATTTGATTGATGATCCGCGCAAAAAAAGCATCTGCAACAAAGGCGAAGCCAGGCAATGCCTCATACGCACCCGACGAGCCGGCCGCGCGCGTTCTGCGTCGTTTTCGACTTGTCTTCAACGCAGTCAAGACGCACTTCCGCGAAGTCGAAAAGAAGGCCGGCGTGGCAGGGGCGCAGTTGTGGGCCTTGAGTGTCATCCGAGACCGGCCCGGTCTCAAGTTGACTGACCTGGCTCGTGCGATGGATGTGCATCAGTCAACTGCCAGCAACCTGGTTAGAACCCTGCTCGAGCGGGGAATGGTCGTCGCTGAAAAGAATGGAAGTGACCGCCGTACAGTGCAGCTGCATGTTCTTCCCGCTGGCACCAAGGTCCTGCGTCGAGCGCCGGGACCGTTTTCCGGCGTGTTGCCCTCGGCTTTGGCCAACATGGATTCGCAAACATTGGCGCGCCTCGACAAGGACCTGGGCACGCTGGTCGCCGCGCTGGGCGTGGACCGGCGAGGCGCCGGCATTCCGCTTGGCCAGCCGTAGGACCGTCTACGCGTCTACGGCAGCCACGCCCGCAGGCGCTCCACCCCCTGCCCCAGCCGCGCCACGTCCTTCGAGGCAAAGCACCAGCGCAGCCAACCCTGGGCCTCGGGCGCGAAGGCGCTGCCCGGCGCCAGGCCCAGGCCGGCTTCGGCGACCAGCCGCTTGGCCACGGCCAGGGAGTCGTCGTAGCCGTCGAGCTTGAAAAACGCGTACATCCCGCCCTTGGCAGCCTCCAGCTGGACACCCGGCAGGGCCTGCAGCAGCGGCACGAGGATGTCGCGGCAGGTTTTCAGGTGGGCCACCACGCGGGGCGTCACCTCGTCCGTGCGCTCCAGGGCCGCCAGCGCGGCACGCTGGGTGAAGACACTGGCGCAGGAGGTGTTGAATTCGATCAGTTTGCCCATGTGCGGGGTCATCGAAGGGGGCATCACCAGCCAGCCCAGGCGCCAGCCCGTCATCAGGAAGCTCTTGGAGAAGCTGTGCGCCACCACCAGGCGGTCTTGCGGCTCGGCAACATCCAGGAAGCTGGGCGCGCAGCCGTTGGCCGTGGGCTCGTAATACAGCCGCTCATACACCTCATCCGCCAGGATCCAGGTGCCGGTCTGGCGGCAATGCGCCAGGATGGCCTGCTGCTCGGCAGCGCTGAGCGTCCAGCCGGTAGGGTTGTTGGGCGCGTTGACGATCAGCAGCTTCGTGGCCGGCGTCACCGCGTCCAGCAGGGCTTGCAGGTCCAGGGTCCAGGCCCCGCCCCTGGGCTGGAGCGACACCCGCTTCAGCCGGGCGCCCATGATGATGGGCTGGGCCGTGAGGTTGGGCCACACGGGCGTGACCGCCACCACTTCGTCGCCGGCGTCCACCAGTGCCTGAACGGCCAGCATGAGCGCATTCACCCCGCCCGAGGTGATGGCGATACGGTCGGCGGCGATGGGGCCATGCAGCGCGCTCGCGTACCGCGACACGGCCTCGCGCAACTCGGCCAGGCCCAGGTTGTGCGCATAGAACGTCTCGCCTCGCTGCAGGGACTCGATGGCGGCCTGCCGGATGAACTCCGGCGAGACCTCGTCGCTCTCGCCGAACCAGAACGCCAGCACGTCGCCGCGGCCCATGCCCGCATTCGCGACTTCACGGATTCTGGACTCCTCGAGATTCTGGATGGCCTGGCGCATGAGTGCGAGTATCAGCCAGGACGCACCATGTTGCAGGTACTGGGCATTTCCGCCTGCGCCGGCTGGATGGTCTTGACCACCCGGAACCCGTACCCGGAGCCCTCGACATCGAACTTGACGCCCGGTGCGCCCTGCCGGTCCATCACGCCCACCACCAGTTGCTGCTGGAACTGGTGGTCGGCCGCGCGCATGGCACCCGCCTGCCCCTGCAGGTTCACGGCCGCGCGCTCCAGCGCCTGCGCCACGGGCACGGCGTTCGTGCTGCCCGCCTTCTCGATGGCCTGCGCCAGCGACTCGATCATCAGCTGCATGCGCATATGAACGTAGTCGTCCGCGGGCTTGGGGTAGCGCTGGCGGAAGCCCTGGTAGAACGCCTCACTCGACGCCGTCTGCACATTCGGCAGCCAGTCGGCAACGGCGATGACCTTGCCCACGCCCGCATCGCCGATAGCGGCGGGCGCACCCAGGGCGTTGCCGTAGAAGGTGTAGAACTTGCCGTCGAAGCCCACGTCCCGGGCGGCCTTCACCAGCAGCGTCAGGTCGCTGCTGAAATTGCCCGTGATCACCGCCTGCGCGCCGCTGGCCTTGATCTTGGTGGCATAGGGCGCGAAGTCCTTGATGCGCATCAGCGGATGCAGCTCGTCGCCGACGATCTGGACGTCGGGCCGCTGCGCACCGAGCTGCCTGCGGGCCTCGCGCAGCACCGACTGCCCGAAGCTGTAGTCCTGCCCCAGCAGGTACACCGACTTCAGCGCCTTGTCCTCGCGCAGCACCGACATCAGCGCGGCCATTCGCATGTCGCCATGCGCATCGAAGCGGAAATGCCAAAAGCTGCACTTCTCGTTGGTCAGGATGGGGTCCACGGCAGAGTAGTTGAGGAACAGCACGCGGCGATTCGGCTCACGTTCGTTGTGCTTGTTCACCGCGTCGATCAGCGCGGCCGCCACGGCCGACGAGTTGCCTTGCAGGATGAACTGCGCGCCGTCGTCGATGGCCGAACGCAGCGCCGACAGCGCCTCCTCGATCTGGCCCTTGCTGTCGTAGCGGTCCAGCTGCAGGGCGCGCGGGCCCTGCGCGGTCTTCACGCCGCCACGCTGGTTGACGCGCTCGACGGCCCACACCAGGTTGCGATAAACCGCCTCGCCCCCGTTGGCGTTCCCGCCGGACAGGCCTTCGATCATGGCGAGCTTGACAGGTGCCGGAGTGCCCTGCGCCCAGGCCAAAGCGGGCGCAAATAGCGATGCGGCGATCAATTTCAAGGCCTTGCGGCGCACATTTTTCACTCTGGTGTTTCCCTTGAAATCCGTCGCCGCGTGCGCAGATGGGAAGCACGCGGCAATCATGGTTGAAAGCCGCGCAGTGTAAGGGACGCGCCGGAACCCAAAGCGACGCTGCCCACCTCGTTTTCTGACAAGGAGTTCGCCATGTTTTTCGCCCCCGTCCTTCGCACCCGCGCCGTTTCGCCCTCGTTCCGCTCCTTTGACCGCAGTTTCGAGCGATTCGTCAACGATGCTTTCTTCACCAATGCCAACAGCAGCCTCGACGTGGCACAGGACGACAAGGCCTGGACCGTCACGCTCGACATGCCCGGCATCGCCCGTGAAGACCTTACCGTGAACATCGAGGGCACCATCGTGCGCATCGCCACCGTGGCCGAAGCCAAGCGCCAGTACAAGGCCGCTTACGAACTGCCCCAGGACATCGATGCCGCGGCCAGCACCGCGAAGCTGGAGAACGGGGTGCTGACGCTGACCCTGGCCAAGCAGGTGCCGGTCAGCAATGCGCGCAGCATCGAGATCAAGTAATCGGGGGCTGTCATTGCGGACTCGAGTCCGCAATCCAGCACGCGGCATGGATCCCGGGTCAAGCCCGGGATGACAGCCTTCCTGTCATTGCGGACTCGATCCGCAAGCCACGGCGCTGCGCCACCCGGTCAAGCCGGCAGTGACAGCTCCGTCAGCGGCCACCGCGGTTTCACATCAAAAGCGTAGACCTCGGTGGCCGTTTGCATGCCCGCCTGCAGCCGCATGGCGGCGGCCATGGCGATCATGGCGCCGTTGTCGGTACACAGGTGCAGCTCCGGGTAGTGCACCCGCACACCCCGCTTCGCGCAGGCCGCGTTCAGGTCCGCGCGCAAGGCCTTGTTGGCCCCCACGCCGCCCGCCACCACCAGTCGCTTCAAGCCCGAGCGCTCCAGCGCCGTGAGCGATTTGCGCACCAGCACCTCCACGATCGCCGCCTGCGTCGAAGCCGCCAGGTCGGCTTTGCGCGCCACGAGGTCGGGGCCCAGCTTCTTCGCCTGCGTGAGCACGGCCGTCTTCAGCCCCGCAAACGAGAAATCCAGGTCACCGCTGTGCATCAGGGGGCGCGGCAGCTTGAAGGCCTGCGGATCGCCCTGCTCGGCCAGGCGAGACAGCGCCGGCCCGCCCGGATAGCCCAGCCCCATCAGCTTGGCGGACTTGTCGAACGCCTCGCCCGCCGCATCATCGATGGTTTCGCCCAGCAGTTCGTAGCGGCCCACGCCGTCCACCCGCATGAGTTGCGTGTGCCCGCCGGACACCAGCAGCGCCACGAAGGGAAATTCCGGCGGGTCGGCGCTGAGGAACGGCGAGAGCAGGTGCCCCTCCAAATGGTGCATGCCCAGCACCGGCTTGCCCAGCGCGGCGCCCAGGGCGCAGGCCACGCCCGCCCCGACCAGCAGCGCCCCGGCCAAGCCAGGTCCGCGCGTGTAGGCCACGACATCCACGTGAGCCAAAGTGGTGCCGGCCTGCACCAGCACCGCCTCAGTCAGGGGCAGGACGCGCCGGATGTGGTCACGGCTGGCCAGCTCGGGCACCACGCC
>DATILF010000004.1:0-9281 GCA_035476755.1 Ramlibacter sp.
AGCAAGGGCGCGCTTCTGTACGCGGTGATGGAGGAGGGCATGCGCTCGGCGATCGAGCGGCAACAACTGGCGCTCAAGCGCGGGCAGTCGCTGGAACCCGGCAGCGCCGGCCTGCTTCGCATCCTGATCCGCAACCATTTCGAAGTGCTGCTCGGCCCGGGCAGCGATTTCATTCCGGTGATGCTCTACGAGTCGCGGTCGATCACGCCGCGCCAGCGCGCGGCGCTGGCCGAGCTGCAGAGCGAGTACGAGCTGCCGTGGAACCCGGTGCTCGATGCGCTGCATGCGTCCGGCCAGTTGAAGGCGGAAGTGAAGTTGGCGCGCCTGTTGATGTTTGGCGCATTGAACTGGTCGGCGCAGTGGTATGACCGGCGCAAGGGCGCGAGCCTGGATGAACTCACCGATGCCGCGATGCGTCTTTTCATTGGAGAAAGCCCTTGAGCGAACACTATCGTTCGATATTCGCGCCCGGCCTGTTCGCGGGCCAGGTGGCGGTGATCACCGGCGGCGGCTCCGGCATCGGGCGCTGCATCGCGCACGAACTGGCCTCGCTCGGCGCGCACGTGGTGCTGATCGGCCGCAAGCTGGAGAAGCTGCACGAAGCGGCCGGCGAGATCGTGGCCGATGGCGGGCGCGCCAGTTTTCACGCCTGCGACATCCGCGACGAGGAGGCCGTGAAGAACACGGTGCAGGCGATGCTCGCTGTGCACGGGCGCATCGACCTGCTGGTGAACAACGCCGGGGGCCAGTACATCACGCCGTTGGAGAACATCAGTGGCAAGGGCTGGGACGCGGTGATCAACACCAACCTCACCGGCGGCTTCCTCATGGCGCGCGAGTGCTACCTGCAGTCGATGCGGGCGCATGGCGGCGCCATCGTCAACATCGTGGCCGACATGTGGGGCTCCATGCCGAACATGGGGCACAGTGGCGCGGCGCGTGCGGGCATGGTGAGCTTCACCGAGACCGCTGCGGTGGAGTGGGGGCACAGCGGTGTGCGGGTGAATGCGGTGGCACCGGGCTACATCGCGTCCAGCGGCATGGACCATTACCCGCCGGAGGCCGGCCCCATGCTGCGCGAGATGCGCAAGACGGTGCCGCTGGGACGCTTCGGCACCGAGGCCGAGACGTCCGCAGGCGTCGTGTTTCTGCTCAGTCCGGCGGCTTCGTTCATCAGCGGCGAAGTGCTGCGCATCGATGGCGCCCGGCCGCAGGTGCGCATGGGGTGGCCCATGCGCATGCCCAGCGCCGATGCGCAGCAGCGCGGTGCCGTCAGGCCCTTTGATGGATTTCACCGTGCCCAGGCGCCGAAGGTGTTTGCCGAGCCCGCCGGGGACAAGGCATGATCGCCTCGGCGTGGAACGCGCAAGGCGCCGTCGCGCAGCAGCGGCGCGCCGCGATGCTGGAGCGGATTGCGCAGCTTCGGGCGCTAGAGCAGCGCGCGGCCGACGCTTCAGCGAGGTCCCGGCCCGTGTTCGACAAGCGGGGGCAGTTGCTGCCGCGCGATCGCGTGGCGCTGTTGCTGGACCCGGGCGCGCCCTACCTGCCGCTGTGCTCGCTGGCCGGTTTCATGCAGGACACGAAGGACGAGGCCGCCTCGGTGCCTGGAGGTGGGATGATCGCGGGCATCGGTTTCATCAGCGGCGTGCGCTGCATGGTGGTGGCCAGCGACTCGGGCATCGACGCCGGCGCCATCCAGGCCATGGGCCTGGACAAGATCCTGCGCGTGCAGGAAATCGCGCTGCAGAACAAGCTGCCGTTCATTCACCTGGTCGAGAGCGCCGGCGCCAACCTCATGCGCTATCGCGTGGAAGGCTTCGTGCACGGCGGCGCGCTGTTTCGTAACCTCGCGCGGCTATCGGCCGCCGGCATTCCGGTGATCACGGTGCAGCACGGTTCGGGCACGGCAGGCGGCGCCTACATGCCGGGCTTGAGCGATGTGGTGGTGATGGTGCGCAAACGCTCCAGGGCCTTCCTCGCCGGCCCGCCTTTGCTGCTGGCCGCAACGGGCGAGGTGGCGACGGAAGAGGAGTTGGGCGGCGCCGAAATGCACACGGCCGTGTCGGGACTGGGCGAGTACCTGGCTGAAGACGATCGCCACGCACTGGGCATCGCGCGCGAGGTCATCGCAGCGCTGCCATCGCGTAAAGAATTGGAATCTGACCCCGATTTTAAATGGGGGTCAGATTCCAATTTAGATTCCAATTTCGAAGAACTGCTGGGGCTGGTGCCGAGCAACCTGCGCGAGCCGGTGGACATGCGCGAGATCATCGCGCGCATCGTCGATGGTGCGCAGCTGCTGGAGTTCAAGGCGCTCTATGGTCCGGCCACCGTGTGCGTGCAGGCGCGCATCGAGGGGCACGCGGTCGGCATCATCACCAACAACGGGCCGATCGACGTGGCGGGCGCGAACAAGGCCACGCACTTCATCCAGTTCATGTGCCAGCTGGGGCACCCGATCATCTACCTGCAGAACACCACGGGCTACATGGTGGGCAAGGAGAGCGAGCAGGGCGGGATGATCAAGCACGGCAGCAAGATGATCCAGGCCGTCACCAACGCCACGGTGCCGCAGATCACCATCCAGTGCGGCGCGTCCTTTGGCGCCGGCAACTACGGCATGTGCGGCCGGGGCTACGCGCCCCGATTCCTGTTCAGCTGGCCCAGCGCCAAGACCGCCGTGATGGGTGGCGAGCAGGCGGCGCGCACCATGCAGATCGTGACCGAGGCCGGCCTCGCGCGCAAAGGGATCGCGCCGGACCCGGAGCAATCGAAAGCGCAATTCGACAAGATCGTCGCCATGTTCGAAGCACAGGCCGACGCGTTCTACACGTCAGGCCTGTTGCTGGACGATGGCGTGATCGACCCGAGGGATACGCGGGCGGTGCTGGCGTTCTGCCTGGACACCTGCGCCGAGGCGGAGCGGAAAAGCACGAGGGCGATGCAGTTCGGTGTGGCGCGGATGTGAGAGGCGCGCGGACGTGGATCCCGGATCAAGTCCGGGATGACAAGTCAGGGTCCGGGATGACAAGTCAGGGTCCGGGATGACAAGTACACATAGGAGACAAGGATATGCAGTTCACCCATGAGCACCTCGAGATCCAGAAGACCCTCAAGCGCTTCATCGACGAGCAGATCAATCCGCACGTCGATGAATGGGAGGCGGCGGAGATATTTCCCGCGCACGAGGTCTTCAAGGGCCTGGGCAAGCTGGGGCTGCTCGGCCTGACCAAGCCCGAAGCATTCGGCGGCGCGGGGCTGGACTATTCGTATGCCATGGCCATGGCCGAAGCGTTGGGCCACATCGCATGCGGCGGCGTGCCGATGGCCATCGGCGTGCAGACCGACATGGCCACGCCGGCGCTGGCCCGTTTCGGCAGCGACGAGCTGCGCCGCGACTTCCTTGCGCCGGCCATCGCGGGCGACATGGTGGCCTGTGTCGGTGTGTCGGAGCCAGGCGCCGGCAGCGATGTGGCCGGCATCAAGAGCCGCGCCGTGAAGGATGGCGACGACTATGTCATCACCGGGCAGAAGATGTGGATCACCAACAGCCTGCAGGCCGACTGGATGTGCATGCTGGTGAATACCGGTGAAGGCCCGAGCGCGGCGGGCAACAATCCTCACAAGAACAAGTCGCTGGTGATCGTGCCCATGCGCGATGGCCCCAACGGCAAGCTCACCCCCGGCATCGAGGTGGCGCGGAAGATCCGCAAGATCGGCATGAACTCGTCGGACACGGGCCTGATCTACTTCGACGAGGTGCGCGTGCCGCAGCGCTATCGCATCGGCAACGAAGGCCAGGGCTTCATCTACCAGATGCAGCAGTTCCAGGAGGAGCGCCTGTGGGCCGCGGCGAGCTGTCTGCAATCGCTGGGCAATTGCATCGCCTGGACCATCGAGTGGGCGCAGGAACGCAAGCTGTTCGGCGCCTCGCTGGCGGACCAGCAATGGGTGCAGTTCAAGCTGGCCGAACTGAAGACCGAGGTGGAGAGCCTGCGCGCGCTCACCTACCGCGCGGGCGAACTCTATCTGCAGGGGCAGGACGTGCTGGAGCTCGCGTCCATGGCCAAACTCAAGGCCGGGCGCCTGAATCGCATCGTGCCGGACACCTGTCTGCAGTTCTGGGGCGGCATGGGCTACACCTGGGAGAACAAGGTGTCGCGCATGTACCGCGACGGGCGCCTGGCGTCCATCGGCGGGGGCGCCGACGAGGTCATGCTGGGCATCGTGGCCAAGATCATGGGCATCGCCAAGCGGCCGGTGGCGCCGTGAGCACTGGCGTGAAGATCCGCCGCCTGCTGATTGCCAATCGCGGGGAGATCGCGCGCCGCGTGATCGCGACCGCGCACCGCATGGGCATTCACACGGTGGCCGTCTATTCAGAAGCCGACGCGAATGCACTGCACGTGCGGGAGGCGACGGCCGCGCATGCCTTGGGCGGCAATGCAGGCGCCGATTCGTACCTGCGCATCGACAAGCTCCTGGAGGCGGCGCGCGCCACGGGCGCCGATGCCGTGCATCCCGGCTACGGCTTCCTGAGCGAGAACGCAGACTTTGCGCAAGCGGTCATCGACGCGGGCCTCACGTGGGTCGGGCCGCCGCCGCAGGCGATTCGCGCGATCGGCAGCAAGTCGTCGGCCAAGCAGATCGCGCAGGCCCGCAACGTGCCTTGCCTGCCGGGCTACCAGGGCGAGGACCAGTCGGACGCGCGATTTTCCGCCGAGGCCGAGCGCGTCGGCTTTCCGGTGATGGTGAAGGCGGCGGCCGGCGGCGGCGGGCGCGGGATGCGCCTGGTCACACAGGCTTCGCAGTTGATTGACGCGGTGCGCAGCGCCCGATCGGAGGCGCAGTCGGCGTTCGGTTCCGGCGAATTGCTGCTGGAACGCGCCCTGCTCATGCCGCGCCATGTCGAGGTGCAGGTCTTCGCGGATGCCCACGGCCATTGCATCCACCTGGGCGAGCGCGATTGCTCGGTGCAGCGGCGCCACCAGAAAATCATCGAGGAGACGCCCAGCCCGGCGGTGGACGCAGCGCTGCGCGAACGGATGGGGCGCTGCGCCGTGGAGCTGGCGCAGGCGGCGGGCTATGTGGGCGCGGGGACGGTGGAGTTCCTGCTGGAGGGAGCCGCGGGCTTCTACCTCATGGAGATGAACACGCGCCTGCAGGTGGAGCATCCGGTGACAGAGATGGTGACCGGGCTGGATCTGGTCGAATGGCAATTGCGTGTGGCGCAGGGCGAGCCCTTGCCCCTGACGCAGGACCAAGTGCGCTTGGGCGGCCACGCGATCGAAGTGCGCCTGTGCGCCGAAGACGAGCATTTCACGCCGCATGCCGGCACCGTGCAGCATTTCCTCCCTCCCCCTCTGGGGGAGGGCTGGGGTGGGGGCACGTTCCCTCCCCCCTTGGAGGAGGGCCGGAGTGGGGGCACCCTCCGCTTCGACCACGCCCTCTTCCAAGGCCTGCACGTCTCCCCGTATTACGATTCCATGCTCGGCAAGCTCATCGCCCACGCCCCCACACGTGCGCAGGCGATCGAGCACCTGGCCTGGGCGCTGGACCAGCTCCAGGTGCTGGGCTTGCCGACCAATCGCCGCTTCCTCGCCGCCTGCCTGCGCCATCCGCAGTTCGTCGCCGGCGATGCGCTGATTCCCTTCATCAGCCAGCATGCCGCGCAAGTGCGCGAGTCCCTCGCGGCCGAGGAACGCGAGGTCGCCGCCGACTTTGCTTTGGCCGCGATCTATCCCGCGGTCGCGGGGCGTGATCTCGCCTGCCCCTTTCCCCGGCCCCTGCGCCTGCGGCATCGCGGCCAGTTGACGGACCTGCGGGTCCGCCCCCAGGCGGGCACGCTCGAAGTGGAACAAGACGGCCAGGTGCGACACGTGACCGTCCCCCGCGCTGCTTGCGTGCGGCTGGACGACGGCGCCTGGCACATCCAGGCCGCATCGGTGGACCTGGTGGTCCACGACGCCTCCTTCGACCCACCGGAAAGCGCCGGGGGCGGCGGTGCGGCGGGCGAACTGCGCGCGCCCTTCAACGGCAAGGTGATTGCGGTGCAGGTCTCGCCAGGCGCGGCCGTCCTGCGGGGTGACACCTTGCTGGTGATCGAGTCCATGAAGCTGGAGCACGTGCTGGGTGCCTCACGCGATGGCATCGTGAAGGCCGTTCATGTGGAGCCCGGCCAGCAGGCCGCGACCTCCCAGGTGCTGGTCACGTTCGAGGCCGCGGCATGAACGCCGAACTCGCACAGGACATCCAAGCCCTTACCGACAGCGTGAGGCGCTTCACGCTGGAGCGTATCGCACCGCATGTCTCGGCGTGGGACGAAGCGGGTGAATTCCCGCGCGAGCTGTACCGCGAAGCAGCGGCCCTTGGCTTGCTGGGCCTGGGTTACCCGGAGAGTCTTGGTGGCACACCGGCGCCCTTCGCGCTACGCAATGCCGTCTCCACCACGATGGCGCACCACAGCGGCAGCGGCGGCCTGATGGCCAGCCTGTTCTCGCTCAACATCGGCCTGCCGCCGGTGCTCCGCCAGGGCCTGCCTGAAGTGCGGCAGGAAGTGATTCCGCCGGTGTTGAAAGGCGAGAAGATCGCGGCGCTCGCCATCACCGAGCCGGGCGGCGGATCGGACGTCGCCAGCCTGCGCGCAACGGCTCGCCGCGACGGCGATGACTGGGTGATCAACGGCGAAAAGGTTTTCATCACATCCGGCATGCGCGCCGACTGGATCACGATGGCGGTTCGCACCGGCGAGGCGGGCGCCAGAGGCGCGGGCGGCATATCGATGGTCCTCGTGCCCGCAAGCTCGCCGGGCCTGTCGCGCAGCGCCCTCGACAAGATGGGCTGGTGGTGTTCCGACACGGCCCACCTGCGCATGGACAACGTGCGCGTGCCGGCGCGCTACCTGCTGGGCGAGGAGGGCGCCGGCTTCAGGATCATCATGACCAATTTCAACGGCGAGCGCCTGGGCATGTCGGCCATGGCGCTGGGCTTCGCCCGCGCCTGCTACGACGAAGCCCTGGACTGGGCGCGCCAGCGCAAGACCTTCGGCAGCGCGCTGGTCGACAAGCAGGTGATCCGCCACAAGCTGGTGGACATGCAGATGCGCATCGCTTCGACGCAAGCCTGGCTGGATGCGGTCACGGCCCTGGCCGATGACGGGAAATTGGAATCTGACCCCCATTCCGTGGCGCAGGTGTGCATGCTGAAGAACCACGCCACGCAGGCGATGCAGTTCTGCGCCGACCAGGCGGTGCAGATCCTGGGCGGCATGGGCTTCATGCGCGGCACGAAGAGCGAGCGCATCTACCGCGAGGTGAAGGTGATGATGATCGGCGGCGGCGCCGAGGAGATCATGAAGGACCTCGCGGCGCGACAACTGGGGCTGTGATTCGCAGACTTTCAGCCATTCGCCGCGACCGCATGCAACAGGTCCAGCGACGACAGCACGCCACGCATGCCGCCGTCCTCGCCTTCGACCACGAGGTGGTGGACCCCGGCCCGCAGCATCAGCGCCGCCGCTTCGCTCGCGCTGGCGTCGGCCCGGACCGTGAGGGGCCTGTAGCTGCAAAGCTGCCAGGCCTTCGTGTCCGGGGCCTGGTGCTCGGCCCGAAAGCGCATCAGGTCGTGCGCGCTGACGACGCCGATGACGGCGCCTCCCGCCTCCGCCACCGGGGCCCAGGTCAGGCGCCTGGCGACCATCTCCTTTTCGATGGCCTCCAGCGTGTCGTCGGGCTGCACCGTCCACACGGGACGCTGCATCAGGGATTCAACGGAGCGGCTCATTCGTGCCTCCTTGCGTTGCGGTGGTCGGGGCCCGCGGCGCGCGGCCGAGTGCGGCCTCCGCGGCCAGCACATCGCGGGTGATCTTCAGCACCGTGTCCGGCGTGACGCTGATGGCGTCGATGCCTTCTTCCACCAGGTATTGAACGATCTCGGGGTAGTCCGACGGCGCTTGCCCGCAGATGCCGACGTGGCGGCCGTTGCGCTTGCCGCCCTGGATCGTCTGCCGGATCATGGCCTTCACGCCGGGGTCGCGTTCGTCGAAGTCGAAGGCCACCGTGTCCGAATCACGGTCCACGCCGAGCACCAGCTGGGTCAGATCGTTCGAGCCGATCGAGAAGCCGTCGAACAAGCGGGCGAAGGCGTCGATCTGGATCACGTTGTTCGGGATCTCGCACATGACGTAGATCTCCAACCCGTCTTCGCCCCGCACGAGCCCTTGCGCGGCCATGGCCTGGAGCACGCGTTCGCCCTCCTGCACGCGGCGGCAGAAGGGAATCATGAGCTTGACGTTGGCCAGGCCCATCTCGGTGCGCACCCGCTTCATCGCCGCGCATTCGAGCGCAAAGCCCTCCGCGTAGGCAGGGTGCGCATAGCGCGAGGCGCCCCGAAAGCCGATCATCGGGTTCTCCTCGTGCGGCTCGAACCAGCGCCCGCCGAGCAGGCTGGCGTATTCGTTGGTCTTGAAGTCCGACATGCGCACGATGACGGGTCGCGGGTAGAACGCCGCGGCAATGGTGGCGACACCCTCTGACAACTGCCGCACGAAGTAGTCGGCGGGCGAGCCGTAGCCGGCCGTGAGCCGGGCGATCTCCCGGCGCACCGTCTCGTCGTCGATGCGCTCGGGATGGATCAGCGCCATGGGGTGGGCGCGAATGTGCTCGGCCACGATGAACTCCATGCGCGCCAGGCCGACCCCGTCGCTGGGCAGCAGCGCCGCCTGGAACGCCGTATCCGGATTGCCGATGTTCACCATGAGATGCGTTTTCGGCCGTGCCATCCCGGTGACGTCCAGGTGCTCCGTGGTGAACGGCAGCAGGCCCGCATACACATGGCCCGCGCTGCCTTCGGCGCAGGATACCGTCACCTCGTCGCCCGTGCGGATGGCGCTGGTCGCATTGCCGCAGCCGACCACCGCCGGGATGCCCATCTCGCGCGCGACGATCGCCGCGTGGCAGGTGCGGCCGCCCCGGTTGGTGACCACGGCCGACGCGATTTTCATCACGGTGCCCCAGTCGGGCATGGTGGTGTCGGCCACCAGGACTTCGCCGCGCCGGAACCGGCCGAGTTCCGACACATCCGAGATCACGCGGGCGCGCCCGCTGGCGATGCGCCCGCCCACGGCACGCCCGGTGGCGCGCACCTCGCCCTTGGCGGCCAGGCGGTATTCGTCGAGCGTGCCCAGGGGCTTGCGAGAGGCCACGGTTTCCGGGCGCGCCTGCACAATGTAGAGCTGGCCGTCGATGCCGTCCTTGGCCCACTCGATGTCCATCGGCGTGGGC
>DATILF010000005.1:0-10718 GCA_035476755.1 Ramlibacter sp.
CTCAGCGTCGCTCGCCGTGCGCAGCAGTTCGCGCTGCTGGGAGTGCTGGGCTTCACCGCGCGCGAGCGGCGGCTGCTGGTGCTGGCCGAGTCCGTCGCCCTAGGCCTGGCGGGCAGCACGGCCGGCATTGCCCTGGGCACCGCGCTGGCCAGCCTCGGTCTGCGCACCCTGGGCGGCGATCTGGGCGGTGGCTATTTCTCGGGCGTGGCGCCCGAACTGCAATGGAGCGCGGGCGCCGCCTGGGTGTACGGCTTGCTGGGTGTGGCCGCCGCCGCGGCGGGCGGATGGTTGCCCGCGCGGGCCGCGCAGCAATTGCCACTGGCCCAAGCGCTCAAGGGCCTGGGCGCGGGCCTACCGCATTCGCGCCGGCACACGGCCAGCCTGGCGCTGCTGGCGGCCGGTGCGCTGCTGGCCCTGCTGCCGCCGATCCAGGGCATTCCGCTGGGCGCGTACTTATCGGTGGGGCTGCTGCTGGTCGGCGGCATCACGGCGCTCCCCTGGGGGGTCGCATTGCTGTACGACCGGCTGGCACCCCGGTTGCGCGGCCACCTCTTGCCGCTGCTCGCGGTGGAGAGGGCCCGGCGCGTGCGCGAAACCGCGGCCGTCGCGGTGAGCGGCGTGGTGGCGTCCCTCAGCCTCGCCGTGGCGCTCACGGTGATGGTGGCGAGCTTTCGCGATTCAGTCTCGGGCTGGCTCGACGTGGTGCTGCCGGCCGACCTGTATGTACGCACCTCCGTGTCCTCCGCCAGTGCGGACACGGCCTGGCTCTCGCCGGAGTTCGTGCAGGCCGTGTCCGCGCTGCCGGGCGTGCGCCGCGTCGCCGCGCAACGCTCGCGCTCGCTGCTGCTCGATCCTTCCCTGCCACCCGTGGCGCTGCTGGCGCGGCCTCTCGAAGAGCCGGCCCGTTCGCTGCCCCTGGTGGGCGAACTCGCGGCCGTGCCGACGGGGGCCGTCGCCGTGTACGTGAGCGAAGCCATCGTCGATCTCTACGGCGCGCGCACTGGCCAGGTGTTTGCGCCACTGGCGCCAGCTTTCGCCTCGGCGGGCGCCGCACCCCCCGTCTTCCACGTGGCCGGCGTGTGGCGTGACTACGTGCGCCAGAACGGCGCCATCGCGATGGACCGGCGCGACTTCGAGCGCCTGACGGGGGACCGGCGCGCCAACGACCTGCAACTGTGGCTGGCGCCCGGTGCCCACGCGAGCCAAGTGCAGCAATCGATTCGCGAGCTGGCACAGCAGGAGTCCGGCGCGAGTGGCGTGGTGGAGTTCGCCTCCGCGCAGGAACTGCGCGCCACTTCGCTGCGCATCTTCGACCGCAGCTTCGCCGTGACGTACTGGCTGCAAGCCGTGGCCATCGGCATCGGCCTGTTCGGTGTGGCGGCCAGCTTCAGCGCACAGGTGCTGGCGCGCCGCAAGGAGTTCGGGCTGCTCGCGCACCTGGGCCTCACACGCAGTCAGATCCTCGCGGTGGTCGCGGGCGAAGGCGCAGCCTGGACAGCCATCGGTTCGATCGTCGGGCTGGCGCTGGGCCTGGCCGTGGCCGTGGTGCTGGTGCATGTGGTCAATCCCCAGAGCTTTCACTGGACGATGGACATGCTGGTGCCCTGGCTTCGCCTGCTGGCGCTCTGCGTGGCGGTGGTGGTTGCGGGCACCATGACCGCGTGGCTGGCCGGCGGCGCGGCGGCCAGCCGCGACGCGGTGCTCGCCGTGAAGGAGGACTGGTGATGCGACGGCGCGCCCTCCTGCTCACGGCCGCTTATTCGCTGGCCACGCCGTCCTTCGCATTGCCGCCGGCGAACCTGGCATTTCCCCGCGATCATGGCGCGCACCCTGGCTTTCGCACCGAGTGGTGGTACATCACCGGCCACGCCGCCAGTGGCGGGCGGGAGTTCGGCTTCCAGGTCACGTTCTTCCGCACGCGCGTCGATGAAACGCAAGGCATGGCCTCGCGCTTTGCGGCAAAGCAACTGGTGTTCGCGCATGCGGCGGTGACCGACGTTGCCGGACGCAAGTTGTGGCACGACCAACGCATCGCCCGTGAAGGCTTCGACATCGCGCTTGCCGCCGAAGGCGACACGCGCGTTCGGCTGCGCGACTGGTCACTCGAACACCGGCCCGAGGGCTACCTGGCGCGCATCACATCGGGCGACTTCGCGCTGGACCTGCGCTGCGCGCCGACGCAGCCGGTGCTGCTGCAGGGACAGCAGGGCCTCTCGCGCAAGGGGCCGGAGGCAGCGCAGGCCAGCTACTACTACAGCCAGCCGCAGCTCGCGGTGACCGGCCGCCTGCAGTTGCAGGGCCACTTCGACGTGGCGGGCAAGGCCTGGCTCGACCATGAATGGAGCCAGGAAGTGCTTCATCCGCAGGCCATGGGCTGGGACTGGATCGGCATGAACCTGGACGACGGCAGCGCGCTCACCGCGTTCCGACTTCGCAAACAGGATGGAACAGCGCTGTGGGGCGGTGGTTCATTCCGCCGCGCGAATGGCGCAAGCTCCCCCTTCGGTGCCGGCGACGTGGCGTTCACCCCCCAGCGCAGCTGGACCAGCCCTTTGTCACGGGCAACCTATCCGGTCGAGTGGATGGTGCGAACGCCCGCCGGTACCTTCACGGTGAAAGCCGTCTTGGATGCGCAGGAACTGGACAGCCGCGCCTCCACCGGCGCCATCTACTGGGAAGGCCTGTCTGACCTGTTCGACAGCAACGGCCGCAAGATAGGCCGGGGCTACCTGGAGATGACGGGGTACGCGCAGCGGTTGCGGATGTAGCCGCCGGCCGCTGGCGGGGCAGGCCTCTACACTCCGGCCATGGTTTCCCCTTCTTCCGCCGCCGCCAAGGCGTCACCCCGCTCGCTGTCCGGCCTGGTGCCCTTCATCCGCCCGTACCGGGGCCGCGTCGCCCTGGCGGGGGTGCTGCTGGTGCTCGCGGCCGTTGCCACCCTCATCTTTCCCGTGGCGCTGCGCGGCCTGATCGACGGCGGCCTGTCAGCGGGCGACAAGGGCCAGCAACTCGTCGCCCTGCGTACGCACTTCCTGGAGCTGTTCGCCGTGGCCGTGGCCCTGGGCCTGTTCTCGGCGGCCCGGTTCTACACCGTGAGCTGGCTGGGCGAGCGGGTCACGGCGGACCTGCGTAACGCGGTCTATGCCCATGTGCTGCAGCAAAGCCCTGAGTTCTTCGAGACCTCGCAGACGGGCGAAGTGCTCTCGCGCCTGACCACCGACACCACCCTCGTGCAGACGGTGGTGGGCTCGCAATTGAGCCTGGGGCTGCGCAACGCCGTGATGGGGCTGGGCGCGCTCGCCATGCTGATCTGGACCAACCCCTACGTGATGACGCAGGTGCTGCTGATCATCGTGCTGGTGGTCCTGCCGTCGATGTGGTTCGGCCGCCGCGTGCGGCGCCTGTCGCGCGCCAGCCAGGACCGGGTGGCCGACTCCAGCGCGATCGCCGCCGAAGTGCTCAACGCCATCCCGGTGGTGCAGAGCTATACCGCCGAAGCCCGCGAGGCCACGCGCTTCGATGCCGCCACGGAAAACGCGTTCAAGACCGGCATCCGACGCACCCGCGCACGCGCCGTGCTGGTGGCCTTCATCATCATCGCCAACGCCGCCCTGCTGCTGTGGGGCCTGTACCAGGGCACGCAGGCCGTGATCGCGGGCAAGATCTCGGCCGGCCACCTGGGCGAAACAGTCGTGTACGTCATCATCCTGGCCGGCGCGGTGGCGGTGCTCGGCGAGGTGTATGGCGACCTGTTGCGCGCGGCCGGCGCCACGGAGCGCCTGATGGAATTACTGGACAGCCGCTCGCCGGTGGTGGCGCCGGCGCGGCCCGCACCCATGGCCTTGCCGCAAGGCGGCAGCGCATTGCGCTTCGAATCGGTAACGTTCCACTACCCGTCCCGGCCGGCGACGGCCGCCTTGAAGGACTTCAGCCTCTCAGTCACACCGGGCGAAACCGTGGCGCTGGTCGGCCCCAGCGGCGCGGGCAAGAGCACCGTGTTCCAACTGCTCCTGCGCTTCTACGACCCCGGCGAGGGCCGGATCCTGGTGGATGGGGTCTCCACGCGCGAAGCCGCGCTGCACGACCTGCGAGAGCGCATCGGCATCGTGCCGCAAGACGCGGTGATCTTTTCCAGCACGGCGCTGGAGAACATCCGCTACGGGCGGCCGGGCGCCAGCGACGAGGAAGTGATGGCCGCCGCACGTGACGCCTTCGCGCACGATTTCATCACCGCCCTGCCCGAGGGCTACGGTACGTTCCTGGGTGAGCGCGGCGTGCGGCTTTCTGGTGGGCAGCGCCAACGCATCGCCATCGCGCGGGCCATGCTGAAGAACCCGCCGCTGCTGCTGCTCGATGAGGCCACCAGCGCCCTGGACGCCGAGAGCGAACGCATGGTACAGGCCGCGCTGGCCTCCGCGATGCAGGGGCGCACGACACTGGTGATCGCGCACCGCCTGGCGACGGTGCAGCAAGCCGACCGCATCATCGTGCTCGACCACGGCCGCATCGCCGAACAGGGCACGCATGAGTCCCTGGTGGCGGCGAACGGCGTCTATGCGCGCCTGGCGGCGCTGCAGTTCATGGATTGAATAGCCCCCACGCTCCCCCCACTTCGTGTGGGTCGCTGCCCCCCGAGGGGGCCCAGGCCTGCTTGGGGCGGCCCGGCGCTGGCGTGATGCCAGGGGCGCCTGCTGCGCTACTGCAGCGGCTCCTTGAGCGCCTTCGGCACGGGCAAGGGCACCACGCCGATGCCCTCTTCCAGCAGGGCTTCGGTTTCCTTCGCTGAGGCCTGGCCGCGAATGCCGCGCTCTTCGCTTTCGCCGTAATGGATGCGGCGGGCCTCTTCCGGGAAGCGTTCGCCGACGTCTTCGGTGTTCGCCATCACGTGCCGCACCATCTTCAGCCAGGCGGCCTGCATCGAGACGTCGGGCGCATTCATCACCTCTTGCTGCGGCTGAGGCTGAGGCTGCGACGGGGGCGGCGACGCGCCGAGATTGAGCCGGGGCGCGCTCAGCATCTTGGTGACCTGCGTATCCCCGCACATCGGGCACTCCACCAGCCCACGCGCCAGCTGGCCCTGGAAATCTTCTTCCGAGCCGAACCAGCCTTCAAAGGCATGGCTGTGGGAACACTGGAGGTTGAGGACCTTCATGACATGCACATTATGGCTGCCAAGCCAATTTCCAAGCCCCCGACAGGACGTTTTGCAGCCACAGCGCGCCCGTCAGCGTCTTCGCATCCGTCACCTTGCCGTCGCGGCACCACGCCAGCAACTCATCGGGTGTGGCGGTGAAGACCTCCAGGAATTCGCCCTCGTCCAGCCGCCGCTCGCTCAGGTCCAGGCCGCGAGCGAACCAGATGTCGATGAACTCCGTCGAGTAGGAAATCACCGGGTGCAAGCGCCCGGCACGCGCCCACTCGCGCGCGCTGTAGCCGGTCTCCTCCAGCAGTTCGCGGCGGGCGCAAGCCAGCGGCTCCTCGCCCGGATCGAGCTTGCCGGCGGGGAATTCGATCATGACCTGCCTCACCGGGTAACGGAACTGGCGCTCCAGCACGACGCGGCCGTCATCCAGGATCGGGATGACCATCACCGCGCCGGGGTGGACCACATACTCGCGGGTGGTTTCGCTGCCGTCCGGCAAACGCACGGTGTCACGGAAGGCGTGCAGGAAACGGCCCTTGAGCAGCTCCTGCCCGCCCGTCTTGAGCTCGATCAGGTGGCTGTCGTCGGCCATGGCGTAGGCTCGTGGGAGCGGGCGCTCATTTGTGTCGGCGCAGGTAGCGCCAGATGAAGCCGGGAAAGGCCAGCGTCACGAACAGAGCACCGGTGACGGCGTAAAACTCCCAGCCCTGCGCGGCGATCTGGCCGGCCCGCTTTTCCAGCAGAAGCCCCAAGGCGCCCACCAGGGCATACATCAGCACCAGTTCAGCCAGCCGGACCGCCAGCGACTTGCCGTGCGCAAGGCGAACCGCCCCCAGCAGGCGGTCGTTCAGGAAAGGGAGGTTGGCGGCCGCGAAGGCAGCCACGATCACGAGCCAGATGGACGCAGTCTGGGACACAACGACCGCGCCCCGTTCAGGTACCCAGGGTCTTGATGATGGCCTGGGCGCACAGCGTCATCAGCCCGCCGGGCAGGATGCCCAGGATGAGCACCAGCGCGCCGTTGAGCGTGAGCACCACCCGCACGTCCGTCGGGGCGGACACCGTGGTGGCCGTGATCGGCGCGTCGAAATACATGACCTTGACCACGCGCAGGTAGTAGAACGAGCCGATCAGCGACATCATCACGGCGAACACGGCCAGCCAGATGTACAGGGCCTGCCCGGAGGCGACCAGCGCCTGCAGCACCGCCAGCTTGGCGTAGAAACCGACCAGGGGTGGCACACCCGCCAGCGAGAACAGGCAGATGGCCATCACGCCGGCATACAGCGGGCTGCGCTGGTTCAGGCCCGCCAGGTCGGCGATTTCCTCGCTCTCGAAACCTTCACGCGCCAGCAGCAGGATGATGCCGAAACTCGCGAGCGTGGTCAGCACATAAGTCACGATGTAGAACATCGCCGAGCTGTAGGCGTTGGCCGCCGACAGCGTGTTGCCGTTGACGACTCCGGACAGCAGGCCCAGCAACACGAAGCCCATCTGGCCGATGGTCGAGTAGGCCAGCATGCGCTTGAGGTTGGTCTGCGCGATGGCCGCCAGGTTGCCGATCAGCAGGGAGCCCACAGCCATGATCATGAGCATCTGCTGCCAGTCGATAGCCAGCGGCAAAAGCCCTTCCACCAACAGTCGAATGGAGATGGCGAAAGCAGCCAGCTCGGGCGCGCTGCCGATCATGATGGTGACGGACGTCGGCGCGCCCTGGTACACATCGGGGATCCACATGTGGAACGGTGCGGCGCCCAGCTTGAATGCCAGGCCGGCGACGATAAAGACCAGGCCGAACACCAGCACCTGGTGCTTCACCTGGCCCGAACTCACGACCTTGAAGACCGCCCCGATGTCCAGCGACCCGGTGGCGCCGTAGAGCATGGACAGGCCGTAAAGCAGGAAGCCGCTCGCCATGGCGCCCAGCACGAAGTACTTCATGGCGGCTTCGGTGGAAGCCGTGTGGTCGCGTCGCAGCGCCACCAGCGCGTAGCTGCACAGCGTCAGTAACTCCAGGCCCAGGTAGATCACCAGGAAATTGCTGCCCGAGATCATGACAAAAATACCCAGCAACGAGAACATGGCCAGCGTGAACATTTCGCCGCCGCGCAGCATGTCCCGGTCGGCCGCGTAGGGGCGGCCATACACCAGGCACACCATCATGGCGAGCGTGGCGAAGCACTTGAGCCAGTTGCCCATCGGGTCGCTCACCACCATGCGGCCGAACGCATAGATCGTCTGGTTGTCGGCGGCGAAGGCGCCGGTCAGGTAGGCCGTGACGGCGAGCGTGGCCATGGTGAGCCAGTAGGTCAGCCCGCGCAGGCGGGACTTCACACCCAGGTCCACCAGGGCGATGACGCACGCCATCACCAGCAGCAGGATTTCGGGCGAGACGACGATAAGGCTTGATTTGTCCAGCATGGTGTCGACTTAGAGTTTGGACGCGGCCACGTGCTTGAGGAAGTCGGCCACCGATACGTTCATGATGTCGGTGAACGGCTTGGGGAAGATGCCCATGAAGAGCACGGCGATGGCCAGCAGGCCCAGCATCAGGAACTCGCGGCTGTTGATGTCGGTGAGTTCCCGGACGTTGTCGTTGGTGACCGGGCCGAGATAGACCCGCTTGAACATCCACAGCGTGTAGGCCGCGCCGAAGACCAGCGCGGATGCGGCGGCGGCGCCGATCCAGAAGTTGGCCTTCACGGCGCCCAGGATCACCATCCACTCGCCCACGAAGCCCGCGGTGGCCGGCAGGCCGCAGTTGGCCATGGCGAACAGCAACGCGAACGCGGTGAAGTTGGGCATGGTATTCACCACGCCCCCGTAGCTCGCGATCTCGCGCGAGTGCACGCGGTCATACAGCACGCCGATGCACAGGAACATGGCGCCCGACACAAAGCCGTGCGCGATCATCTGCACGATGCCGCCGGCGACGCCGAGGTCGTTGAAGATGAAAAAGCCCAGGGTCACGAAACCCATGTGCGCCACCGAAGAATACGCCACCAGCTTCTTCATGTCCTGCTGCACCATCGCGACCAGGCCCACGTAGATCACGGCGATCAGCGACAGTGCGATCATCAGCCAGGCCCACTCGCGGGCCGCGTCCGGGGCGATCGGCATGGAAAACCGCAGGAAGCCGTAAGCGCCGAGCTTGAGCATGATCGCCGCCAGCACGGCGGAGCCGCCGGTGGGCGCCTCGACGTGCACGTCGGGCAGCCAGGTATGCACCGGCCACATCGGCACCTTCACGGCGAAGGCGGAGAGGAACGCGAAGAACAGCAGCGTCTGCGCCGGCAGCGCCAGCGGCAGCTTGTGCCAGGTGGCGATGTCGAAGCTGCCGCCCGACTTCGTGTACAGGAACACCAGGGCGACCAGCATCAACAGCGAGCCGAGCAGGGTGTACAGGAAGAACTTGAACGCCGCGTAGATCTTGTTCGGGCCACCCCAGATGCCGATGATCAGGTACATCGGGATCAGCGTGGCCTCGAAGAACGTGTAGAACAGGATGCCGTCGAGCGCGCAGAAGACGCCGATCATGAGGCCCGACAGGATCAGGAAGGCGCCCATGTACTGGTTGACGCGCTCGGTGATCGCTTCCCAGGCTGAAATGACCACCACCAGGGTGATGAAGGCCGTGAGCAGAACGAACCAGAACGAGATACCGTCGATACCCAGGTGGTAATTGACGTTGAAGCGGTCGATCCAGGGCGCCTTCTCGACGAACTGCATCGCCGACGACGTGCTGTCGAAGCGGGCGTACAGCGGCAGCGTCACCAGCAGGCTCACGATGGCGCCGATCAGGGCCAGCCAGCGCACGGAGCGCGCCTGGTCGTCGCGTCCCAGGGCGAGCAGCACGGCGCCGAAGAAGATCGGCGTCCAGATGGCGAGGCTCAGCAAACCCATTTTTGTTCTTCCGTCTTTTTTAGTTGCACCGGACAGTCATCTGCCGCTTGGTCATTTGTTCAGCCATACGAACCAGGTCATCAGCACGAAAACGCCGATGATCATCGCGAAGGCATAGTGGTAGATGTAGCCGGTCTGGACCAGGCGCACGGCGCCGGCCACCCAGGCCACGCCGCGGGCGCTGCCATTCACCATGGCGCCGTCGATCACGGCCTGGTCGCCGCCCTTCCACAGGCCCACACCCAGCAGGCGCGCACCGCGGGCGAGCACGTTCTCGTTGAACCAGTCCATGTAGTACTTGTTCTCCAGCAGCGTGTACAGCGGCATCACGCGCGACTTGATGGCTGCCGGCAGCGCCGGGTTGAGGATGTACATGTACCAGGCAGCGGCCACACCGGCAAGTGCAAGCCAGAACGGCGCGGTCATGAGGCCGTGCAGCGCCATCTCCACCGGGCCATGGAACATGCGAGCCAGGTTGGCCATGGCGGGGTGCTTGTCGTGGTCCACGACGATGGCGTCCTTCAGGAAGTCGCCGAACAGCATGGGCTGGATCGTGAGGAAGCCGATCACGACGGACGGGAATGCCAGCAGCAGCAGCGGCGCCGTCACCACCCACGGCGTCTCGTGGGGATTGTGGTGTTCGTCATGGTGGTGATGCGGATCGGGCTCTTCGGCGGGATCATGCTCGTGCGGCGGGACTTGATCAAAGCGTTCCTTGCCATGGAACACCAGGAAGTACATGCGGAAGGAGTAGAAGGCGGTGATGAACACGCCAGCCAGCACGGCGAAGTAGGCGAATCCCGATCCCCACAGCTTGCTGAAGTGCACCGCCTCGATGATGCTGTCCTTGGAGTAGAAGCCGGCGAACAGCGGCGTGCCGATCAGGGCGAGCGAGCCGAGCAGCGAGGTGATCCAGGTGATCGGCATGTACTTGCGCACGTTGCCCATCCAGCGAATGTCCTGGTTATGGTGCATGCCGATGATGACCGAGCCCGCCGCAAGGAACAGCAGCGCCTTGAAGAAGGCGTGCGTCATCAGGTGGAACACCGCCACCGAATAGGCGGAGGCGCCCAGGGCGACCGTCATGTAGCCCAGCTGCGACAGCGTGGAATACGCGACCACGCGCTTGATGTCGTTCTGGATGATGCCCAGGAAGCCCATGAACAACGCCGTGATCGCGCCGACGATCAGCACCACGGTAAGCGCCGTGTCGCTCAGCTCGAACAGGGGCGACATGCGCGCCACCATGAAGATGCCGGCCGTGACCATGGTGGCGGCGTGGATCAGCGCGGAGATCGGCGTCGGGCCTTCCATCGAATCGGGCAGCCACACGTGCAGGGGGAATTGCGCGCTCTTGCCCATGGCGCCGATGAAAAGGCAGATGCAGATGACCGTGATCAGCTGCCAGCCGGTGCCGGGGAAGCCCAGCTTGGCGAGTTCACCGGCCTTCGCGAAGGTATCCACGTAACTCAGGGTGCCCGCATACGCGGCGATCAGGCTGATGCCCAGGATGAAGCCGAAGTCGCCCACTCGATTCACCAGGAAGGCCTTCATGTTGGCGAAGATGGCCGTGGGCTTGTTGAACCAGAAGCCGATCAGCAGGTAGGACACCAGGCCCACCGCTTCCCAGCCGAAGAACAGCTGCAGGAAGTTGTTGCTCATGACGAGCATG
>DATILF010000006.1:0-3026 GCA_035476755.1 Ramlibacter sp.
GGCATCCAGTCGAGCTCGCCGAAGTTGCCGTTGATGGAGCCGCACAGGCTCTCCAGCTCGTGCAGGATGTCCGTGTAGGCGCTCACGTCTTCGCGGCTGGGCGAGGCGATCTGGATCAACGTGGCGCTGCCATGGGTCTCGGGGTACTTCGTCAGCAGCTCGCGGAAGGCGCGCATGCGCTGCGGCAGGCCCTTGGAATAATCGAGCCGGTCCACGCCCACCAGCAGCTTGCGCCGCGAGTATTCGCGCCGCATGCGCTCGTACATCTCCCGGCCCTCCGGTGCCTCGGCCAGCGCCGTGAATTCCTCGACGTCGATGCCGATGGGATAGGCGCCGGCCTGCACGGTGCGGTTGAACGCGCGCCAGCGTCCGTCGCCCAGGTCCTGCGCGTGGGCTTCCGACTGCACGTAGTTGCAGAAATGCGAGTGGTCGGCCTGGCTCTGGAAGCCGACGAGGTCATAGGCGAAGAGCGCGCGGATCAGCCAGTCGTGCCCGGGAATGGCCGCCAGGATGAGCGGGGGCGGCAGCGGGATGTGCAGGAAAAAGCCGATGCGTTGCGAGCAGCCCAGCGCACGCAGCTCGGCGGCCAGCGGGATCAGGTGGTAGTCCTGGACCCAGATGATGTCGTCACCGCGCAGGTAGGGCTTGAGCTTGCGCGCGAACAGCTGGTTCACGCGGCGGTAGCCCGCGATGTAGCCGGCGTCGAAATCGGCCAGGTCGAGCCGGTAGTGGAACACCGGCCAGAGCACGCCATTCGAATAGCCCACATAGAAGGCGTTGTGGTCTTCGCGGCTCAGGTCCACAGTGACCAGCTTCACCGTGCCGGCCTGGTGCGCATGCACCGCGCCCTCGCCCGGCACACCGCCATCGGCCTCTTCCACGATCTTGCCGCTCCAGCCGAACCACAGGCCGCCGGTGCTGTTGAGCACGTCCGCCAGGGCCACGGCCAGGCCGCCCGCGGCGGTCTTGCGCGGGTCGGCCAGCCGGTTGGAGACGACCACAAGACGTGACATCTAGAGGGCCCCCACGCTTGAACTCCTAAATAACCGTGTCCCAGGGCGCCGACAGGCGCACCGCGGCGTTGATGAGGCCCACCATCGAATAGGTCTGCGGAAAGTTGCCCCACATCTCGCCGGTCACCGGGTGCGTGTCTTCCGACAGCAGGCCGAGCGGGTTGCGGCTCTTGAGCATCACCTCGAAGATCTCGCGCGCCTGCCCCTTGCGGCCGATGCGAGACAGCGCATCGATGCGCCAGAAGGTGCAGATGTTGAAGGCCGTCTCGGGTTTGCCGAAATCGTCCGGCGCCTCATAGCGGCGCATGTAGGGGCCATCGCACAGCGACGTCTCCAGCGCATCGACCGTGGAGACGAAACGCGCATCGTTGGGATCGATGAAGTTCACCTCGGCCATCAGCAGCACGCTGGCGTCCAGGTCGTTGCCGCCGAAACTCTCGACGAACGCGTGCCGCCGGTCGCTCCAGGCTTCGCGCAGGATGCGCTCGCGGACCACGTCGGCGCGCTCGCGCCAGTAGCGAATGCGATCGGGCAGCTTCAAGGCGGCCGCCACCTTGGCCAGCCGGTCGCAGGCGGCCCAGCACATCAGCGCCGACGAGGTGTGGATGCGTGCCCGTGTGCGCAGCTCCCACATGCCCGCATCGGGCTGGTCATAGACGCGAAAGGCCTGTTCACCCACCGCTTCCAGGTAGCCGAACTCGGCCTTGCCCGCGCGGCGGAACAGGCGGTGGTCGTGGAAGGACTGCGAGGCCCCCAGGATGATGTTGCCGTACACGTCGTGCTGAAAATGCTCCTGCGCCTGATTGCCCACGCGCACCGGCCCCTGGCCGCGGTAGCCCGGCAGGTGGCCGAGGATGGCTTCGGGCAGCTGATCTTCCTGGCCGATGCCGTACAGCGGCTGGATGTGGCCGCCACCGGAACGCACCACCACGTTGTTGAGCCAGCGCAGGTACTCTTCCATGGTCGCCACTTCGGACAGGCTGTTGAGCGCGCGCACCACGAAGAAGGCGTCGCGCAGCCAGCAGAAGCGGTAGTCCCAGTTGCGGCCGCTGTGCGGCGCCTCCGGGATGCTGGTGGTCATGGCCGCGACGATCGCGCCCGTGTCCTCGAACAGCGAGATCTTCAGCGTGATGGCCGCGCGGATGACGGCCTCCTGCCACTCCAGGGGCAGCGACAGGGCCCGCGTCCAGGTGCGCCAGTAACTCGCGGTTTCCTGCTCAAAGCTGCGGGCGGTGTCCTCGATGCCCGAGAGCAGCGTTTCGTCCGGCCCCAGGATGAAGTTCATCGGCCGGTCCATGACGAAGAAGGTTTCCGACAGGATGTAGCTCAGCGGCGCATCGCTGTTCAGGCGCAGCGTCTGGTTCGGGCTCACGTAGCGCAGGTGCGTGCTGCCCTGCGTGACCGCGGGCACCTGCCGCCCCCAGTCGGAACGGGGGCGCATCAGCACGCGCACGCGGGGCGAGCCCGACAAGACCCTGACCCGGCGAATCATCGTGAGCGGACGGAACGTGCGGCCCCGGCTGATGAAGCGGGGCGCGAAATCGGTGATCTCGATGCCTTGCCCCTGGTGGTCGTACAGGCGGGTCTTGACGATGGCCGTGTTGGGCTCATAGCACTGCTCGCTGCGCTCGAAGTTCTCCAGTTCGAACGCCCACAGGCTGCCGTTGGCGCTGGGGTCGAGCAGGGCATTGAACACCGGATCGGCGTCGAAGCGGGGCAGGCAGCACCACACGACGCGGGCACGCTCGTCGATGAGGGCGCTGTAGGCGCAGTTACCGATCACGCCGAGCTTCAGCGAAGCCTCGGGGGGGGTGTCCACCGGGTTCATGCGTTGACCTTTCCGGCCTTCGCGGCCACGGCGGATTGAAGTTCATAGCGCAGCGCGGCAGGCGAGTCCAGGCGTTGCCACGCCACCGTCGAGCCTTCGCCCACCTTCACGCCCAGGCCCCGCAGGCGCTGCACGGTGGCAAAGCCGACTTCGTCGGTGAAGTCATCGCCGACGAACACCGGCGT
>DATILF010000007.1:0-6238 GCA_035476755.1 Ramlibacter sp.
CCATCTGGTGCTGGACCGCCGTGTGGCGCGCAGCGTGAAGTTCGCCGCCGGCACCACGGTGGACCCGGTGCTGCTGGAGGTGTTCAACAACCTTTTCATGAACATCGCCGAGCAGATGGGCCTGCAGCTGCAGAACACGGCGTACTCGGTGAACATCAAGGAGCGGCTGGACTTCTCGTGCGCGCTGTTCGACCAGGAAGGCAACCTCATTGCCAACGCGCCGCACATGCCGGTGCACCTGGGCTCGATGGGTGAGAGCATCAAGACGGTGATCCGCGAGAACGCGGGGCGCATGTCGCCGGGCGACGTGTACGTGCTGAACGATCCCTACCATGGCGGCACGCACCTGCCCGACGTCACGGTCATCACGCCGGTTTACTTGAATTTGCTCCCTCCCCTGCCGGGGGAGGGCGGGGGTGGGGGCACGCGCGACAAGCCCTTGTTTTACGTCGGCTCGCGCGGGCATCACGCCGATATCGGCGGAACCACGCCGGGCTCGATGCCGCCGTTCTCGACGCTTATCGAAGAGGAGGGCGTGCAGATCAACAACGTGAAGCTGGTGGACCGCGGCACGCTGCGCGAAGCGGAGATGCTGGCCTTGCTGCACAGCGGCCGCTACCCGAGCCGCAACCCCGAGCAGAACATGGCGGACCTGAAAGCACAGATCGCCGCCAACGAGAAGGGCGTGCAGGAACTGCGCAAGATGGTGGACCAGTTCGGCCTGGACGTGGTGCAGGCCTACATGGGCCACGTGCAGGACAACGCCGAGGAGTCGGTGCGCCGCGTGATCACGCGCCTGAAAGACGGCGAGTTCACGCTGCCGCTGGACAATGGCGCCCGCATCCAGGTGGCGATCCGCGTCGATGCCGGCAAGCGCAGCGCGCAGATCGATTTCACGGGAACGTCCGAGCAGCAGGCCAACAACTTCAACGCGCCCACGGCGGTGTGCATGGCGGCGGTGCTCTATGTCTTCCGCACGCTGGTGGACGACGACATCCCGCTCAATGCGGGCTGTCTCAAGCCGCTGAAGGTGATCATCCCGGCGGGTTCCATGCTCAACCCGAATCCACCGGCCTCGGTGGTGGCGGGCAACGTGGAGACATCGACGTGCATCACCAACGCGTTGTACGGCGCGCTGGGCGTGATGGCGGCCAGCCAGTGCACGATGAACAACTTCACCTTCGGCAATGAGCGGCACCAGTACTACGAGACCATCTCGGGCGGCAGCGGCGCCGGAGAGGGCTTCGACGGCACGAGCGTGGTGCAGACGCACATGACCAACTCGCGCCTGACCGACCCCGAGGTGCTGGAGTTCCGTTTCCCGGTGCGGCTGGACAGCTACGAGATCCGCCAGGGCTCGGGCGGCGCCGGCCGGTGGAAGGGCGGCAACGGCGGGGTGCGCCGCGTGCGCTTCCTGGAAGACATGACGGCCAGCATCCTGTCGAACGGGCGCAAGTACGGCGCGTTCGGCATGGCGGGCGGCCAGCCGGGCCTGGTCGGCATCAACCGCGTGGTGCGGGACAACGGCGCCACGGAGGAGTTGGGCCACATCGCCCAGGCCGAGATGAAGCCGGGGGATGTGTTCGAGATCCACACGCCGGGCGGCGGCGGCTACGGCCAGCCTGAGTAGGCGCCCGCCCTTTTGGCGGCACAATCCGCCGAATGGACAGTAGCGCCTTCATCGACAACTACCGCTTTCTCGCCCGCTACAACCGCTGGTTCAATGAGCGCTTGTACGCGGCGTGCGAGCCGCTTGCGGATCCACAGCGGAAACTGGATCGCGGGGCGTTTTTCGGCTCGATCCATCGCACGCTCAACCACGTGATGTGGGGCGACCGCATGTGGCTGCAGCGATTCAACCGCCAGGGTTTCGAGTTTCCGGCGTTCGCCGGCGACGTGCTCGATCTGCCGGACGGGGCCATGCACGGGGCGGTGCTCTACGAGGACTGGGCCGAGCTGAGCCGCCAGCGCGAGCGCCTCGACGCTGCGATCGAGGCGTGGGTCGGCCAGATGCCGGTGGACTTTCCCATGCGCACCATGCGCTACAGCAATAGCATGGGCGTGCAGCGCGAGCACCCGGCCTGGCAGGCGCTGACGCACTTTTTCAACCACCAGACCCACCATCGCGGGCAGGTGACCACGCTGCTGGCCCAGGCCGGCGTGGACCCTGGTGTCACGGACCTGATCGCGCTGGTCTGAGCGGGCAAGAAAAAACCCGCCGAGGCGGGTTTTTTCATGACACCGGGGCCGTGGCCCTGGGCGACGCGGATGGCTTACTTCTTGGCGCTGGCAGCCGGCTTGGCGGCGCTGGCGGCGGGCTTGGCCGCGCTGGCAGCAGGAGCGGCGGCGACCTTGTCGTCCTTCTTGGCGTCCTTGGCGTCTTTCTTTTCGTCCTTGGCCGCTACCTTGGCGTCCTTCTTCTCTTCCTTGGCGGCGGCCTTCGCCTCCTTCTTGTCGTCCTTCTTGGTGGCGGCGGCCTTGAAGGCGGCGCCATTGACCGTCAGGCCTTCTTCGGACAGCTTGGCGGCGCGGCCATCGCCCACGCCCTTGACGCGTTCGATGAAGTCTTCCCAGCTCTTGAAGTCGCCTTTCTTGCGCTCGGACATGATGAGCTTGGAGGTGACTGGACCGATGCCCTTGATACCGTCGAGTTGGGCCTCAGTGGCCTTGTTCACGTCCACGGCGGCCATGGCCAGGGTGGCGAACATCATGAGGACGATCGCCAGTAATTTCTTCAGCATGGATTGCTCCTGTAGCGGTTGATGGACCGGCGCCGGACCGGCGCCTGGGGTCTTGTGAGTAACGGCGCGCGCGGCGCTGTGGTTGACCGGAGTCGCCCTATCAGGCCTTGAGCTCAGCCATGTACTTGGCCACCCCCGACTGCACGTCGGCAAAGGCATGGCTGCAACCCGCCGCCCGCAGGGCCCCCAGGTCAGCCTGGGTGTAGCACTGGTATTTGCCGCGCAGTGCGTCCGGGAAGGGCACGTACTCGATCAGGCCGGCGGCGGCGGCCGAAGCCGTGCCAAAGGGGGCGGAACCCGGGGCGCGCATGGCGTTGACCACCGCGGTCGCCACGTCGTTGAAAGGCTGCGCGTTGCCGGTGCCCAGGTTGAAGATGCCGGATTTTCCGGGGTTGTCCAGGAACCACAGGTTCACGGCCACCACATCGTCGATGAAGACGAAATCGCGCTTTTGCTCGCCTGGCCCGTAGCCGCCGTAGTCGCCGAACAGCTTGACCTTGCCTTCGGCCTGGAACTGGTTGAACTGGTGGAAGGCGACGCTGGCCATGCGGCCCTTGTGCTGCTCGCGCGGGCCATAGACGTTGAAGTAGCGAAAGCCCGCGACCTGGTGCTTCGCCCCGCTGAAGTCGGCCCCGCATTCGCGCCGCATGCGCTGGTCGAACAGCAGCTTCGAGTAGCCATAGACGTTGAGCGGGCGCTCGAACTCCGGGGTTTCGCGGAACGTCTCGGAGCCGCCGTAGGTGGCCGCGGACGACGCGTACAGCAGGCGTGCACCGCGCTCCTGGCAGGCCTTGAACAAGCCACACGACAGCGTGTAGTTGTTGTCCATCATGTACTTGCCGTCCGTCTCCATGGTGTCGCTGCACGCGCCTTCGTGGAAGACCGCCTCGACCTGGCCGAAGTAGCCTTCGGCGAAGAGGTCGTAGAAGAGGTCGAGGTCGACGTAGTCGGCGATCTTCAGGTCCGCCAGGTTGCGGAACTTGTCGCCCTGCGTCAGGTCATCGACGGCGATGATGTCGTCGATGCCCCGGGCATTCAGGCCCTTGACGATGTTGCTGCCGATGAAGCCGGCGGCGCCTGTGACAACAATTCTTGTCATGAGAAGAGTTCCTCGTAGGAGACGGTGGCGGTGCCGAACTTGCCGACCACGATGCCGCCGGCCTTGTTGGCCAGGGGCATGGCCTCGCGCAGGGGCAGGCCCGAGGCGACCAGCGTGGCCAGTGTGGCGATGACCGTGTCGCCTGCGCCGGTGACGTCGAAGACTTCGCGCGCCTGCGCCTGCACGTGCAGTTCGCCATTCGCATCGAACAGCGTCATGCCGTCCTCGCCCAGGGTGACCAGCAGGGCATCGAGGCGTAGTTCCTCGCGCAGCCGCTGCGCCTTCTTGCGCAGTTCGGCATCGTCCTTCCAGGCGCCGACCACCTGCTGCAACTCGGCGCGGTTGGGCGTGATCACGGTGGCGCCGGCGTAGCGCGTGTAGTCCGAGCCTTTGGGGTCCACCAGCACCGCCATGCCACGCTGGCGCGCGGCGGCGATCATGGCCGGGATGTGCGCCAGCCCGCCCTTGCCGTAATCGGAGAACAATACGGCGTCGTGCTGCGGCGCGAGTTCGGCGAAGGTCTCGTTCTGCAGGGCCAGGGCCTCGTGGTCGGGCTCGTTCTCGAAGTCCATGCGCAGCAATTGCTGCTGGCGCCCGATGACGCGAAGCTTCACCGTGGTTTTCAGCCCGGGGTCGCGCTTGAGGTGGGCCGCGATGCCGGTCTCGCGCAGCAGCGTCTCCAGCCGATGGCCCGGCTCGTCGTCGCCCACCACCCCCAGAAAGCTCGCCTTCGCGCCCAGCGTGATGACGTTGTAGGCCACGTTGGCGGCGGCGCCGATGCGCTCTTCCTCGCGGCTCACCTTCACCACCGGCACGGGGGCTTCGGGGGAGATGCGTTCCACGGTGCCGTGCCAGTAGCGGTCGAGCATGGCGTCGCCGACCACCAGGACGCGGGCTTTTGCCAGCTGTTGCTTGCTTGGGATAGTCATTTCAGTTGCTCCACGGCGTGGTTCATAACTCTTCCACCCGCCGTGCCGGGTAGCTGTCCCAGGCCTGGCAGCCGGGGCATTGCCAGAAATGCTGTTTGGCCTCGAAGCCGCAAGCCGCGCAGCGATAGCGGGTGAGCGGCTTCACGGCGTGGTCCAGCGCGCTCTGCACGTGCGGATGGAACTGCTCGTGTTCCAGTTTCTCGCCGGCCAGCCATTTGGTGGCGGCCACCAGCGACGGTTCGCGTTCGAGGTGCTTGACATACCACTCGCGCGCCAGGGTGGCGTCCGGCTCCAGGGAGACGAGGGCTTCGAGCACGTCCAGCGAGGGCGAGAGCTCATAGCTGGTTTGCAGGATGTCGAGGGCCTGTGCCCGCTGGTCGCTGGCCACCGCGGCTTCGGTCAAGTGCCTGGCGACCAGCGGGATCGCCGCGGGCGCCGAATGGGCCAGGCGTGACAGCGTGCTGAACGCGGCGGCCGAGTCGCCGGCGCGCCGCTGCAGGGCGGCCAGGTCGATGCCCGGCCGGGCGGCGGCTGGGGCGATGGCCATGGCTTCACGCAACCATTTCTCCGCCTGCCCAGGCGGCGAGCTGGCCGCCTGCTCGCACAGGTAATGCGCCTGGCGCGTGCTGAAGTTGCCCTGGCCGGAGGCATCGAGCTTCCTGGCGATGTCGGAGGCCTGCATCCAGTCGCGCGTGCGTTCATAGATTGCCAGCAGCGCCAGCAGCGCCTGGCTTTCGAACGGGCTGCCCTCGAGCTTGCGCAGTGCCTCTTCGGCGCGGTCCAGCAGACCCGCCTTCAGGAAATCGAGGGCCAGCGCGTGCTGGGCGCGCTGCCGGTCGGCCCGGCTGAGGTCGGCGCGCGAGAGCAGGTGTTCATGCACGCGCACGGCGCGCTCGTACTCGCCGCGCCGGCGAAACAGGTTGCCCAGGGCGAAGTGCAGTTCGGAGGTGTCCGGATCGTTCTGGACGGCCTCGATGAAGGCATCTATGGCCTGGTCCTGCTGCTCGTTCAGCAGGAAATTGAGGCCGCGGAAGTACGCCTTGGGCGCCCGGCGGTTCTCGATGCGCAGCTGGCGCAGGTCGAGCCGGGAGGCTAGCCAGCCCAGCACGAAGGTCAGCGGCAGGCCCCAGAGAAGCCAGCTGAGGTCAAAGTCCATGGTGGGCGCTCGGGCTGGCGTCGGCCGGCGAGGGGCTGTCCATGCCGTGGCGCACGCGACGCGCCGCGACGCGGTGCTTCCACCAGCGCGGCACCATGCCCAGCGCGCCGATGGCCAGGCCCAGCGCAAACGCCGCCAGCACTACCAGCACCAGGGGCGCGCGCCAGAACGTGCCGAAGAAGAAATGAACGGTCACGTCTTGCTGGTTGTTCAGCGCGAAGGCGAACAGGGTAAAAAAAATGGCTGCCTTGAGCAGCCACATGAGGTATTTCATCCGTCTCCTCAGTGGAGAACCGATTCTAGCGACAGCGCC
>DATILF010000008.1:0-20858 GCA_035476755.1 Ramlibacter sp.
CAGCGACTGGGACGGCCTCTTCGCACGCGATGTGACGGGTGCGCTGACCCGCGCCTTCGCCAACACGGTGGACGGCCAGATGCAGACCTTCGCGGCCAAGGACGGCCGCTTCAACCGCGACAACTTCTTCGGCCAGAACGAGGAATTGAAGCGCCTGGCCCAAGGCATGACCGACGACCAGATCGACCGCCTGAAGCGCGGCGGGCATGACCTGGTGAAGATTCACGCCGCTTACTCCGCTGCCGCCGCGCATCACGGACAACCCACAGTGATCCTGGCCCACACCAAGAAGGGCTACGGCATGGGCGCGGCCGGCCAGGGCAAGATGACGACGCACAGCCAGAAGAAGCTGGACGAGGCGGCGTTGATCGAATTCCGCAATCGCTTCAACCTGCCGCTCACCGATGCGCAGGCCACCAATCTCGAATTCTTCAAACCGGCGGAAGACAGCGCGGAGATGCGGTACATGCATGCTCAGCGCGCGAAGCTCGGAGGCTACCTGCCCAAAAGGCAATCCACCTCGCAGGCAGTACCCGTGCCTGCTCTCGCTTCGTATGCCGCCTTCGCCACCGCGGCGGCCGGCAAGGAGATGTCGACCACGATGGCGTTCGTGCGGATGCTGGGCAACCTGTTGAAGGACAAGGAGCTGGGGCCAAGAATTGTTCCCATCGTCGCGGACGAGGCGCGCACTTTCGGCATGGCCAACCTGTTCAAGCAGGTGGGCATCTATTCCAGCGTCGGCCAGCGCTACGAGCCGGAGGACATCGGCTCGGTGCTGTCATACCGTGAAGCGCTGGACGGGCAGATCCTGGAAGAGGGCATCAGCGAGGCGGGCGCCATCGCCAGCTGGACGGCCGCGGCCACCAGCTACAGCGTGCACGGCGTGCCGATGCTGCCGTTCTATATCTATTACTCGATGTTCGGCTTCCAGCGCGTGGGCGATGCGATCTGGGCCGCGGCCGACCAGCGCTCGCGCGGGTTCTTGCTGGGGGCGACTTCGGGGCGGACCACGCTGGGCGGGGAGGGCTTGCAGCATCAGGACGGCTCCAGCCACCTGGTGGCGGCGACCATTCCGAACTGCAAGGCCTACGACCCGGCGTTCGCCGGCGAGATGGCCGTGATCATCGGCCAGGGTATGCGCGAGATGCTGGTGGAGCAGCAGGACGTGTTCTATTACGTCACGCTGATGAACGAAAACTACGCGCAGCCGGATCTGCCGGAAGGCGCTGAATATGGCGTGGTGCGCGGGGCTTATCGGTTTGGCGCTTATGGCGAAGGTGCGCCGCAGATCACGCTGATGGGGTCGGGCGCGATTCTCACTGAGGTGGTGAAGGCGGCGCAGCAGCTGGCGAGTGAAGGCGTGGCCAGCGAGGTGATCAGCGTGACCAGCTGGAGCGAGCTGTCGCGCGACGGCGTGCATTGCGAGCAGCGCGCGATTCGCGGTGAGGCGCATACGGTGCCGTATGTGCGTGGCTTGCTGGACGGGGTGGGCGGGCCGGTGATCGCCGCGACGGACTATGTGCGCGCGGTGCCCGAGAGCATCCGAGCGTTCGTACCGGCGGGCCGGCGCTACCTCACGCTGGGCACCGACGGCTTCGGCCGCAGCGACACCCGTGCGGCGCTGCGCGAGTTCTTTGGGGTGGATGCGGCGCACATCGTGCGGGCTGCCCAACACAGCCTGTCACTGCGGGCCTGACCCGCAGCCATGAATTCGGGTGCATGGATCCCGGATCAAGTCCGGGATGACAAGGGATTTGTCATTGCGGGCTCCGACCCGCAATCCATGCCGGCACGAGACGACGTATTAATATGCGGGAATGACGACTCCCCGCTTCTGGGCCGACCTGACCACGCGCGATTTCGCGGGGCTTGACGCCGCGGCCACCGTGGCCGTGCTCCCGGTGGCCGCCACCGAGCAGCATGGTCCCCATCTGCCGTTGTCGGTGGACCAGACGCTGGTGGATGGCGTAATTGCATCGGCCTTGCCGCACCTGAACGCGCCGGTGTTGTTCCTGCCCACCCAGCAGGTGGGCTACAGCCCGGAGCACGCGAAATTCCCCGGCACGCTGACGCTGTCCTCGACGACGGTGGCGGCCACCTGGATCGAGTTGGGCGAGTGTGTGGCGCGCGCCGGCTTGAAAAAGCTGCTGCTGCTGAACTCGCACGGTGGCCAGGTGAGCCTGATGGACATCGTCGCGCGCGAACTGCGGGGCCGTTGCAAGCTCATCGTGTACAGCTGCAGCTGGTGGAACCTGCCGCTGGGCGACGCGGTGAACGGCTTGTTCAGCCGCGATGAGCATCGCTTCGGCGTGCACGCAGGCGAGATCGAAACCTCGATGATGCTGGCGCTGCGGCCGCAGTACGTGCGGATGGCGCAGGCGCGCAACTTCAAGTCGTCGTCGCAAGAGCGCGCCGCCACCTACCCGATCCTGGGCAATGGCGCCAGCGCCAAGCTGGGCTGGCAAATGCAGGACTACAACCCCCAGGGCGCCGCCGGCAACGCCGCGGCCGCCACTGCCGAGAAGGGGCGCGCCGTGCTGGACGCCGCGGGTGAGCAGCTGGCGCTGATGCTGCACGAGCTCTCGTCGCTGCCGCTCTCGACGTTGGTCGATCAGCCGGCTTCCTGACTGCCTGGCCGTTCACCCAGCGGGTCATCGGCAGTGTCCTACGACAGCTTGCGAGGGGGCCGACAGCGCGTTCCCACGCAGCGGCTAGATTGATGCAAAGGCCGGCGACCGCCGGCTTTCCTTCCCAAGGAGCTCCAAGATGACCACTGTTGCAGACGTGATGACCCGCGGCGTGCGGACGATGACCCCTCAGGACACCGTGATGCTGGCCGCGCAGGCCATGGACGAATTGAATGTTGGCGTGATCCCGGTGTGCGAGGGCGAAAAGCTGGTGGGCGTGGTGACCGACCGCGACATCGTGGTTCGCGGCGTGGCGCAGCAAGCCGACACCGACAGCCTGAAGCTGGCCGACGTGATGAGCACCAACGTGCGCTGCGCCACGGAAGACGAGGACATCGACGAGGTGCTTGCCGAGATGGCCGAGGCCCAGATCCGGCGCATGCCCGTGGTGGACCGGCAGGAGCGGCTGGTGGGCATCGTGTCGCTGGGCGATATCGCGGCCAAGGTCCACAACGAGGACAAGGACGTGGGCGCCTCGCTGGGCGGCATCTCCGAGCCGGCCGAACCGGACCGTTCTCACCAGTCGAAGGCCAGCGGCACTGCGGGCGGTGGTGGTGCGGCCACGCGCAAGTCGCGCGGCCAGTCCGCCTGAGTGGATGCCCCGCCATGCCACGCAACACATGGAGCGACAAGCGCGAGCGCCAGTACCAGCACATCAAGGACAGCGTGCTCAAGCGCGGCGAGGATGAAGACACGGCCGAGGAGATCGCGGCCCGCACCGTGAACAAAGAGCGCGCCCAGCATGGTGAGGCCAAGCAAGCGAGCCCCGCCACCTTGAAGGACACACCCGCGCCGGTGCGCGGCGGCAAGCGATCGCACGAAGGGCCCCAAGGCCGCACGCGCGACCAGCTGTATGAGGAAGCCAGGCGCAAGGGCATCAGCGGCCGCTCGGCCATGACCAAGGCAGAGCTGGAAAAAGCCGTCCGTCACTGATGAGCTGAGGGCCTGCGAGTGTTGCCCGCCGTTCACGCTTTGTGCGTGAACGGCGCTTTTGTGCGTGCCGTCACAACACGGTCACACAGCGGTTCCTACACTGGAGGCAGAAAGGAGCCGCCATGCGATTTGCCGCCGTCATCACCCCACCTCAAAGGCCGTTGCGCAAGCCGGCTCGCGAAGTGATCCGCCGCATCGTCGGCGCGCCGTTGCAGACGCGTCTGCCGCCTGAGCCGGCCAAGCCGCAAGAAATGCCGGCCGACCTCGACCAGCGCGTGCGCCTGGTCGGCGAGTGGTAGCGCCGGCCTTGGCCTGGCGGCCGCCCGCGCGGCCAAGCAAGCTGCGCCGCCCGTCCAGGGCGGGCCCCCGGACGCCCCCCCGGACGCCCCCCCGACCTGACTAATCTGGCGCTTTGACCCAGGTGGGGGCGTGTCCGCACCACTCTGGCACAGGCATTGCTTTGCCGCACTCCATGCATGCCGACGCGCTTCATCTGCTGGCCCCGGTGCCCTTGCCGGCGCAAGCCGTGTCGCAACCCCTGTGGCAGGACCAGTTGGGGCTGCTGCTGGAATCGACCGGCGAGGGGATTTTCGGCATCGACCTGACGGGCCATTGCATGTTCATCAACCGGGCCGGGGCCCGCATGCTGGGCTTCGAGCCGGTCGAGGTGCTGGGTCGCAACATGCACGAGCTGACTCACCACTCGCATGAGGATGGCAGTCACTACCCCGATACGGCTTGCCCCATCTTCAATGCTTTTCGCCAGGGCCTGCCCTGCCGCATCGATACCGAGGTGTTCTGGCGCGGGGACCACACGGCCTTCGCGGTGGAGTATTCCAGCTACCCGATCATGGACGGCGGTCAGGTACGGGGCGCGGTGATTACTTTCGTAGACATCACCGAGCGCAAGCGCGCGGCGCAGGCCCTGCAAAGGGCCAAGGCTGAACTGGAGTTGCGGGTGGACGAGCGAACGCGCGAGCTGTCTGAGGCCCTGGCGCAGCAGCGCGAACTGGCGGCCTATTCGGAGACGGTGCGCGAGGAAGAGCGCACCCGCATCGCCCGCGAGGTGCACGACGAGCTTGGCAGCCTGCTGGTTGCCATGAAGATGGACGTGAACTGGCTGGACAAGCGCCTGGCAGAGCAACGCGGGCGCAACGTGGATGAAACACAGGCGATGCGTGAGCGCATGCGCTGCAAGTGCCAGAACATGAGCCGGCTGATCGAGACCGCTGTGGACAACGTGGGTCGCATCATCACCGACCTGCGCCCCAGCATCCTGGACCACCAGGGCCTGTGGGCCGCACTGGAGTGGCAAGCCCGCGAATTCGTGGAGTCGGCCGAACTGGAGCTGGAATGGGACATGCAGCCCGAGCAGCCGCCGGAACCGCCCAAGACCGCGGCCGTGGCCGTATTTCGCATCTTCCAGGAGATGCTGAGCAACGTGGGGCGTCACGCCAAGGCGAGCCGCGTGGCCGTGCGCATCATCCGTGACGAGGAGCGCCTGCGCCTGACGGTGGAAGACAACGGCAGCGGGGCTTCGCCGGACGCGTTTGCCGCCTCCAATGCCTACGGCGTGATGGGCATGCGCGAGCGTGCCCGCCACCTGGGCGGCCACATCGCGATTGCCAGCGAGGTTGGCCACGGCAGCGCCTTCACGCTGGTGCTGCCGTTGCGTCATGCCTGACCGGATTCGCGTGCTGCTGGGGGACGACCATCGCATTGTGCGCGAGGGCGTCAAGCAGATGCTGGCCGACGCGCCCGACATCGAGGTCTGCGCCGAGGCCGCCAATGGCGTCGAGGTGCTGCAAGTCGTGGAGGCCGCCCAGGGCCCGCAGGGGTTGGACGTCGTGCTGCTGGACATCGCCATGCCCGGGCGCGATGGCCTGGACGTGCTGCAGGCATTGCGCAAGGAATGGCCCAAGCTGCCCGTGCTGATGCTCAGCACCTACCCGGAGCGCCAGTACGCCGTGCGCTGCATCAAGCTGGGCGCCGCGGGCTACCTGAACAAGGGGGCGGACCCGGACGACATCATCAGCGCCGTGCGCAAGGTGGCGGGTGGCGGCCTCTTCGTGACACCGGTGACGGCGGAAGCGCTGGCATCCGCCGTGGGCGGGGCGAGCGCCAAAACGGGGCCGGAAGCCTTGTCGCATCGCGAGCACCAGGTGTTCCGCTTGCTCACTTCGGGGCACAGCGTGGGCGAAATTGGTGCGCAATTGCACCTGGCCCCCAATACGGTGAGCACGTACCGGGCACGCATCCTGGAAAAGACGGGCGCCAAGAACGACGTGGAGCTGGCGCTGTACGCGGAGAGGCACGGCAAGGGCGGTTGAACGCCTGTCATGGCGACAAGTCGTTTGTAGTGCCACCCCTGCAAGCCCTAGACCCACCGTGAGTGATTTCCCGCGGGCCGCTGCCATGGCAGGCCAACAGGCTCGGGCTTTGCGACTGGCTTGCCACCTTCGAAGGAGCAACCATGAACCGCAACGACGTCACCGAAAAGATCATCGCCGCCAAAGTGTCCAAGGGCATCCAGTGGGCCGATGTGGCAACACGGATCGGCTTGTCGAAAGAATGGACCACGGCGGCTTGCCTGGGCCAGATGACGCTGAACGACGAACAGGCCCAAGTGCTGGGCGACATCTTCGGCCTGTCGGACGAGGAGCAGAAATGGCTGAAGGTCGTGCCCTACAAGGGCTCGCTGCCGACGCCCGTGCCGACCGACCCGCTGATCTATCGCTGGTACGAAATCGTGAGCGTCTATGGCACGACGATCAAGGAATTGATTCACGAGGAATTCGGCGACGGCATCATGAGCGCGATCGACTTCTCGATGGACATCACACGCGAGCCCGACCCCAAGGGCGATCGCGTCAACGTGGTGCTGTCGGGAAAATTCCTGCCTTACAAGACGTATTGAGCCAGGGCGCGCGCGACGCCCTGTTGTACGCTGGCCGCTTCAGTGGTTGCTGCTGGAGCCGCTGCTGCTGGAGCCGCTGGTGTTGCTATTGGCGCGGTTGCTCTGGCTGCGGGCCTGGCCGCCCTTGCGGCCGGCTTCACGGGCCTCTTCCGACGTGAACTCGTGGGCGGTGCCCTTTTCATGGGCGGCACGACCGCCTTCGCTGGCGATTTCGCGCTGACGCTGCGGGTCCATGGACGCGAAGCCGCGGTTGGAACTGCCCTTCTTGTTGCCTTCGGTGTTGGATGCCATGGTGGGATCTCCTGGAATAAATCGGCGGATAAAGCATGACCGGCAAGCCCGCTGGCCATGCCGACATTCAGCTTCCATAATGATGGGCCGCCCGTCAGGAAGTTAAGCCGGGCGCTGTAGGACCACGCCTTGCTCAGTTACGATTGGTTGCTACGAATTCGGTAGCACGCCGCGCGTCAGGCGTGCCATCAGCCCGGCTGCCGCGGGCGACACGGCGGCCTTGGCGCCGGGATCTTCGCGCAGCCTGGCCACGAGCCGGGCCAGTTGGGCGCCCGAGGGGGCTACCGGGCCCAGGAAGAGCGGCACCGGGCCGCGGGCGATCAGCAGCGTGGGAAACGTTTCGATGTCCACCTCACCCATGGCGTCGGCCTCGTCTTCCACATCCACCCAAGCGAATCGCAGCTGCGGGTGCGCCGCGGCGGCCTCCATGAAGGCCTCGCGCCATTCACGGCACACGCCGCACCACTCGGCGCAAAGGCAAATCACCCACCAGGAAGTCGAGTCATCGGACGGCGCGGTCATCGCGCCAGTTTAGCAAGCGCGGGACTGTGCTCAGGCGTACGTGACCCACTGCGCGCAGTCGGGGTGTTCCAGATGCGGAACAGCGTTGTAGCAGACGAGCATGTGGCGCTTGGGCGTGAAGACGAACTCGGTGATGGCGCTGTTGCGGATGCGCAGGCTCAGGTCGATGGTGGTCTCCGCGCCGGTGCCCAGCACGTAGCCGACCGCGGTCGATATCGGGCCGCCGCTGCTGACCACTAGCACGCTCTTGCCGTAATGGTTGGCGCGCACATGGTCCAGCGCGCCCGACACGCCGGCCACGAAGTCGACGTAGCTGGGCATGCCCCTGGGCGACACGACACCGGCCATCCATTGCGTCAGGCCATCGCGCAGCAGCCGGAAGTGATGCCGGTACAGCTCGGGCGATGTCGGCTTTTCCAGCTTGTGCGGATGGATGGCCGCGATGACGGCATCGCTGTCGTACTCGTTGAGGCCTTCCCACGAAAGGTGTTCGCCCTCGTGGTTCATGCCTTCGAGGATGCCGGCGAGCGTCTGCTTGTGGCGGCGCAATGTGCCGGCGATGAACGCGTCGAAGTGGATGCCCTTGTGCGCGAAGTACTCGCCCAGCCGCACGCTCTGCTTGTGGCCGAGCTCGCTCAGCTGGTCGTAGTCATCGGCGCCGAACGAAGCCTGCCCGTGCCGAACCATGTAGAGAGTTCCCATGCGGACATTCTGGCCGCCGGGACGCGCGGGTCAAGTCGCCGGGGTGACGATCAGGCGCCGCCCGAGTCCAGCGTGACGAGCCCTTTGGGAGTTGTCAGCGTGGCGACCAGGTGGGGCGGGCCGGGCTCGACCGTGACGCCCTGCAGCCCGATGGCCGCATGGGCGGCCGCGAGGTCCTCGGCACGGGGATGTCTCACTTGTAGCGACTGCAGTGCCAGTCCGGAGTCGGGCATCGCGTCGGCGGGGTGGGTTCCGCCCCACTCGATGAGCGTGGGCAGGGCGCCGTAGAAGAGCCGCTGGCCGTCGGGCCGGACGCTGATCTGCCACTGCAGCATGCCTTCGGGCGTGGGGCGTTCCGCACGCAGAAGCGGTCCGCGGTCGATGCCCAGCCGGCGAAGCGAGTCCAGCGCGCCCGCCGCATGGGCGGTGCGGGCAACGAAATGCACGAGCCTGGGGTGTTGCAGCACCGCGTGTTGCAGCGCCGGGTCGTCCAGGTCGAACCAACGCCGGCGTTTCGGTGCCGGCGCTTGCGGGTCGATGGCGATGATCTCGAAATAAGCGCGCGGATAGGCGCTGGTGGCGATGCGCAGCAGGCGGTTGTGGGTGCCCATCAGCGCGTGAAAGCCACCGGCGCGCGGCGTGACGCCGAGCGTCGCTTCGCACCACGCGACGCCTTCGGCCAGCGTGTGGGCGGCGACCACCAGGTGGTCGATGTGCGCGGCGGGGATCACAGCGTCACGTGCCCGGTGATGCAGGTGACCGAGTCCCCGCCCACCCAGACCTGGCCCGCGCCGTCGCGCTCGATGTGCACGCGGCCGGCCCGCGCCAGGCGTGCGCCTTGCGCGGCCAGGTAGCGCTCCGGCAGGTGGCCATCGGCGATGAGCCACTGCGCCAGGCTGGCATTGAGGCTGCCGGTGACGGGGTCTTCGGTGATGCCGAACGGCGCGGCGAACGCTCGCACCTCCAGCTGGGGCGCACCAGGTGTCGCCGATTCCGGGTAGAGGGCCGCGACGCCGACCTTCTGCCCCAGGGCTTTGAGCTGGGCGTGGTCGGGTGACAGCTTGAGCACCGACTGGGGGCTGTCCACCAGCAACGTGAACCAGGCCGGCCCGTTGTCCAGCACTTGAGCGGCAATCACCTCACTGGCCTTCAGCCCGAGCGCGCCGGCCACCTGGGCCAAGACGGCGGGGCTGGGTGCGGAGCGCTGCATCGGGGGCGCGCCGAAGGCCAGGCGCATGCCCTGCCTGCGGATGCGCACCAGGCCGACCTGGCATTCCTGCACCACGATATCCTTGTCGTGCGGCTTGCCGCCGGCCTCCAGCCAGGCATGACAACTGCCGAGTGTTGGATGGCCTGCGAACGGCAGTTCGCCACCGGGCGTGAAGATGCGCACCCGATAGTCGGCGGCGTCGTTGCCGGGCGGCAGCAGGAAGCTGGTTTCAGACAAGTTGGTCCACTGCGCGAAATGCCGCATCTCCTCATCGGCCAGGCCGGTGCCGTCCAGCACGACGGCCAGCGGGTTGCCGCGGTAGGGCGTGGCCGTGAAAACATCGACTTGCTTGAAGCTGCGTTGTTGCATGGCGGTCTTCAGGAAGGGGAGAGGTCAAGGACGCCGTTCGCGGCCGCCTGCGAGACGATACCGCTGTACCAGCGGTCCAGGTTCGGGCGAGCGGGCCGATCGATCGGCAGGCTGCGCCAGCGGTCCATTTCGCACGCGATGGGAATGTCGGCCATCGTGAAGGCCTCGCCTGCCAGGTACGCACGCGAGGCAAGGTGGGCGTCCAACAGGGCCAGGAGCGGCTCGGTGGCGGCGATCGATTGCTCGATCAGCTGCTGGTTGCGCCGCTCTGCCGGTGTGCGTATCAGTTGCACGAAGGCGTTGCGGCCAGCCGGGTTGAGGGTGGTCTGTTGCCAGTCCATCCACCGCTCGGCGTCGAAGCGCTCGGCAAGGCCTTGTGGGTAGAGGGTGCCCTGCGCATGCCGGGCACAGAGGTAGCGAACGATGACGTTCGACTCCCACAACACGGCCTCCCCGTCCTCTACCAGCGGCACCATGGCATTCGGGTTCTTCGCCAGGTATTCGGGTGTCTTCACGATGCCGAACTCGTGGCCGGCATCGATTCGCTCGAAGGGTATGCCCAGCCACCGTGCGGCGAGCACCACCTTGCGCACGTTGATCGACGAGATGCGCCCCCAGATTTTCAGCATGGCAGCCTCACTCACTTCTTCGGCAATTGTTCGCGGATCGCCGTGGCCAGGGCAGCGATGCCGATGTTGATCTGCTCCACGCTGGCCGTCACGAACGACAGGCGCAGCGAGCGGGTATCGGGCGCGTCGGCATAGAACGCGGCACCCGGCACGAACGCCACGCCCTTGTCCACCGCGGCGGGCAAGAGCTCCACCGCGTTCAGGCCCTGCGGCAGGCGCGCCCACAGGAACATGCCGCCGTCCGGTGTGTTCCACTGCACGTCGAGACCTTGCATCTCGCGCTGCAGCGCCGCCAGCATGGCGTCGCGCTGCGATTTGTAGAGCGCGCGGATGGTCGGCACGTGGCGATCGAGGAAGCCATCCTTCATGACCTCGGCGACCATGCGCTGGTTGAAGCTGGGGCTGTGCAGGTCGGCCGCCTGCTTGGCCTGCAGCAACTTGGGATAGAGCGACTTCGGCGCCACGATGAAGCCCAGGCGCAGGCCGGGCGCCAGCACCTTGGAGAAGGAGCCGAGGTACACGCAGCCGTCGGGGTTGCGGGCGCTCAGCGGCAAGGGAGGCGGCGCATCGAACCACAGGTCGCCATAGGGGTTGTCCTCGACGATCGGCAGGCCGAGTTCCGCCGCGCGGTGCGACAGGGCCGCGCGCCGGTCTTCCGACATGGTGCGGCCCGTGGGGTTCTGGAAATTGGGCAGCACGTAGAGGAAACGCGCGGATGTGGCTTTTTCGGCCAAGTCATCGATGTCCACGCCTTCCATGTCGCTGGCCACGCTCACCACCTCCGGCTCCATCGGCGAGAAGGCCTGCAGCGCGCCCAGGTAGGTGGGTGTCTCCACCAGGATGCGCGAACCGGCGTCGATCAGCACCTTGGCAACCAGGTCCAGGCCTTGCTGGGAGCCGGTGGTGATCAGCACCTGCGAGGGGTCCACCCGCCACGGCAGCATCGCGGCCACCATCTCGCGCAGCGGCGCGTAGCCCTCGCTCGCCGCGTACTGCAGGGCGGCCGGCCCGTCTTCGCGCAGCACCTTTTCGCAGGCGGCGGCGAATTGACTGATCGGGAAGGTCTTGGGCGAGGGCAGGCCCCCAGCGAAGCTGATGATGCCGGGCCGCTCGGTGACCTTCAGGATCTCGCGGATGACCGAAGGATTCATCTTCTCGGCGCGCCGAGCCAATACCCATTGCGTGTGTTGCAGGTCGTTCAGTTTCATGGATCTTTCTCCGGAGTTGGCCTCAGTCGACGATGAAAAGTGTGGCGCCCTGCGGCGAGGGTGGCGCGAACGGGCATCTTCTTGCCGATGAATACGATGGCGATGACGGCCAGGGCAAAGCCCAGGGTCACGGCATCCAGCGATTCTCCCAGCAGCGGGACGGCGAACAGCATGCCCAGGAAGGGCTGGACCAGCTGGATCTGGCTGACACGCACCGTGCCTCCCAGCGCGAGGCCACGGTACCAGGCGAAGAAGCCCAGCCACATCGAGAACACGGCCACGTAAGCGAAACCCCACCAGGCGGTGTCCTGCAGTTCAGCCTGCGGGCGCGTCAGCAGGGCGGCTGGCGCGGTGAACGGCAGCGCGATGACGAGGGCCCAGCAGATCGCGTGCTCCGCCCGCATCCGCTGCGAGAGGCGCGCACCCCAGCCGTAGCCAATGGCAGCGCACGCCATCGCGCCCAGCAGGAGCGCGTCGGCGGCCTGGATGGACAAGCCTTCCTGGCCCGAGCGAAGCATCGCGAAGGCCACCACCAGCGAACTGCCGAGCACGGCGCAGACCCAGAAGCCCGCGGACGGACGCTGGCGGTGCAGCCAGGCACCGACGGCTGCGGTGGCCAGCGGCAGGACGCCGACGATCACGCTGGCATGCACGGCCTCGACGTGGCGCATGGCGACCGAGGTGAGTAGCGGGAAGCCGAACACCACGCCGCCCGAGGTGATGGCCAGGGGCAGCCAGTCCTCGCGGCGTGGCCAGGGTGCTCGGGTGGCCAGCAGGAACACCGCGGACAGCAGGGCTGCGACCACCGCGCGCCCCAGCGCGATGAAGACGCCTGACATCTGTGGCGCCGCGGGCGTGCCGACGGCCAGGCGAGTCATCGGCAGGGTCAGCGCGAAGATGGTCACACCCAGCATGCCGAGCCACAGACCCCGGATCTCATCGGGCCTCATACGGTGAGCATCCGGGTGGCGGCGCAGACAGCCAGCAAGGCGGCCAACTCGGTCGCGCTCATGGCTTGGGGGGCTTGCCTGTTCATGCGGATCACTGTAGCCTTTCGCGTCAGTACACGACCAGTACAGTTGCCCAGATCAGTTGGACTTCTGTACCGCTCAAAGTGGCAATACACAAGGACACCCGGCATGCTGATGAAAGCCTCTTCGCAATCGCTCACCGAGCAGCTGTCGGCGCGTTTTGCGCAGCGCATCCGTGATCGCCTGCTGGCGCCCGGCGCGCGCCTGCCGTCGGTGCGCCAGTGCGCGCAGCAGCAGGGCGTGAGCCCGTCCACGGTGGTGGCGGCCTACGATCAGTTGTTGGCGCAGGGCATGGTGGAAGCCCGCAAGAATCGCGGCTTCTTCGTGCGCGAAAGCCGGGCCGAAACCGTGCCGTCATCCGCGCCGCCGGACCAGGCCCCGTCCCTGTCGGCCTGGTCCACGGCCACCGGGCTGGCGCCGGCACACACTTATGCCCCGATCGATGCGACCGCACTGATTCGCGGCATGTTCCACAAGGTGAGCAACAAGCCCCAGCCGGGCATGGGGGTCTTTCCGGCGGATTGGCTGGACTCCACGTTCATGCCGGCGGCCGTGCGCAAGGTCACCAGCACCAAGGCGCTGCAGGCGTTTTCGCTTCAGTATGGCGAGCCGAAGGGTGACAGCGGGCTGCGCAACGCGCTCTCCAAGAAGCTGGCGACGCTGAGTGTGCACGCCGCCCCGGAAAACATCATCACCACGGTGGGGGCCACGCATGCCCTGGACATCGTCAGCCGCACGCTGCTGCGCGCCGGCGACCACGTGATGGTGGAAGAGCCGGGCTGGGCCGTCGAGTTCGCCCGGCTCACCGCGTTGGGCATGCGCCTCTTGCCGGTGCCCCGCCGGGCCGATGGCCCGGACCTGGAAGTCATGTCGCGCTACTGCGAGGTGCACAAGCCGAAACTCTACGTGAGCGTGAGCGTCTTCCATAACCCGACGGGCTATTGCCTGACGCCCGGCAGCGCGCACCGGGTGCTGCAGCTGGCCAACCAGCACAACTTTCACATCGTCGAGGACGACACGTACAGCCACATCGCGCCCGAACATGCGACGCGGCTGTGCGCGCTCGACGGACTGAGCCGAACCATCCACGTGAGCGGCTTCGCCAAGATCCTGGCGCCGAACTGGCGGGTGGGGTTTCTGGCCGCCCATCCATCGCTGATCGAGCAGCTGCTGGACACCAAGCTGCTGGCGACGCTCACGACGCCGGCGTTGCTGGAAAAAGCGATCGCCCTGTGCATGGAGCAAGGCCAGCTGCGCCGGCATGCGGAGCGCATCAAGACGCGACTGGGCGCCGCCCGCAGCCGCAGCGTGAAGCTGGCACTGAATGCGGGATGCACGTTCGCGGCCGAGCCGGCGGGCCTGTTCGGCTGGGTGGACACGGGCGTGGACACCGATGCCCTGGCGCAACGCATGCTGGACGAGGGCTATCTGCTGGCGCCCGGCGCCTTGTTCCACGCCGAGCGAAAGCCCTCCACCCTGATGCGGATCAACTTCGCCACGACGCAGGACGCCGCGTTCTGGAAGAAATACGCCGAGCTGATCCGCAAGATGTGACCGCGGGGCTTAAAGCATCTCGTCCGGCGCGAAGGGGGCGATCAGGCGCACCAGCAGCCGCAGGCGGGTGCTCGCGTCGGGTTCGCTGCGCGCGTCCTTGAAGGCGGCGCCGGGCGGTGCACGCCACAGCAGCCGGCCATTGTCGAGTTCCAGGCGATAGGCACCTTGCGCCAACGTGGCATCCACCTGGCGGATGGCCTCCGTTGACAGGGCGGCGCTGCGGATGAGCAACGCCACCTCACTGTTTTTCCGCTGAGAGCGCAGGTCGAGGTTCATGGAGCCAATCACCGCCAGGCGTTCGTCGATGATCACGGCCTTGGAGTGCAGGCTGGCGCGCGATCCGCTGCTCTTCGATCCACCGCCCGCACGCGAGCCCAACCCCGGTGCCGAGCCCATTCCCCCGATCGTGCCTTCCTGCGCCGCGCGCATTTCATGCAGCTCGACGCCTAGCGCCAGCAGGTCCTTCCGGTAACGTGCGTACCCGGCGTGTGCGGCCGGCGCGTCGTTGGAAGCCAGTGAATTGGTCAGCACGCGGATGCGAATGCCCTTGGCGCGCATCCGGCCGAACACCGCCATCATCGGCGCGCCCGGCACGAAATAGGGCGAGATGATCAGGACGTCCTGGCGGGCTCGCTCCATCAGGTGCAGCAGGCCGTCCACCACCGTGTCGCCGGCGTCCACCTCGTCGTCGCCCGGTCCGATCTTGCCGGGCTTGTCTTCCATGAGCAGGGCCGGGGCCCATGCGAGCGGCACCTGGCGCAGGTCCATCGGGGCGGGATCGGCGCTCACGGCCGACGTGGCCGTGAGGTCGGGCAGGATGGATGACGTCAGGGTGGGCCGGGGCACGCTGGAGGTGGGCCTCGCGGCCTGCGGCGAGGGATCGTTGCCGGCCTCGGGGGGCGGCTTGCGAAGGGCCTCCAGTTCCGGCTTGGAAATCAGCGCCTGCATCGGAAAGGCCAATTCGTTGTTCCAGTAGCGATCGAAGCTGGCGGACATGTCGCGCACGATGCGGCCCACTGCCAGCACATCCAGGTCCACGAAATTGCTCTTGTCGTCGCCGCCGAAGTAGGCGTCGCCCAGGTTGCGCCCGCCCGTGATGCCCAGCGCGTTGTCGGCGATGAAGAGCTTGTTGTGCATGCGCTTTTGCACCCGCTCCATGTCGGCGAACGAGGTGATCACGCGGCCGATCAAGGAAGCGCGAGATCCGGCCAGCGGATTGAAGAGCCGTATCTCCACGTTCGGCTCGAATGCCAGGCGCAGCACCTGCGCGTCCTTGCCGACGGTGTTGAAGTCGTCCAGCAGGAGCCGGATGCGCACGCCCCGGCGGGCCGCATCGCGCAGGCGTTGCAGCAAGACCTCGGTGCTGGCATCGGCGTGGACGGCGTAGTACTGCAAGTCCAGGCTTTTCTGCGCCGACTCGATCAGCGCCAGCCGGCTGGAATAAGCGCTCGCAACGCTATCGAGTAGCTTGAAGCCCGATTCACTGCGGGCCTGCGCCTGCGCCCTGCGCTCCTGGATCAGGCGGCCCAGGGGTGTCTGGTCCGGCGCATCGAATGCCCTGGAAGGCTCTCGGGCCACATTGACTGGCGAGCTGGCACAGCCAGATGTCCAGCCGCAAAGTGCCAGTGCCAGCAACCAGGGCCACGCAAAGCGTCGGTGAAGGGGCCGCGCGGACGGCGGGCCAAAGGCAGTCAAGAGTCGCTCCATGGGGATGCAGACACTGTACTGCGCGCCCGGCTTCTGACGGGCGCCGCGAAGTCAGCCGTAGCCTTCAGTCCATGACGGACAAAGGCTCAAGCGCCCGCGCCCAGCAGTTCCCAGCGCTCCAGTGCCGCTATCAGTTCATCGTCGATCTTCGCGCTGCGTTCCCCGAGCTGTGCCGCGCGGCCCGGGTCCTGTGCATACAGGGCGCCGTCAGCCAGTTCGTTGTGGATGGTTGCCTGCTCCTTTTCCAGGGACTCGATCAGCGCGGGCAGCGCTTCGAGTTCGCGCTGCTCCTTGTAACTCAGCTTCTTGCGCGGCGCCGCGGTTGCCGGCGCGGGTGTGCTGGCCACTGTGAGTCTGGTGGCCTGCGCGGCCGCGCGCGCATCCGTGGCGGCCGCCGCCTGTGCGATCGCCTGGGCCCGGCGCGACTGGGTAAGCCAGTCCTGCACGCCGCCTTCGTACTCGCGCCAGCGGCCCTCGCCCTCGAAGACGATGGTGCTGGTCACCACGTTGTCAAGGAAGGTGCGGTCATGGCTGACCAGGAATACCGTGCCATCGTAGTTCTGCAGCAGGTCTTCTAGCAATTCGAGCGTGTCGATGTCCAGGTCGTTGGTGGGTTCGTCCAGCACCAGCACGTTGGCGGGCCGCGCGAACAGGCGGGCCAGCAGCAGCCGGTTGCGCTCGCCGCCGGAGAGCGAACGAACGGGCGAGCCCGCGCGCGCCGGCGAGAAGAGGAAATCACCCAGGTAGCTCTTGACGTGCTTGCGCTGGTTGCCGATCTCGATCCATTCGCTGCCGGGGCTGATGAAATCCTCCAGCGTCGCGTCCAGATCCAGTGCGTCGCGCATCTGGTCGAAGTACGCCACCTGAAGGTTGGCACCCTGCCGCACCCCGCCACTGTCTGGCGCCAGCTCGCCAAGGATCAGCTTGAGCAAAGTGGTCTTGCCCGCCCCGTTCGGGCCGATCAGGCCGACCTTGTCGCCGCGCAGGATGGTGGCGGTGAAATCGCGCACGATGTTTTTTTCGCCGAAGGATTTGCCGACCTTGGTGAGCTCCGCGACGATCTTGCCGCTGGGCAGGCCCGAGGCGACGTCGAGCTTCACGCTGCCCAGTGCCTCGCGCCGGGCGGCGCGGGTGGCGCGCAGGCGGTCCAGGCGCGTGATGCGGCCCTGGGCGCGGGTGCGGCGCGCTTCGACGCCTTTGCGGATCCAGACTTCTTCCTGGGCGAGCAGCTTGTCGGCCTTGGCGGAGATGATCGCCTCCTGCGCCAGTTGCTCTTCCTTTTGCAGCTGGTACTGGCTGAAGTTGCCTGGGTAGGAGCGCAGCCGGCCACGATCCAGTTCAACGATGCGTGTGGCCACCCGGTCCAGGAAAGTCCGGTCGTGGGTGATGGTGACGACGCTGCCCTTGAAGTCGATCAGCAGGTTTTCCAGCCACTCGATGGAATCCAGGTCCAGGTGGTTGGTGGGCTCGTCCAGCAGCAACACGTCGGGCCGCCGCACCAGGGCCTGGGCCAGCGCGACGCGCTTTTTCGTGCCGCCCGAAAGCGTGCCGATCACCGCGTCCTTGTCCAGGTGCAGCCGCTGCAGGGTTTCCTCGACGCGTTGCTCCCAGTTCCAGCCGTCCTGGGCCTCGATGGCGCCCTGCAGGGCGTCGAGGTCGCCCTGGCCATGGGTGTATTGGTCGATGAGGGCGACCACGTCGGCCACCCCCGCCCGTGTGGCTTCGAAGACCGTGGCGCCGGTTTCGAGCACCGGCTCCTGGGCTACGTACGCGATGCGCAGGCCTTGCTGCAGCTGCAGCGTGCCATCGTCGGCCCTTTCGAGCCCACCGAGGATTTTCAGGAGTGAGGACTTTCCGGCGCCATTGCGGCCAATGAGGCCGAGGCGCTCGCCTGTCTCCAGGGCGAAGTCGGTGTGGTCGAGCAGGGCAACGTGGCCAAAAGCCAGCTGCGCGTTGAGGAGGGTGATCAATGCCATGGAGCCCGGGATTATCAGCCCGAGGCTGGAGTAGGCCCTCTATCTGGCCGCCATGGCCCTCTATATAGTCGTCCAACCCGAGCGTATCCCCAAGGAGAAAGCGTGGAATTGCAGATCAACGGCAAGGCGGTCAGTGCCGAAGCCGACCCCAACATGCCGCTGCTGTGGGTGTTGCGCGATGTGTTGAACATGACGGGCACGAAGTTCGGGTGCGGCGTCGCCGCTTGCGGGGCCTGCACCGTGCGGGTGGACGGCCAGGCGGTTCGGTCCTGCGTGACGCCGGCGGCCTCGGTGGTGGGCAAGCGCATCCAGACCATTGAAGCGCTCGGGGCGCCCGGCAAACCGCACCCCTTGCAGGCCGCCTGGATCGCCGAGCAGGTTCCCCAGTGCGGCTACTGCCAGAGCGGCATGCTCATGGCGGCCGCCGCGTTGCTGGAGACGAAGCCCAGGCCCACGGATGCCGATATCGACGAAGCCATGACCAACATCTGCCGATGCGGGACGTACCAGCGGGTCAGGTTGGCCATTAAGCGGGCTGCGGGGGCGAAGGCGTGAGGCGGCGCGCCTGGCTTCTGAGCGCGGCCGCTGCGACCGGCGGGCTGGTGATCGGCTGGAGTGTGATGCCGCAGCGTTCCCGGCTGGGCTACCCGGCACAGGCGCCGCGGGCGGATGGCGCCATCGCGTTGAATGGCTGGATCAAGGTCACTCCGCAGGGTACGGTCATTCTCGCGATGGCGAGGAGCGAAATGGGGCAAGGCGTGCATACGGCCTTGCCTATGCTTGCCGCTGAAGAACTGGATGTGCCGGCCAGTGCCGTCATGATCGAGCAAGCGGGATCGGATGCCATCTACGGCAACGTGGCGCGGCTGGTGGCCAGCCTGCCCTTCATCCACCCGCAACAAGATGAAGAGCAGGAGGGGTTTGGCCGCGTGATCAAGGCCGGCCAGTGGCTAACCGGCAAATTGGGCCGTGAACTCGGGATCAATGCGACAGGTGGGTCCTCCAGCGTTGTGGATGCCTGGGATGTGATTCGTACGGCAGCGGCTACGGCGCGGGCGTCCCTGCTGGGCGCCGCCTCCCTTCAATGGCGCTTGCCGGTAGCCGAACTCAGCGTCCGGGAGGGTGTGGTCCTCCATCCATCAGGCAAATCCGCTTCCTATGGCGAACTTGCCAGGTTCGCCGCGGGCACCCCTCCGGGCACTGTGCAGTTGAAGAGTCGCAAGGACTGGCAAGTGATAGGGCGGCCGGTTGCCCGCCTGGACTTGGTGCCCAAGATCAACGGCACGGCCCGCTATGGCATCGATGTGCGACTGCCGGGACAGAAGTACGCGGCGATCCGCCTCTGTCCGATGCTTGGCGGCTCCCCCGGACATGTTGACGCGCGCGCGGCCCTGGCCATGCCGGGGGTTGAACGGATGGTGATGCTGCCGGCCTATGCAGGCTCCACTGCCGGATTTGCCATCGTGGGGACGAGCTATTGGCATGCTTCGCGGGCTGCGCAGGCGGTGGAGCCCGGTTGGCGGCCTCGCCCGGGCGGCCCTGCGCCCGATACGCGGCGCATCCGGGAGGCGCTGGAAATGGCCGTGAACTCGGGCGAAGGCCTCACCTTCTACCGTCGCGGCGACGCCGATAAAGCGGAGCGCAACGCGAGCCGCAGTGTCGCGGCCCTGTACAGCGCCCCCTACCTCGCGCATGCCACGATGGAGCCCATGAACTGCACCGCGCGGGTCGCCGATGGCAAGGTCGATCTTTGGGTGCCCACCCAGGTTCCGGAAATGTGTCGCTCCATCGCTGCTCGGGTGGCCGGCGTGCCGCTCGACCACGTCACGGTGCATGTCACGCTGTTGGGTGGCGGGTTCGGGCGCCGGCTCGAGGTCGATTACGCGGCGCAGGCGGTGCGTGTTGCCATGGATTGCGGCGGCGCGCCTGTCCAGCTCATCTGGTCGCGCGAAGAGGACACGACCCACGATTTCTACCGCCCGATGCATGTGGCAACGCTGCGCGCCAGTCTGGATGCGGCCGGCGCAGTCACGAGCCTGAGAACGATTTCGGCGGGAGACGCGATCAGTCCTCCCTATATCGACAGGGCCATCCCGCATCTTGCGCCGTTGGGATACGTCCCGGACAAGACCACGGTGGAGGGACTTTTCGACCTTCCGTACGCGATCCCGCACCAGCACATGCGTCATGTAGCGACCAGCTCCGGGGTGCCCGTCGGCTTCTGGCGGTCGGTCGGACATTCGCACAACGCGTTCTTCTCCGAGAGTTTCATGGACGAGCTCGCGTTTGAGGCTCGCCAGGATCCGGTGGCATTTCGGCGCAGTCTCTTGCAGTCTGCACCGCGCCAGCTGGCGGTACTGAACATGGCCGCGGATAAGGCGGGCTGGGGTGGGAAGCTGCCGGCGGGTCGGGCCCGCGGCGTAGCGCTGCACGAGTCGTTCGGCTCCGTCGTGGCGCAAGTGGCCGAGGTCTCACTGGAGGCCGGTGTGCCCCGCGTGCATCGGGTGGTCTGTGTCATCGACTGCGGCACGGTGGTCAACCCGAACATCGTGGCTCAGCAAATGGAGAGTTCCGTCGTCTTCGCGTTGACCGCGGCCCTCCACGGGAAGGTGGAAATTCATGAGGGCGTCGTACAGCAAGGGAACTTCCCCAGCTATCCGATGGTTCAATTGGCGCGCTCACCTTTTGTCGAGACCTGGATCGTTCCCAGTGAGCGAGCGCCGAGTGGTGTGGGTGAGCCGGGGGTGCCGCCGTTGGCGCCCGCAGTCTCGAATGCCTTGTTCGCGCTGACGGGAAAGAGGCAGCGCAAGCTCCCCCTGACGTCGCCGCAAGGTTTCTGAAAAATCTTGGCGGAGGTTTGCGGAGAGCTGAGAAACCGTGCCATAATCGATGGCTCTGCTGCAGACGGCACCGCGAAAGCGGATGCGGAAAGCGACAGAAAAGAAGAGCAAAAAGAAAAAACAGAAAATTGACCGGGATAGAAAAACCGGTATATAATTCGAGGCTCTGCTGATCACAGCAAAGCGAGCAAAGCGAGACGAAGAGTCGAGTGGATGCTTACGAAGGTTCGTTAAAAACATACAGCCGATAAGCGTGGGCGTTTGAAGGCGATTGCCAAGTTC
>DATILF010000009.1:0-5769 GCA_035476755.1 Ramlibacter sp.
CGGCCGCACATGCCGTAGTTGCCCGCGCCGAAGCTGCCGCCGATGATGATGGTGAACTTGGGCACGTTGGCCGTGGCCACGGCCGTGACCAGCTTCGCGCCGTGGCGGGCAATGCCCTCGGCCTCGTACTTGCGCCCCACCATGAAACCGGTGATGTTCTGCAGGAACACCAGTGGCACCTTGCGCTGGCAGCACAGCTCGATGAAGTGGGCGCCCTTCTGTGCGCTTTCGGAAAACAGGATGCCGTTGTTGGCGATGATGCCCACCGGCATGCCTTCGATGTGGGCGAAGCCGCAGACCAGCGTGGTGCCGTAGCGCTGCTTGAACTCGTGGAACTCGGAGCCATCGACGACGCGGGCGATGATCTCGTGCACGTCGTACGGCTTGCGGGTGTCGGCGGGCACCACGCCGTAGAGCTCCTGGGAGTCGAACTTCGGTTGGCGCGGCTCGCGCAGCTCCTGCTCCACGTTCTTGCCGCGGTTCAGGCTGGCCACGGCCTGCCGCGCCAGCGCCAGCGCGTGCATGTCGTTCTGGGCCAGGTGGTCGGCCACGCCCGACAGGCGCGTGTGCACGTCGCCGCCGCCCAGGTCCTCGGCCGAGACGATCTCGCCGATAGCGGCCTTCACCAGCGGCGGGCCGCCCAGGAAAATCGTGCCCTGGTTCTTGACGATGATGGTCTCGTCGCTCATGGCCGGCACATAGGCGCCGCCGGCCGTGCACGAGCCCATCACCACGGCGATCTGCGCGATGCCCTGCGCGCTGAGGTTGGCCTGGTTGTAGAAGATGCGGCCGAAGTGGTCGCGGTCGGGAAACACCTCATCCTGGTTGGGCAGGTTGGCGCCGCCCGAATCGACCAGGTAGATGCAGGGCAGGCGGTTCTGCTGCGCGACTTCCTGTGCGCGCAGGTGCTTTTTCACCGTGATGGGGTAGTAGGTGCCGCCCTTCACCGTGGCGTCGTTGCAGACGATCATGCAATCGACGCCGCTCACCCGGCCGATACCGGCGATCAGGCCCGCGCAAGGCGCGTCATCGTTGTACATGCCGTGCGCGGCCAGTGGCGCGAGCTCCAGGAACGGCGTTCCCGGGTCCAGCAGCATCTGCACCCGCTCGCGCGGCGGCAGCTTGCCGCGCGACACGTGCCGCGCCAGCGACGCGGCGCCGCCGCCCGCCGCGGCCTTGGCCACCTGGGCATTCAGGTCTTCCACCAGCGCGCGCATGGCAGCGGCGTTGGCCTGGAAGTCGGCCGAACGGGCGTTGAGTTGTGTCTCCAGGGCGGGCATGTCGTGTCTCTCGTGGTCAGTTCCCGCAGCCATGTTAGCGCGCCCATCCCGTTCGCGCGCCCCTTCGCATCGCCACGATGGTTGCAAATCGTGCCACCCTGTCGCAAACTCGGCCCATGCCCGCCCCCGCCCCGCGCCGTCCTGCCGGCGCCGCCCCCGCCGCCACCCCCATGGCCTTCGCCCGAGCCGTCGTCCTGGCGTACGGCCGGCACGGCCAGAACCCGGCGAAGGCGCTGAAATTGGCACAGATCACGCCATCGCAACTGAACAGGGCCAGCGGGCACATCACGGCCCATCAGATGGAAGTCCTCTCCGGCGCCGCCATGCAGGAACTGGACGACGAAGGCCTGGCAGCCTTCTCGCGCAAGCTGCCCTGGGGCAGCTACGGCATGCTGGCCCGCGCCTCGCTCACCGCCCCCGACCTGCGCACCGCGCTGAAGCGCTGGTGCCGCCACCATGGGCTGCTGACGGGCGACATCCACCTGGCGCTGGTGGAGAGCCCGGCGGGCGCGGCCATCGTGATCGAAGAGCGCGCCGACCTGCGGCGCCACGGTCCGGCCGCGCGCGAGTTCTGCCTGGTGCACGTGCTGCGCAACATCCACGGCCTGGCGTGCTGGTACATCGACTCGCGCATTCCCCTCCTGGCGGCGCGATTCCCGTTCGCCGCGCCGCCCCACGCGGACACCTACGGCTTCATGTTCCCCGGCCCGCTGACCTTCGACGCCCCCCATGCCGAGATCCGCTTCGACACCCGCTACCTCGCCCTGCCGTTGCGACGCGACGAGAAGGCGATGAAGCAGATGCTGCAACGGGCGCTGCCTCTCACGGTGCTGCAGTACCGAAAAGACCGCCTGCTGGTGCAGCAGGTGCGCCAGGCCCTGCTCGCGCGGCCCGAGGCGGCGCACAGCGCCGAGGGAATCGCGCACCTGCTGCACATGTCGGCGCGCACGTTGCACCGGCAGCTGAAGGAAGAAGGCGCCTCGCTGCAGGACCTGAAGGATGAGGTGCGCTGCGAACGGGCGAAAGACCTGCTGTATCGCACCGACAAGCCGGTCAAACAGGTGGCCGCGGCTGTGGGGTTCAGGAACGAGAAAAGTTTCTTGCGGGCGTTCAGGCAATGGACCCGCATGAGCCCGGCAGCGTTTAGGCAGGACTCGAAGGTGTAGACAGCAGCGTGTGGCAGCCTCGGCCGCTGCGACTCGGCCGCGACCTGATGCCGCGCCTTGACATCCATCAAGGCGACGCCCGCGAACGCCCCCGACACTGCCCGTGAATCGCTTTTTTCCCGGCGATGCTGGAGATGACTCATGGACGACGACATCAGACGCAAGATCCTGGAACTGCTGGATGGGCACCGGATCATGACGGTGGCCACGCTGCGGCCCGACGGCTGGCCGCAGGCCACGACCGTGGGCTACGTCAACGAAGGCCTGACGCTTTACTTCCTGTGCGGCCTGGACAGCCAGAAAGCCAGGAACCTGGCGCGCGACGACCGGCTGTCGCTCACGATCGACCACGACACGCCGAACATCATGGCCATCACCGGCCTGTCGATGGCGGCGCGCGCGCAGGCGGTGACCGATCGCACCGAAGCCGAAAAGGTCTTGCGCATGCTTCCCCTGAAGTACCCGGATGCACCGCCTTTGCCGATGCAAATGCCGACGCCGGATGAAGTCCGGCTGTTCCGCGTCACGCCCACGGTCATCTCGGTGCTCGACTACACGTTGGGCTTCGCGCATACGGATCTCGTGACTTGCTGACGATGCGCCTTCATAACGCCATGCCGATCCCGGCCGCCCCGGCCATGACCAGGCTGGCGCCCCATACCACGTCGAGGTTGAGCCAGGCGCGGCGCAGGAAGCGCAGCCCGAGGTAGCGGTACACCGCCCACGCCATGGCGATCCCGGCCAGCATCATCGCCAGGGTGTGCACGGCCGCGACGGCAACGGCCGTGACCAGGCTGGACTGCGCCAGTGCGTTCACGCCGTCCGGCGCCGTGGCGCACAGCCCCATCATGAACGGGACCAGCATCAGCCCGGCCCCATGCGCGGTCGCCATGAGAAACGACCACCAGGCCAGCTGGCTCGGGCGAATCCTGGCCAACGCGCGCGGGTGGCGCCGCTCGGTCAACTTGAAGAGGCCGAACAAGAGGACCAGTGCGCCCGCGCCCAGCCGGATCGCACGGCTCCATTCGGCATACCAGCTGAGCCATGCAAACGGCACCAGCACGACCGCCATGGCCGCCAGGTGCCCGCCGCCCAGCGGCAGCAGGGTCGCCAGCACGGCGCCCGCGCGCCGTTGGGCCATGCCGTTGGCCACGGCGATCGGCCACCCCATCGCGGGATTGAGGCCGTGGTAGATGCCGATCGCGACAATCGTGAGCCAGAGCGCCGCGGTCGCGTTCAAGCCGAGGGATAGCAGAACGAATCGGTCGAGCAGTCGCCGCCCTGCAGGCGGATCTGGTGCGCACCGTAGTCCGGCCCGAAGTCGACATAGAACGCCGGATCGAGCTCGATGCCGCCATTCGCGCCGACATGGCACATCGCCTGCAAGCCGGGGACGCCGTCGGGATAGAACTGCGGATCCCAGGTGCTGTACAGCGAATTGGTGAAATACACGCGCTTGCCATCCCGGCTGATCTCGGTCATCTGCGGACCGCCGGCGAAGGCCTTCCCGTTGGGGTGCGACGCATGCTGCGCGATGCCGCCGATGCGCACACTGCCGGCCAATGCCGGCTTCATCGGGTCGGTCACGTCGTACTGGCGCAGCTCTCCCGTGCCCCAGCACGCCACGTACAGGAAGCGATCGTCGAGCGACAGGTCGATGTCGCTGATCAATGGCGGCACCGCGCCAAAGCCCTTCAGCAACGCGGGAAGCTTTGCCGCGTCGGCCGGCTCGGGCGCAACGGTGGCGGTCTTCCTGACCTGGAATTTGCCGTTTTCGCGGTACCAGGTCCAGATCGAGCCTTCCAGATTGGTCGTATCCACCACCACGCCAACAAAGCCGTATTCGCGCGTCGGATCGTGCGCTGGGCGGACTTCGAGCGCCATCTGGTGGTTGGCCCCGAGGTCGATGGCCTGCACATGCCTGCGGTCGCGCAGGTCCCAGAAATGCAGCGAGTGGCCGTACTTGTTGGCAAGCAGATCCTCCGCCACGATGCCGTTTTCGAACTGCGGCGGCAAAGCCCATTCGCTCGACACCATGTAGTCGCGCGGCAGGTTCCACCAGAAATCGTAGTGCAGCTTTTGCGGGCCGCGATCGATCTCCCAGCGGCCGAGAATCTCGAAGGTCTGGCAGTCCATGATGAACACGCCCGGCGGCCCCTCGGTGCCGTCCTTGCCCGCGCCCCCCAGCGTGCTGATGTAGATGCCTTCCGGCCCGCAGTGCACGGTGTGCGGGCGCGAGTAGCCGGTCTTGCGCATGACCTCTTCGGGCTCGATCGTCTTGATGAGTTTCGGATGGGCCGGATCGGGCTGCGTATCGACGATGTAGATGCGCGACGAGCGCATGCCCGGAATGATCAGATAGCGGCGCTGCAAAAACGCGTGACCGGACATCGGCGAGAGTGCCGAACTGCAGGCGTTCCACCCGAAATGATGGAATTCGTCGCCGAGGTTGGGCATGTCGAGCCGACTCAGCACCGAGCCGCAGGTCTTCGATTTCGCGTCGACGTCGACCACGGCCAGCGCATCGGGCCGCGACTGGTTCGGGGAGAGCAGCACCGTGTAGGCAAGATGCTCAGCTTCGGCTTCCGTCGCCAGGCGCGCGGAAGGATGGAACGTGGGATCGGGACGCAATGTTTCCAGCATGGCAATCACCTCGCAAGACGAGCGCAAAGACCGGGGCGCTGTGGACATTGGATAGTGGCGTGGGGCTGCGCGGAGTCAAGCGCCCGGTGCGATCCCGTGAGTAACGGTTGTACGGTTCTTCGCGGCGGCCGTTGGAAACGATGCCTTACATCCAGGGGCACTCTCAGGCTCTTGTGTCGTGTAGCGCGGCACTAAGATCGGCATTCCGGTTGCTTCAAGGGACTTTCATGAGAAAAAGTATTCCCCTCACTCGCGGCCTGGTCGCGATGATCGCGGCTTCTATGGTCGCATCCACCTCCCTGGTTCATGCGGACATGATCGGTGTGGAAGCGGTGTCGGCGCCGACCCAGGCCGAGCAGGACCGCGCGAAGGTGCAGGACTTCGTCGACCGGGCCACCGTCAAGGAGAGGCTGCAGGCGATGGGCGTGAGCGGCCTGCTCGCCAAGGACCGCGTTGCGTCGCTCACCGAAGAGGAAGTCCATGCGCTGGCCCAGCGCATCGACTCGATGCCGGCCGGTGGCGCCCTCAGCAGCAACGATCTGATCCTCATCCTGCTGATCGCTGTGCTGGTGGCGCTGGTGCTCTAGGGCCGGCCTGCTGGTCCCGCGCTATTACGGCTGGGGCGGCTCGGGCGGCTCGGATCTCGGCAACTCGAACAGCAGGAACGGCGGCCGTTCAGG
>DATILF010000010.1:0-9483 GCA_035476755.1 Ramlibacter sp.
ATGGCCACGGCCATGTCGGCCGCCAGGCGCTCCACGTCGGCGATCCACAGGCCATGTTTGAGCTGGTCGCTGGCCGTGATGCGGAAGCGCTGCGCGCCATTCGCGCGGATCATCATCAGGCCGGGACGGGGGTTCTCCAGCTCGCTGATGGTGGCCAGGGTGCCCACCTTCGAAAAGGCCTCCGTGGCGCCGGGCTGGCGCACCTCGCTGCCCTGCGTGAGCAGGACCACGCCGAACGGCGCGCCGGCCTTGTGGCAACGGGAGATCATGTCGAGGTAGCGCACCTCGAAGATGCGCAGCTGCAGCACGCCACCGGGGAAGAGCACTGCGCCCAGCGGGAACAGCGGGAGGGACTGCAGGGTGAGGGCGGACATCGGCGAGGGCGGCGAATGGGCGTTTCTGCCCGCTATCATCCCACGACCCACTCAATCCCGCTTCATGGCCTACCAAATCATTTCATTCTTGCTGGATGTTGCCGCGGGCCTCCTCGGCGGCGCCTGCCTGCTGCGGCTGTACATGCAGTACCAACGGGTCCCTTTCGGCAATCCCGTGGGGCGCTTCGTGTTCGCGCTCACTGACTGGCTGATCCTGCCGCTGCGCCGGCTCCTGCCCGCGGTCGGGCGCGTGGATACGGCCAGCGTGGTGGGCGTCTTCCTGATCGAGCTGGCGCAGTTCGGGCTGCTCTGGCTGCTGGTGGGCAGGACGGGTGGCCTGGGCATGCTGCCGGTGCTGGCGCTCTTCGGCGTGCTCCGGCTGGTCATTTCGGGCCTGACCGGCCTGGTGATCGTCTATGCCATCCTGTCGTGGGTGCGGGCCGATTCGCCCATCGTGGACGTGATCGAACGCCTCTGTGCACCCCTGTTGCGCCCCTGGCGCAAACTGATTCCGCTGGTAGGCGGTATCGACCTCTCGCCGCTGGCGTTTCTGGTCGTGCTGCAGGTCGCCGCAATCGTGCTGGCCTACCTGCAGGCTGCGGCGCTGCGCTAGAACGAGACCCGCGGCCTGTCCGGCCGCGGACCGATCAGTCGACCGCGTCAGCCGGCTGGCGCTGCAGCATCGCCAGTGCATGGGCCACGGTCTTGCGCAGTTCGCGCCGGTCGCAGATGAAATCGACGGCGCCCTTGGTCTGCAGGAACTCGGCCCGCTGGAAGCCTTCAGGCAGGGTGACGCGCACGGTGGACTCGATCACGCGCGGGCCGGCAAAGCCGATCAGCGCCTTGGGCTCGGCGATCACCACGTCGCCCACGAAGGCGAAGCCGGCGCTCACGCCACCCATGGTCGGGTCGGTCAGCACGCTGATGTACGGCAGGCCCTTCTTGGCCAGGCGCGTCAGGGCCGCATTGGTCTTGGCCATCTGCATCAGCGACAGCAGGCCTTCCTGCATGCGGGCGCCGCCGGTGGCCGTGAAGCACACGAAGGGCACCTTCTGCTCGACCGCCGATTCGACGCCGCGCACGAAACGTTCGCCCACGACGCTGCCCATGCTGCCACCCATGAAGTCGAATTCGAAGGCGGCCGCTACCAAGCTGATGCTATGCACGGCGCCGCCCATCACGACCAGGGCGTCGGTTTCGCCGGTATTTTCCAGGGCCTCTTTCAGGCGCTCCGGGTAGCGGCGGCTGTCCTTGAACTTGAGTGCGTCCACCGGCAGCACTTCCTGGCCGATCTCATAGCGGCCTTCGGCGTCCAGGAAGCTGTTCAGGCGTGTGCGCGCGCCCATGCGATGGTGATGGCTGCAGGTGGGGCAGACGCTCTGGTTTTGCTCCAGGTCGGTCTTGTACAGCACACTCTCGCAGCTGGGGCACTTGACCCACAAGCCCTCGGGCACTTGCCGCCGGTCGGCCGGATCGGTTTGCTGGATCTTGGGGGGCAGCAGTTTTTCTAGCCAGCTCATATGTCGTGCTCCAGTGGGAACATGGGCGGCAGCCATGGCCGTTCGCCCGGTAAAAAGCAATTATGCGTCCAGCGCGGTCCGGACTCCCCGCAGGAAGGCCGCCACCGCGGGCACCACCTTCTCGCGCGGTTCGTTGTCGATCAGCTGGATGATCTTCGTGCCGATGACCACCGCGTCCGCCACACGGCCGATGGCTTTGGCGGTGTCCGCATCACGGATGCCGAAGCCCACCCCCACAGGGATGTGCACATGCTCGCGGATGCGCGGCAGCATGTCCTCGACGGCGCCGGTGTCCAGGTGGCCCGCTCCGGTCACGCCCTTGAGCGAGACATAGTAGACATACCCGCTGGCCACACGGGCCACCTGCTGCATGCGCTCGGGGGTGGAGGTCGGGGCCAGCAGGAAGATGAGGTCCATGCCCTGGGCGCGCAGCTTGCCAGCGAAATCCTCGCATTCCTCGGGCGGGTAATCGACCACGAGGATGCCGTCCACGCCGCTATGGGCCGCATCGCGGATGAAGGCGTCCTTGCCGTGGACCAGGTCGTAGCGCTCCAGCGGGTTGGCGTAGCCCATGAGCACGACCGGCGTGGTGGTGTCCCTGGTCCGGAAGGCCGCGACCATCGCCAGCACCTGCACCGTGCCGATGCCGAAGGTCAGGGCTTTCTCCCCGGCCTTCTGGATGACGGGGCCGTCGGCCATGGGGTCGGAGAAGGGGACGCCCAGCTCGATGACGTCGGCGCCCGCTTCCACCATGCCGTGCATCAACTCGGGGGTGATGTCGGCAAAGGGGAAGCCGGCCGTGACGTACGGGATCAATGCCTTGCGGCCTTGCGCCTTCAGGTCGGCGAATTTCGTGGCAATGCGGTTCATGGCTGGCCTCCGCCCTTGACCTTCAGGCCGCGCATGGAAGGCCGGTCGTAGAAGTCGACGCCGGCGAGATCGGCGACGGTGCCGATGTCCTTGTCGCCGCGTCCGGACAGGTTCACCAGGATGCTCTGGTCAGGCTTCATGGTGGCAGCGAGCTTCATGGCGTAAGCGATGGCGTGGCTGGATTCCAGCGCCGGAATGATGCCTTCGGTGCGGCACAGGTAATGGAAGGCGGCGAGCGCCTCCTGGTCGGTGATGCCCACGTACTCGGCACGGCCGATGTCCTTGAGCCAGGCATGCTCGGGGCCGACGCCCGGGTAGTCCAGGCCGGCGCTCACGCTATGGGTTTCCGTGATCTGGCCGTTCTCGTCCTGCAGGATGTAGGTGCGGTTGCCGTGCAGCACGCCCGGGCTGCCGCGCTGCAGCGAGGCCGAGTGCTTGCCGCTGTCCAGGCCTTCGCCGGCCGCTTCCACACCGATCAGGCGGGTCTTCTCGTAGGGGATGTAGGGGTAGAAGATGCCCATGGCGTTGCTGCCGCCGCCCACGCAGGCGACCACCACGTCGGGCTGGCCGCCGGTCATCTCGGGCATCTGCGTCAGGCATTCGGTGCCGATCACGCTCTGGAAGTCACGCACCATCATCGGGTAGGGGTGCGGGCCCGCCACGGTGCCGATGATGTAGAAGGTGTTCTCGACGTTGGTGACCCAGTCGCGCATCGCTTCGTTCAGCGCATCCTTGAGCGTCTTGCTGCCGGACTCCACGGGTACCACGGTGGCGCCCAGCAGGTTCATGCGATAGACATTGGGGCTCTGGCGCTTCACGTCCTCGCTGCCCATGTACACCACGCATTCCAGGCCGTAGCGGGCGCAGATGGTGGCGGTAGCCACGCCGTGCTGGCCCGCGCCGGTTTCCGCGATCACGCGGGGCTTGCCCATGCGCCGCGCGAGCAGCGCCTGGCCGATCACGTTGTTGATCTTGTGGGCGCCCGTGTGATTCAGGTCCTCGCGCTTCAGATAGATCTGGGCACCGCCCTGTTCGCGGCTCATGCGGGCCGCGTGATAGACCGGCGAGGGGCGGCCGACGAAATGCGCCAGCTCGTAGTTGAATTCCGCCAGGAACTCGGGGTCATGCTGATAGCGGGCGTAGGCCTCGCGCAGCTCGCTGATGGCATGGGTGAGCGTTTCGCTGACGAAACTGCCGCCGTAAATCCCGAAGTGGCCCGTCGGGTCGGGTTGTTGGTAGGAAGGCATGTTGACTCTAGGCAAGTAGCGCGTCGGCGGCACGCACAGCCGCGACGAACCGATTGATCTTTTCGGCGTCCTTGATGCCCCTGTTGCCAGGCCCATCGCGCTCGACGCCGGAACTCACATCGACGGCCAGCGTTCTACAGCGCGGCCGCACCTGCACGATGCCATCGGTCACGTTTGCAGGCGTCAACCCACCAGACAAGACGAGGTGAGCGTTGACGCTTGGAGGAAGAAGTGACCAATTGAATGTTTTCCCCGCACCGCCGTAGCCCTCGACATGGGCGTCGAGCAAAATGGCCTGGGCGCTGCCGTGATCGGAAGCAAATTTTAGCAAGTCGAACGGGGTGCCATCCAGCGGGATGCGGGCTGCCCGCATGAAGGGCCGGCCGTGGGCGGCGTCCAGGCATTGCGCGGGCGTTTCGTCGCCGTGGAACTGGACAATGCTGCCTGGCACCTGCTCACAGGCGGCCCGCACGGCCTGCGGGTCCTCGTTCACGAACAGCAGCACCGGGGTGACGAACGGGGGCAGGCGGCGCGCGAGTTCGGCGGCGTGGGCGGCGGCAACGAAGCGCGCGCTCTGGCCGTACAGCACGAAGCCCACGGCATCGGCGCCGGCGGCCACCGCGGCGTCAACGTCCTGTTCGCGGGTCAGGCCGCAGATCTTGATGCGTGTTCGCCGTGCCGGCGGGTGGGGGGCGTTCATGGCAGCCAATCATACGCAGCCGTGCGGCTGGGCAGGTTCCACTCCGGGCCATAGACCGGGCCCAGGAAGTACAGGCCGTCGGGCGAAAAGGTGGGTGCCGCCGCGTCGCGGTCGCGCGCCGTGAGCACATCGCTCATCCATGCGACTGGCTGGTGGCCCTGGCCGACCACCAGCAGGCAGCCCATGATGTTGCGGATCATGTGGTGCAGGAAGGCATCGGCCTCGAAATCGAAGCGCCAGTAGGCGCCACGCCGCGAAATGGCAACGCGCCGCAGGGTCTTGACGGGGCTGCGGGCCTGGCAGGCGGAGGCGCGGAACGACGTGAAATCGTGCTGGCCGATGAGCAGGTCGCCGGCCAGCTGCATGGCTGCCGCGTCCAGCGGGCGGAATACCCAGCCCACCCGGCCGGCCTCAACGCTCGGCCGCACGGGCGACTCCACCAGCACGTAGGCGTAGCGGCGTCCCGTGGCGCTGGCGCGGGAGTGGAACGCATCGGGAACGGGCCGAGCCCACTGCACGGCAATGTCGGGGGGCAGGAAGCGGTTGGTGCCGCGTACCCACGAGAACTCCTCGCGTCGCAGCCCGGTGTCGAAATGGACCACCTGCATGAGTCCGTGCACGCCCGCGTCGGTGCGTCCCGCGCACACGGTAGAGACGGGTTGAGCCGCAAACTGGGTGAGGGCGTCTTCCAGCCGATCCTGCACCGTTCGGCCGGAGGGCTGGCTCTGCCAGCCCTCGTAGGCCTGTCCGTTGTAGCTGATGCCGAGTGCCAGCCTCATTGGCGGGCTTCGAGAAGAAAGCCGCGGGCGAACGCTGTGCTCAGCCGATTTCCGCGAGGAATCGCTGGGCCTGGCTCTTGAGTTCACCGGAAGCTTCCGCCACCACTTCCTGGGCCAGGCTGCGGGCGCCGTCCGGGTCGCCGATGGAGTTGAACTCCTGCGCCAGGGCCAGTTTGGTGGCCAAGGGGTCGCCGCTGCCGGTGTCATCGAAGCCGGTGGTGCTCAGCGGCGCACCCGCAGTGCTCAACGGTGCGTCGTCCGTATCGGATTCGCTGACTGACTTGTCCGCGGCAGCGGGCCCGCCGAGGTCGAGGGACAGCGCGCCAAGGTCGAATTCGATCATGCCGGCGTCGGGCGCGGCGGCCGGCGCCGGGGCGGCGGCCACGGGTGCGGGTGCCGCGGGCAGGTCGAGGTCGAAACTCAGGTTGTTTTCGTGGAGGTTCAGGTCGGGTGCTTCGAGGCGCACCGGTTCGGGCTGCGCCACCGGCAATTCCGGCGCGGCGGGGACTGGCCGCAGGGCCGGCGCCTCCAGGGCCACGGTGGCCGAGCCGAAGTCCATGTCCAGGCTGGGCATGGGAGGCGGTACGTTCAGGGCCAGCGTGGGCTCCGGCGCCGCGTAGGCGGGCGTGGCGGCCGGCGCGGCGGGTTCATCGTCACCCAGTGAGAAGTCCAGATCCAGGTCGAGGTCGGTCGTCGGCGCGGCAGCCACAGGGAGGGCCTGCACGGCCGTGGTGCTGCCGAAGCTGCCAACGGCTGCGGCAGCCGTCGCGGTGGCTGCGACGGCGCCTTCAGCGGGGTGTCCGCCCGGACGGTACAGGGCGTTGGATGCATCCAGTTCCTGGCCCAGCTCGCAGATGCGCTCCCAGTCGGGGCCCTCGCCGCGGGTGAGGGCATAGGCCTCGGTGGCGACCACCTCGAAGGCCTTGGCGTCGCGACGCTTGGCATAGATCTCGAGCAGCTTGCCGTGCACCGCGACGCGCTGAGGCGTCGTGCGCATGGCTTCTTTGAGGATTTCCTCGGCCTGCAGGTCGCGGCCATAGGCCAGGTACACGTCGGCTTCAGCCACGGGATCGACATCGCCGGCAGCGTCGAGCTGGCTGGGCGAGTACACCATGGACGAGCCGGTAGCCCCGCCTTCGTTGGTGTCGATACGCTGACCACCGCTCGCGCCGAAGAACGAGTCGGGCTGCAGGCGGCTTTCCAGGAAGGAGCTATCGACCTGGGTGGATTTCTTGCGTTGCTGGGCGCGGTAAAAACCGAAGCCCAGCAGCAGGGCCAGGACGCCACCGACAGTGGCCGGGACCAGCGGATTCTCCAGCAGGTCGTCCACCAGGGACGTTTCCGCAGGGGGCGCTGTCCGCTTGACGGCCGAAGCGGGCTTGGCCGGAGCTGGCAGGGGCGCAGCGGCAGTAGCGGTTGCATCCGCGGGGGCCGATGCAGGTGTGGCAGCGGCCGTGGCAGCCGAGGCCGACGCAGCGGCAGCCGACGCAGCGGCAGCCGACGCAGCGGTCTCAGCGGCAGTGGCCGGGACGGGCGCTGCAAGCGTTGGCGCGGACGCCGCCGCGGCAACAGCTGGCGCCGCCACCGCAGGCGCTGCGGAAGCAGCCGCCATGACAGGCGGCGAAACCGGCAGGGCCGGCTTGGGCGCACTGGCCGCCGCGACCGCGCCGGTGGGCAGGGTCACCCCCGGCTTGGCTGCACTGGCCGTTGCCGCAGCGCCGGGCGCCGTGGCGAGCTTGTTGAGGTCGCTGATGTTCTTGTTGAGTTCGGCCACGCGGGTGGCCGCATCCTGGGCGGCGCGATCGCGCGCGATCTTGTCTTCGGAGCCCTTGCCCTGTACCGCACCCTTGGACAGCGTGAGCTTGTCGGGTGCCGTGGCGGCGGGTTTCTTGTCCTCGACCTGAGCCTGGACCTTGCCGGAAGCCTGGCGATCGCCTTGGCCCACCGGCTGGGTGGGAAGGGCTTCGGCCAGGCGGCGGCGGAACTCGTTGAAGTCGCGGCTCTGGACCTGCAGCGTCTGGCGGGCATCGGTGGGATCCACAGCCGCCTGTTCGGCGGTGGGCACCTCGAGCACGGCGCCGGCGCGCAGTCGGTTCACGTTGCCGCCGATGAAGGCGTCGGGGTTGGCGCGCAGCAGCGCCACCAGCATCTGGTCGAGCGAGATCTCGGCCGGCTTGTGGGCGGCTGCGATCTTGCTGGCGGTTTCGCCGGCCCGGACGGTGACTTGCTTGCCGCCTTCAGCCGCAGGCGGCCGGGGTGAGGCTGCGTCGCGCACGGGCGCCGTGGGTGTGGCGGGGCGGGCTGCTGGAGCACGGGCCGCAGGAGTGGCCGGCGCAGGTGCGGTGGGGGCTGCGGCAGCCGGTGCGGCCGGCCGCACGGCGGGAGCTGCCGGGGTGACCTGCGCTGCCAGGGGGGCCGGGGCCTGCCTTAGGTTGGGCGGGTCGAACAGCATCGTGTAGTCACGCACGATACGGCCGGAGGACCAGTTGGTTTCGAGGATCAGGTCGAGAAAAGGGTCGTTGACCGGGCGCTGGCTGGACAGCCGCAGGAAGTGGCGTCCATCGGGCCGCCGCTCCAGCGTGATGCGCACACCCGTCAACGCGGCGTTGTAATCCAGGCCCGCGGCGCGAAAGGCGTCCGGCGCGGCCACGCCGACACGCAGGGTGGCCAGCTCTTCAGCGTTGATCTCTGGAATGTCGATTTCGGCGCGCAGCGGCTCTCCCAGTGCGGACTGGACCGTAATGCGACCCAAGGCGAGGGCGCTGGCATCGGTAGCCGAAACACCTAGCAGCACGGCCGTGGCGATTGCCAGAGCGGTTGCGCGCCAGAGCGGCTTCTCGATCGATTTTTGCGCCCCCGTTGCTCGGTCTGCAGGCAATTTTTTTCTCATCATGCGAACAAACGCCTCGACACTGAATTTGCTAAAAGGACCATAACATCAATGTTTTACGGTGACAAGCTGAGACGGCTTTTAACTTCGGGACGCTGTCTTCGAGCGTGGCAGCCGCGGCGCCATTGTTGTGATGCGACAACGGCCTGTAACCACTGATTACAGGCCGTTGTCGCGAACGATTGCCGGGATTATGCGTCAAGCAGGATGCGCAGCATCCGGCGCAGCGGCTCCGCCGCGCCCCACAGCAACTGGTCGCCGATCGTGAAGGCGCCGACATAGTCCGGACCCATCGCCAGCTTGCGGATGCGGCCCACGGGAATGCCCAGCGTGCCGGTGACCGCCACTGGCGTCAGGTCGCGCACGGTCGCCTCCCGGTTGTTGGGAATAACCTTCACCCAGGCGTTGTCGTTGGCGATGAGCGCTTCGAGGTCGGCCAGCGGCACATCCTTGCGCAGCTTGAAGGTCAGCGCCTGGCTGTGGCAGCGCATGGCGCCGACGCGAACACAGAAGCCATCGACCGGCGTGGCGGGGGTGCCAAAGCCTTCGCCCTGGCCCAGGATCTTGTTGGTTTCGGCGCCGGCCTTCCACTCTTCACGCGAGACGCCCCAGCCGGCTTCGCCCGGCTGCTTGCCTTCCCCCAGGTCCTTGTCAATCCAGGGAATGAGCGAGCCGCCCAGCGGCACACCGAAGTTCGCGGTTTCATCGGCGGACAGGCTTTGCTGGCGGGCCAGCACCTTGCGGTCGATCTCCAGGATGGCCGACTTCGGGTCGTCCAACAGGGGCCGCACCTCGGCGTGCAGCGTGCCGAACTGGGTCAGCAGCTCGCGCATGTGCTGGGCGCCGCCGCCGGAGGCCGCCTGGTAGGTCATGCTGCTCATCCACTCGACCAGGCCCGCCTTGTACAGCGCGCCCACGCCCATCAGCATGCAGCTGACGGTGCAGTTGCCGCCAATCCAGTTCTTGCCGCCCTTGGCCAGGGCGTTCTTGATGACCGGCATGTTCACCGGGTCGAGGACGATGATGGCGTCGTCCTTCATGCGCAGCGTCGAGGCCGCGTCGATCCAGTGGCCGCTCCAGCCGGCCGCGCGCAGCTTGGGGAA
>DATILF010000011.1:0-13772 GCA_035476755.1 Ramlibacter sp.
ACGCGCCGAAACGCCAGCGCCTGCTCCAGGTAGTCGGGCACATCGCCCTTCCTGGCACTGGCGGCCAGCAGTTGCTGCGTCTTCTTCAGGCGCTGCAGATGGACGGCATCCATGTGCTGCGTCGCCAGCCGCGCCACGAGGCCCTCCAGCACCTCACGGATATCCAGCAGTTCGATCAATTCCTTGGGCGTCAGCTGCCTGACCGTCACACCGACAAACCGCGTGCGCACGACCAGGCGCTCGACCTCCAGCTGGCGAATCGCTTCGCGCACCGGCGTGCGGCTGACCTCGAATTCAGCCGCGAGGTCCTGCTCGGTCAGTTTCTCGCCGGGTTTCAGTTCGCCCCGCAGGATCGCCGCGCGGATGCGGTCGCAGACCTGTTCGGCAGACAGCGGCTGGGGGCTCCGTTGGGTGAGGACGTTGGATTTCGCTGAAGTCATGGTGTTCTTATACAGGATGCGCCCAACCTCACTCCATCTTGGCCCCGGACGACTTGACCACCGCCGACCAGTGAGCGATTTCCTTCTCGACGAATGACTTGAATTCGGGCGCCGGGCTGGTACGCGGACGGCCGCCCAGCGCCACGATGCGCTGCGAAAAGTCCGGCGAGCGCACGATCTTGATCAGCTCCTCGCTGGCCTTGTCCACCACCGCTTTCGGTGTGCCGGCAGGCGCGAACAGCCCTACCCAGGGAACCATGTCAAAGCCGTCCAGACCGCTTTCAGCGACGGTCGGCACCGAGGGCATCACCTGCACACGTTCGCTCGAACTCACGGCGATGGCGCGGACTTTGCCGCCCGCCAGGAATGGCTGCGCGGCGCTGACCGCGTCGAAGGAAACCTGCACCTGCCCGGCAGCCAGGTCGGTGAGCGATTTGGCTGCGCCCTGATAGGGGACATGGGTCATCTCGATGCCGGTGCGGCGCATGAGCTCCGTCATCGCGAGATGCGAGACCGAGCCGTTGCCAGGCGAGGAGTAGTTGACCTTTCCCGCGTTTGCCTTGGCGTAGGCGACGAGATCCTTGAAGGACTGGATCGGCAGCGCGCTATGGACCAGGAGCAGCAGGGGCGCATCGTAGATCAGGCCGATCGGCTCGAAATCCTTCTGGCTGTCGTAGCGCACGTTCCGGTAGAGAAACGGATTGCCCGCTATCGCCGCCGCCGCCGAAAGCGTCATGACGCTGCCGTCGGCCGGCATCTTGGCCACGGCCGCCAGGGCCACGCTGCCGGCCTGCCCCGGCATGTTCTCCACGATCAGGTTGCGCCCTATTGCAGGGCCGAGGCGCCCCGCCAGCACCCGCGCCACCCCATCCACCGATTGCCCCGGCGGGTAGCCGACGATGAGCCTGCCGCTGTCGGCCTGCGCGAAGCAGGCGCCGCTCGCCGCCAAGGTCAGAGCCATGAACCCCTTCAGAACGCGTCGAATTGTCTGCATGATCTTGTCTCCTTGTGTGTACTTCAGGCAGCCGGGCTCGTGGACTGGCCGAGCATCTGGATGATCGAGGAAAAGTCCAGCCGGCCGCGGCCCGCCGCGCAATGCATGGCATAAAGGGAACTCGCCGCGGCGCCGAGCAACGCGGGTGCGCCGCTGGCGATCGCGGCCTGTTCGGCCAGCCGCAGGTCCTTGAGCATCAGCTCCGACGCGAAGCCGCCTTCGTAGCCGCGGTTGGACGGCGCGCTCGGCACCAGCCCCGGCTCCGGCGAGTAGCTGGTCAGTGCCCAGCACTGACCGGACGACGCCGAGGCAATCTCGAAGAATTTGCGGGTATCGAGACCCAGGCACTTCGCCAGGTGCAGCGCCTCCGACACCGCCAGCATCGAGATGCCGGCCAGCATGTTGTTGCAGATCTTCGCGGCTTGGCCGGCGCCGGGGGGGCCGGCGTGGATCAGGTTCTTGCCCATCGCTTGCAGGATGGGCTGGGCACGCTCGAAATCGGTTTCGCTGCCGCCGACCATGAACGTGAGCGTGCCCGCCGCGGCGCCGCCGACACCGCCGGAGACGGGTGCATCGAGCGTCGCGATGCCCTTCGCCTGCAGAGTCTTATGGAACACGCCGCACGAGGCGACGTCGATCGTCGAGCAATCGATCACCAGTGAATCCGCCCGGATGGGCAGCAGCTCGCTGGTGAGCACCTTGATGACATGGCTGCCGCTGGGCAGCATCGTGATGACAAAGTCCGCATCCTGTACGGCCTCGCCCACCGAGCCCTGCGGCGACATGCCTTGCGCCGCGGCGCGCTCCAGCGCATGGGCGCTGGTGTCGAAGCAGCGCACGTCGTGCCCCGCCTGCCTGAGCCGGGACGCCATGGGAAATCCCATGTTGCCCAAGCCGATGAATCCGATGACTGCCATTGAAGTCTCCTTTCGTTTGTCATGCCGGACTCGATCCGGCATCCAGGCTGTTCTGACGGGCCGCCAAATACATGGATTGCGGGTCAAGCCCGCAATGACAGTCCGCTCACGTCATATTGAAAATGATGGTCTTCTTGTGCGTGAAGTGATCGAGCATCGCCTCGAGCGAGGCTTCGCGGCCCAGGCCCGACTGCTTGACGCCGCCGTAGGACAGGCCGGGCTGAACCACGATGTTCTGGTTCACCTGCACGAAGCCCGCCTGCAGGCGCCGCGTGGCGTCCAGCGCCGTCTTCAAGTCCTGCGTCCAGATGGTCGCCGCCAGCCCGAAGTCGCTGTCATTGGCCATCGCCAAAGCTTCTTCGTAATTCGAGAAGCGGATCACGCAAGTGACCGGGCCGAAGATCTCCTCGCGGGCCAGGCGGCTCGTGTTGTCCAGGCCGACAAAGATCACTGGCCGCACGAACAGGCCGCTTCGCAGCGATTCGCTGTCGGGCAGCTGCGAACACTCCAGCGCCTGGGCGCCCGGCACGGCTCGCCCGGCTTCGATGTAGCCGAGGACCTTGTCCAGTTGGCCGCGCGAGATGATGGTGCCGATATCCGTCGCCTCGTCCAGCGGGTCGCCCATCTTCATGGCGTCCACCTTGGCCTTGAGGGCCGCGACGAACTCGTCGTGCACCTTCTCGTGCACGAGGATGCGGCTGGCCGCAGTGCAGCTCTGCCCCTGGCGCGTGAAGCGCATGCCGCTCACCGCGCCGGCGACAGCCTTGGCAATGTCCGCGTCGTCCATCACGATCATCGGGCTCTTGCCGCCGAGCTCCAGTGTCACCGGGATCAGCTTCTCGCCGGCCGTGCGGGCCACGATCCTGCCGGTTTCCACCGAGCCGGTGAAGGTCACCTTTCCGATCGCGGGATGGGCAACGAGCGGGGCCCCGCATTCGGGGCCGAACCCCGACACGATGTTGAGCACGCCTGGGGGGAGTTTCTGGTTGAGGATCTGGCAGACCCGCAGCACGGCCAGGGGCGCTTCCTCGGCGGACTTCACGACGACCGTGTTGCCCGCGACCAGGGCCGGCGCGATCTTCAGCGCCATCAGCATCATCGGCGCGTTCCAGGGAATGATCACGCCGACCACCCCGATCGGTTCGCGCTGCGTCAGCGTGAGCATGTCGGGGTTGAAGGGAACCGTTTCGCCTTTCAGCTCCGACCCCAGCCCGCCATAGAACTGCAGCGCGTCGGCAACCACCGAGGCTTCGACCCGGCTCTCGGTGCGAAGGGCCTTGCCGGTCTCCAGGGCCACCAGCCGGCCGAGTTCCTCGACGTGGTCAGAGAGCAGCCGCGCGCATTCCGCGATCAGCGCGCCGCGCTTGCGCGCCGGCATCGCCGCCCAGGCGGGCTGGGCACGGGCGGCCGCCTCGACCGCGCGTTCGATGTCCCGTGCATCGCTGTCGGGCGCTCGCCCGATCTCGCGTCCGTTCGCCGGGTTCGCGACGGCAAACGTCTTGCCCGATAGCGCGCCGGCGAGTACACCATCGACGAGGTTGAAGCCGCTGAGTGTCCGCGCCAGCCGGTGCGGGTCGGTGTCCGGCAACAGGATCTGTTCGCTCATTTGTGCTGCTCCTTCATTTCGAGGTGGACGGCGATGGCACAGGCGGCCAGCGCTTCTTGACTTTGATCACGCGGGCGCTGCCACGGCGCACGAAGCGGCGCGTATCGTCCACATGGGCCTGGTAGTCCCATACAGGCTGCAGCGCATCCGGCAAGGCATTGATGAATTTGCGCCGAGCCTGGCTGCGGAGGACCTCAGTCTTGATCGTCTCAGGATCCCAGCGGTCGAGCACGCGAAATTTGAGGTCGGCAAGCACCTGCGGCTGCTGTTGCGCGATATTGACCAGCTCGTTCGGGTCGTCTTGCATGTCGAACAGCTGGTCCGGGTGCCCGTGTGTGTACACGTATTTGTAGCGGCCACGACGCAGCATGCAGCACGGCCCGGTCACACCTTCGGCCGTGTACTCGGAGAACGCCTCGGGTTCGCCCGGCTCATCGCCCGTGGCGACCAGCGGCGCCAGGCTACGGCCGTCGATGGGCTCCACCCATTGGGGAAGTGAGCCGCCGGTGGCGAAGTCGACGAGGGTGGGCAGCAAATCCACGTGCGAAACCGGCTGCGCGATGCGCCGCTGCTTGTCCTGTTGCGGGTGGTGGATCAGCAGCGGCACTTTGCAGGACCAGTCGAAGAACACGCGCTTGAACCACATGCCCCGCTCGCCGAGCATGTCGCCATGGTCGGAAGTGAAGACGACGATGGTGTTGTCGTCGAAACCGGTGCGCTTGAGCGTTTCGAGCAGGTGCCCGACCTTGTCGTCGATGTAGCTGGCCATTGCGTAGTAGGCGTGGCGAGCGCGCCGGATCTGCTCGTCGGTGGCGCCCTTCTTGTCCAGGCCGTGCGAGTACTGGATCCACTGGCTGAGCTTGTCGCGCTCTTCCATCGGCATGTCCGCCACGATGGGCAGGTTGATCTCGTCCAGCGAATAGCGGTCCAGGTACTCGGGTGGAATGTGGTACGGGGGATGCGGATGGGTGTAGGAGACGCACATGAAGAACGGCTGCTCGTCTTCGCGCGCGAGGTCATACAGGCGCTGGATGGCCTTGGCCTCGACTTCCTCGTCGAAGTCGAGCTGCAGGCTGCGAAAGCACGACCCGCTCTCGTCCACGGTGCTCAGGTTGTGGCCCGGTGAATAGAAACTGAACTCGCCCTCGGTCCAGTCCGCCACCCAGCCGAAGTCCGCCGGGTAGATGTCGGTGGTAAGCCGCTCTTCGAATCCGTGCTTCTGGTCCGGCCCGACGAAGTGCATCTTGCCGCTGAGGATGGTCTTGTAACCCTGCTGCGCGAGGTAGTACGGCAGCGTCGGCGTGGCGGCCTGGAATTCGCACGCGTTGTCGAACGCGCCGATGCGTGTCGCGAATTGGCCGGCCAGCAGCGAGAAGCGGGCAGGCGCACACAACGGGAAGTTGCAGTACGCGTTGTCGAAAACGGCGGAGCGCTCGGCGAGCGCCTGCAGGTGCGGCGCCTTGAGCGCCGGGTTGCCATGAAACGGCAGCACCGGCGCGGAGAGCTGGTCCGCCATGATGAACAGGATGTTGGGTTTCCGCATGTTGCTCCTAAATTGCACAACGGTTGCATTTCCGTTGTATGCAATATAGACTGTGATCCTGCATTTGGCAAGCCATCCCCAGGAGAACCCCTAGATGAACCCCGAAACCCTGCCGCTCGCCGGCATCCGCGTCCTGGACCTCACCCGCGCCCTGGCCGGGCCCTTCTGCACGATGATCCTGGGCGATCTTGGCGCCGATGTGATCAAGGTCGAGCCGACGGGGGGCGACATGATCCGCAACTGGGGCCCTTTCGATCGAGGAACCAGCGCCTACTACCTGAGCGGCAACCGCAACAAGCGCGGCATCGCCGTGAACTTCCGCGACCCGCGGGCGCTCGACATGCTCAGAAGCCTGGCTGTGCAGTGCGATGTCGTCGCCGAGAACTTTCGCCCTGGCGCCGTGGAAGCCATGGGCCTCGGCTATGAAACATTGGCCGAGCTGAATCCGCGGCTCATCTATGCGAGCGTCACCGGCTTCGGGCGTACCGGCCCCGCGGGCGGCCGTCCCGGCTTCGACCAGATCGCGCAGGGCTATTCAGGTTTGATGAGCGTGACCGGAGCGCCCGAATCGGGGCCGGTGCGAGTGGGCGTTGCCATCGGTGACCAGACGGCGGGCATGTGGTGCGTGATCGGCGTGCTGGCTGCCGTTGCGCAGCGCAACGCGAGCGGCAAAGGACGGCGGGTCGAGACCTCGCTACTGTCCTCCCTGGTCGGACTCATGAGCGTGCAGGCCCAGCGCTACCTGAGCCTGGGCGAGGTGCCGGGTCTTGCGGGCAACACCCACCCGGTCATCTCCCCCTATGGTGTCTTCCAGACCGCCGACGGGCCTTTGAACATCGCACCCGCCACCACCGACATGTGGAAGCGCCTGTGCGATGTGCTGGGGCTTGCCGGCCTGGTGGACGATCCGCGCTATTTGACGAACGCGGCACGGATCGAGCGGCGGGCCGAGCTGAAGGAACTCCTGGAAGCGCGCCTCGCAGAACGCACCCGCCGCGAGTGGACCGCGTTGTTCCTGGCCGCGGACATCCCGGCAGGGCCGATCAACACGCTGGCCGACGTGTTTGCCGATGAACAGGTCATCCACTGCCGGCTGGTCGAGGAAGCGGATCACGCCGAGCTGGGCCGCATCCGCCAAGTGGGGTCCCCCATCTCCTTCGACGGCCGCCAGGGCGAATCCATCCGCCGGGCGCCCCCGGTGCTGGGCGAACACACCTTCGAGGTGCTGCGTGAATTGGGCTGGTCGGACCCGGACTTGCGCGCGCTGGCTCGCGAAGGCGTTATCGTGCAGCATTGCCACGATCAACAGCCATGAATTCAGGATCCAGCCCCACCCTCGAAGTCGCCGACCAGGTGGCGACCCTCACGCTCCGCCGCCCCCTCCAGCACAACCGGATCGATCCGGACGATCCGGCCCTGCTGCTGCGCCACATCGAGACGGTGAGAAGCGACCCATCGATCCGGCTCCTGGTGGTCACCGGCGAGGGCGAACGAACCTTCTGCTCCGGCTACACGCTCGCGCGGATCGGCACGCACCTGGACCACACGCTCGAGGACATGCTCGATGCGCTCGAGTCGCTGGCCATCCCCACCTTGTGCGCCATGAACGGCAGCGCCTACGGCGGCGGCACCGACCTCGCGCTCGCCTGCGACTTCCGCGTCGGGGTGCGCGGCTGCAAGCTGTTCATGCCGGCCGCGAGGTTCGGCCTGCACTACTACCCGGGAGGCCTTCGGCGATTCGTCTCGCGGCTGGGTCCCACCACCGCCAAGAAGATTTTCCTGACCTCCATGACGCTGGAAAGCGAAGAGCTGCTTCGCGTCGGCTTTCTCACGGACCTCGTCGAACGCGACGGCCTGCAAGCCAGGATAGCGGCCTACCGCGAAGGCCTGCTTCGCTGCGAGCCGAACGCCGTGCGTTCGATGAAGCAGCACATCGACGCCCTCGTGGCGGGTGACTGGACCGAGGCGATGGGCCGCGCGGCGTATGAAGCATCGCTGCAGTCGCCGGAAACCTCGCAGCGGTTGGCGGAGCTTGTCGCGAAGTAAGGCTTCAAGCGCCGTTGCGGGCAAGTCAAGCGTCCCCAGCGTTAACAGCGCGGCAATTGGCAGGCGTGAGCGAGTTGCGATCGGCTGGAGTCTGCTCCGTCCTCAGAAGCCGGCGTCGAACGCCTCCTGATCGACAAACCGCGCATGCTTCCGTATGAGTGGCAGCAACTGCCCGTCCGCAAATGGACAGCCGGTATCCCCCGGGTCTGACTGCATCCCTTTGCCTGCCTGGTCGGGCAAGTGACCGCCGCCGCTCTCGAGGATGGCCGCGAGATGGACATAACCGGGCTGCCATGCCTGCGCGCCTGGGAACACCGCTCGTAGATTGGCCAGGATCTGCATCCCCGCGTAATCGAGGTCGCCGAAAAAGAACACCGGAAGTTCAGACGAACCGAACAACCAATCCTCCACGGCGGGCAGTTGCGCGACGCACTGTGGCGACGCGCGCAGGTACACACCCGGCAGCTTTCGCGAGACCGCAGCCTCCGAGCGCTGCCCCTGAACCCGGCGGCGTACACCAGCAGGCTCGCCCCGCAGACCGATGCGTGTCCGTCGGCCATGCGCTCGAACGTGACGAGGCGCCAGCAGCTGACGTAACTGGCCGATCATCGCGGTCAGACCATGCGCCGCCTCCTGCACCCTTTGCCAGTGCAGGCGGAACTGGTCGGCGTGCAGCTGGATCTGCTGGTCCAGATGGGCTGGGCTTCGAGTACCAGTTGCCACCCGAGCCGTCAGGTGCTTCAATGTCACGGTGACTGAAGGAGATGCCATGGCCTACGAAGCGCGATATGTCTTGCGACCGAATCCCGGAGCCGATCTTGGCGCCGTCATGGAAGCGATGAAGGTGGGTGCGTCGCTTTGGAAAAAGCACGGCGCCCCCAACCCGCGGCTGTGGAACGTCGCGGCTGGCGAACTGGGCAACTACGTCCTGGTTGTGGAGTTCGAGAATGCGACGGAGTACGCGAAGGTGACGGACCCATTGTCTGCCGATCCCGAATTCCGTCGCTGGCAAGCGAACAACCTCCAGTCGGGAGGTTTCACATGGGTGCGCAGCAACCTCATGCGCGAATTCCCGTTGGCGTAGCATCGCCAGAAACTGGGCAGCGGGCAGCGGGCAGCGGGCAGCGGGCAGCGCTCATAGCCCGCCCGAGTACTCCCCGGCCAAAGAAAAAGGCCGCGGGGGCTCGCTTCAATCCAGCGTCAGATTGATCATCTTGGCCACCGGGTCCGCTGGACACGTAGGTCACTCCTGCAGCGCGAGAAGGCGTTTGTGCTGCTGCACAGGGTTTCGGCACTGTTGAGCACGATACCGAGGTCCGCTTCCATCCCCACGCGAGAACGATGGCCCTCCGCTGCCTGCTCCGGTTCACTGTCGGGTCGCAGTCCCTTGCTATCGCTGCCGCCGGCTCGCAGAATGCATCCAGTACCTTATCCACTGCGAGTGCACGTCATGAGCTCCGAAACTGTCCCTGCCCCCGCGCTGGTGGTGGACGACGAGCCTGTGACCCGCCTTCTCGTGAAGCGCACACTGGAGAGCCTCGGCTGTGTTCCGGTACTGGAAGCCGCCAGCGGAATCGAGGCGCAGCAGGTGCTGCGCGAGCACCCGGACATCGCTCTGGTGCTCACGGACATCATGATGCCGGGGATGGACGGGCTCGAGCTTCTGCGGTGGGGGCGCGAGGTGGCGCCCGGGGCCATGTGGATCGTCCTCTCCGGACTGGACACCTTCGACTCGGCGGTGGCCGCGATCCGGCTGGGGGCGTTCGACTTCCTGCCGAAGTCACCGCGGATGGAAGAGATGTCGGTCTCGGTGCGCAACGCGCTCGAGCGGCGGCGGCTGCTGGCGGAGCGCGAGCGGCTGCATCGGGAACTGCAGCGCAAGGTCCGGGAGCTTGAGGAGACCTCCGAGCTGCTGCGCCGCGACCTGGAGCGGGCGGAGGTGATCCAGCGTGCGCTGCTGCCGCCCAGTCCGCCAGCCATGGACGGCTATTGCGTCCAGGCGGTCTACCGGCCGGGACAGCATGTCGGCGGCGACCTCTACGACGTGGTTCGGCTGGGCGAACGGCACTTGGCGTTCTACCTGGCGGACGCCACCGGCCACGGCGTGACATCGGCGATGCTCTCGGTGCTGTTCAAGCAGCGCCTGGTCCTGGTGGACCCGAAGACAGGCCTCGCGCTGGCGCCGGCGGCAGTTCTGGGCGCGGTGAACCGCTCACTGTGCCAGGCGCACGCCGCGCCGGGATTGTTCCTGACGGCCGTCCTTGGACTGCTGGACACCATGGACTCCAGCATCACGCTGGCATCCGCGGGCCATCCGCCCGTGCTGCACCTGCGCGCAGGCCGGGAGACGCGCCTGATCCGCCGCACGGGCCCCGCGCTGGGGCTGGCGCCGGATGCGAGCTTCCGGCAGGAACGCCTCCAGCTCGCGGCCGGCGACCGGATCCTCCTCTACACCGACGGGCTCCTGCCCTCCGGCACCGAACGGGAGCTGCAACAGCTGGAGCGCTTGCTCTCCAAGCCGCTCACCAGCGTGCAGGAAGTGATGGCGCAGATTCATGGTGCTGCGCCGGCGGGCGCGGACCGGGATGACGTGACCATCCTTCTCATCGACGCGCACGCAGGCACCTCCTGGTTCGACAACGGCGCCGAGGTTCCCGCTGCCGCCGCGACCGCCGCGGCGCGGCCGGACGGCGTGGTGTTCTATGGAGAGACGGAGAACGCCGCGTATCTCGCGCTGCGCGGGCGGGCAAACTGGATGCACAGCGATGCCTTCCATGAGACGGCCCGTGCCGTGCTGGAACAGGGCCACGCCCTGGTGCTGGACCTCTCCGGCTGCGAGTATCTGGACAGCACCTTCCTCGGCACGGTGCACGAGCTGGTCGCCCGGGGCGGTATGGTTCTCAGGGGTGTGAGGCCGGCCGTGCGCGCGCTGTTCGAGGAGCTGAGCATGGCGCAGGTACTGGCCCGCATCCGCGAGGACGTCCCCGCCGCGCCGGAGCTCTACGCGCTGAACACGGCGAGCGATCCGATAGCGGGACGGAACCGAATCCGGGCCGCACACGAGGCGCTTTCGGGCCTGAGCGAGCACAACCGCGAGGAGTTCCGAGAGGTGGTCGAGTCGCTGCGCGGCGAGAAGGACGGGCCATGAAGTGTCCGCACCGGAGGCCGAAATGAACGCCGCCATTCGACTGCTGCATCTGGAAGACGAGCCGGACGACGCCGAACGCATCCGGGCCAGGTTGCAGGCCGACCACCCTGCCTGCGAGATCGTGTGGGTGTGCGGCAAGGAGGATTTCGAATCCAGCCTGCAAGCGCAAGCCTTCGATGTGGTGATATGCAATTATGAAGTGCCGGGCTACAGCGGCCTGGAGGCGCTGCGCCATGTCCGCAAGCAGCAACCGGAGCTTCCGGTGATCATCAGTTCCTCAGGGCTGAGGAGTGAGGAAGACGTGGTGGAGTGCATGAAGGCTGGCGCCACCGACTACGTCCTCAAGCAGCGGCCGTGGCGGCTGGGCGCCCAGGTTCGGCGAGCGCTGATCGAGAAAGAGGAGCGCGCGGCGCTGCGCCGTGCGGAAGAAGAGCTTCACGCTTTGAACGCGGAGCTGGAGGAGCGCGTGCGGTCGCGCACCGCCGAACTCGAAACAGCCAATAGCTTCCTGAATTCGGTGATCCAGCACATTCCGCACATGGTCATCGTAAAGAACGCCAGCGACCTGACGTTCGTTCGCGTCAATCGCGGCGTCGAGCGGCTGCTGGGGCGCACGGAGCAGGAGTTGCTGGGCAAGAGCGCTTTTGACATCAATCCCAGGCGGGAGGAGGCTGAATTCATCACGGCGGTCGACAGGGAAACCCTGGCGCTCGGCGGGGAGCTGGACATCCCGCAGGCGACGCTGCACACGCGCAACGGTGAAGTGATCCTGCACATGAAGAAGATTCCGATCCTCGACGATGCCGGACAGCCGCGTTACGTGCTGACCATTGCGGAAGACGTGACGGAAAAGACCAGGAAAGAGCGTGAGGTCGAGAGGCTGCATGCGGCGCTGGCGCAGCGCACGACCGAGGTCGAGGCCGCCAATCGCGCCAAGAGCACCTTCCTGGCCACCATGAGCCACGAGATCAGGACACCCATGAACGGCATGCTCGGCATGCTGGAACTGCTGAGCCTGACCGAGCTGGATGCCGAGCAGCGCGAAACGCTCGGCCTCGTGCGGGCATCGAGCAAGTCGCTGCTGCGCATCATCGACGACATCCTCGACTTCTCGAAGATCGAGGCCGGAAAACTGGAGGTCCGTCCCGAGGTCGTCTCCATCAGGCAGGTCATCGAGGAGGTGCAGAGCATCTATCTGGGCAATGCGAGCAGCAAGGGCCTGATCGTCCGGCGGATGGTAGACCCGCGCATCAGCCCGGCGCTGCGGGTCGATCCGGTGCGCCTGCGCCAGATCCTCAACAACTTCGTCAGCAACGCGATCAAGTTCACCCCGGCAGGCTCGATCGAGATCAGCGCGCAATGGGTGGGGCGGGAGGAGGCTCTGGAAAGCCTGCGGTTCGTGGTGAAGGACACCGGCATCGGCATCTCGCCGGAGGACCAGCAGCGGCTGTTCCAGCCCTTCAGCCAGGCCGCCGGTGAGGAGGCGCGGCGGAGCTCGGGCGGTGCCGGACTGGGGCTCGTCATCTCCCGCCAGCTGGCGCAGATGATGGGCGGCGCCATCACCATGGAGAGCGAACCGGGCGAGGGCACGACCCTCACCCTGAGCCTGACACTGCCTATCGTCGAGTCCGTCCCGGACAGCGGCACCCCCAGCGCGCGTGCGCTGCCGCCGGCCCCCGCGTGCCGCACGCCCCCCAGCATCGCGCAGGCGGAGACGGAAGGGACGCTGGTGCTGCTGGTGGATGATCACCCGGTCAACCGCATGCTGCTGCTGCGCCAGGTGCAAACGCTGGGCTATGCCGCCCAGACCGCCGAACACGGCATCGAGGCCCTGGAGAAGTGGAAGTCGGGCCGATTCGGGCTGGTGATCACCGACTGCCACATGCCGCAGATGGACGGCTACGAACTGACGCGCAGCATCCGCAGCCTCGAATCCGCCGAGGACCGCAAACGCGTTCCCATCATCGCCTGCACCGCCAATGCGCTGCAGGGAGAGGCCGAGGCCTGCCGCGCCGCCGGCATGGACGACTGCCTGGTCAAGCCGGTCGAGCTGTCGCAGTTGTTGGAAAAGCTCGAGCAATGGCTGCCGATTCCCCAGGAACCCGTGCCGCAGTCACCTGGCCCGAGCCCCGACGCCGCGTCCCACGTCACCCCGATCGATCAGGCGCTCCTCACGGCGAACTGTGGCGGTGACGCACGGACGGTGGGCGAAATTCTTGCAACCTTTCGCCGCACATGCGACGAAGACGCCCCCGGGCTCGGGGAGGCGGTGGCCGCGGGCGACACCGCGCGAGTTACCCATTTCGCCCACCGCATGGGGGGCGCCAGCAAGATGGTCGGTGCGCTCGGTTTTGCAGCCGCATGCGAGTACATCGACCGCGCCAGCCGCACCGGCGACTGGAATGCGGTCCTGGCCGGGATGCCGGCGTTCGAGGAAGAACGGATGCGCCTGGCAGCCTATTTCAATTCCGGCAAGCCAGCAACTTGACGACCTGCCGCGCCCGCCGGGCGCGACCGGACGACGCTATTGCGGGTGGCGAATGGCTGAAAAAAGGAAGGGCGCGATGAGAAGTCGCGCAGAAGTCGCGCAAAAAGAAAAAGGACTCACGCCATTTCTGACGTAAGTCCTTGATTTTATTGGTGCGGCTGGCAGGATTCGAACCCACGACCCCTTGGTTCGTAGCCAAGTACTCTATCCAACTGAGCTACAGCCGCTGAGCCGTCGATTATAGCAGCTGTTTTTGCCCGGGCGTCCAGGCGGCTTGCAGAAAGGCCAATTGCGCCGGCAGGCAATGGCTGGCCAGGTCGTACCGGCTGACGATGGTTTGGCGCGCCGCGGCTTTGAGCGGCGCCCATTTCGCGCGCTGCTCCAATGCGGCGGCCGTTGCTCGCGCCAGCGCGTCGGCATCGAAGAAATCGGTGAGGATGCCGTTATGTCCATGCGTGATCACTTCACGCACCGGCGCGGTGTCCGAGGCCACGACCAGGCAGCCGATGCTCATGGCTTCCAGCAGCGACCACGACAGCACGAACGGATAGGTCAGGTACACATGGACGGCCGACACCTGCATCAGTTGC
>DATILF010000012.1:0-11436 GCA_035476755.1 Ramlibacter sp.
TGTTCAAGGGCGACATGGGCCAGCAGGGCCAGCTGCTCATGATCATGATCGGCGCCGCGGTGGCGGGCCTGCGCGATTTGAAAACGCTGTCGCCCGTGGTGCGCAAACTCGGTGCGCGCCACGTCGGCTACGGTGTGCGCACCGAACATTACGCCACCGTGGGCAGCGCGTTGCTGTGGGCCCTCGCGCAAGGCCTGGGCGACAAGTTCACGCCGGAGGTGAGCGATGCCTGGGCAGCGGCCTACGACCTGCTGTCCGAGGTGATGCAGCTGGGCGCGATGGAGGAAGCTGCGTCGATGGCCTGACCCGCCGCGCCCCGGCACAGGGCATCGGCACAGGGCATCGGCACAATAGGCGGGTGAAAATCCAGCTCATGTCCGACCTGCACCTGGAGGTGCATCCGAACTACCAGCCGCGGCCCGCCGCCGGCGCCGACCTGCTCGTGCTGGCCGGCGACATCGGCTCCTACCAGCCGGGCAGCCGGCTCGCCGGGAATGATTTCGGACTGGAGCGCTTCTCGCCCCGCCACGGCTGGCCCGTGCCGGTGCTCTTCGTGCCCGGCAACCACGAGTACGACAACCTCGATTTCGATGACACGCATGTCCGGCTGCGCGCCACCTGCGACCGGCTGGGCATCACCTGGCTGGAGCGCGAAGTCCTGGTGCTGGACTCGGTGCGTTTTGTCGGCACCACCTTGTGGCCGGACTTCGATGCGCTGGTGACGCCGCAGGACCGCGCCGAAGCCAGCCCGGCCCGCATGCTGAAGACCCGCGAGAAGGCCTTCCGGGCGGCGAACTTCTACCTGCGAAAAACCGGCGCGACCCGCGGCGGCGAACCCTGGCTGGCAGAGGGCTGGCGTGAACAGGCGTTGATCTGCCATGCCTGGCTGCGCGACGCCCTGGCCCAGCCTTTCCAGGGCACCACCGTGGTGGTCACGCATTTCGCCCCGACCCTGCGCAGCGCGGACCCGCGCTATGGGCTCACGCCCGGCACCGCGGGGTTCTGCAATGCCATGGACGACCTGCTGCCCCTGGCGCGGCTGTGGCTGCACGGCCATTTGCACTGCCAGCAGGACTATCTGGCCAGCGATTGCCGCGTCGTGGCCAACACGCTGGGCTACGCGGTCAAGGGTGAGCAGGAAGGATTCAAGGACGCCTTGCTGATCGAAGTGCCGCGCGCGTGAGTCGCGGTTTCCCCCGACTTGCGAGGCTTACGGCTCATGCTAGGCTGGCGGCATCGTCAGCTTCCTCGGAAAAACACCATGAAAATCATGCTTGCCGTCGATGGCAGTGACTACACCCGCAAGATGCTGGATTACGTGACGCACAACAGCGCCTTGTTCGATGCCAGCCACGAGTACATGGTCTTCAACGCGCAGCCGCCGCTGCCGCCGCATGCGCGGTCGGTCATCGGCAGCGCCGCGGCCCAGGACTACCACCTGGAAGAAGCCCAGAAAGTGATCACGCCGGCGGTGGCCGCGCTGCAGGCCAAAGGCCTGCGCGTCACGGGCGAGTGGCGCGTCGGGCACCCGGGCGAAGCCATTGCGCAGTTCGCCGAGAGCGGCAAGTTCGACATGCTGATCATGGGCACGCACGGACACGGTGCGCTGGCACGCCTTGTCATGGGCTCGGTCACCTCGCAGGTGCTCGCGCACTGCGGGGTGCCGGTGCTTCTCATCAGGTAGCAGCCCGCGCGGGCGTTACGTCCGCGCACAACTGCCGCGTGTTCTTTACACGCGGGGAACCATGGCCCCGATGTTGCTGTGAAACACTGCTTTGCAGCACAGGGAGAACGCCATGAACAGAACCATCTGGACGCCCACGCTCGCGTGGCTGGGCGCCGCGAGCGCGGCGCTGGTGCTGGCCATGGCCGCCCCGAGCGAATCCAATGTCATGGGCAGCCTGCCGGCCCTGACGGCCAAGCGCCTCGACCAGCAGCGCATCGTCCTGATGCGGGGCCCTTCCGACCGCACGCTCGCCCTGGTGGCGTTTCATCCGGACCAGCGCGGCCAGATCCAGAGCTGGATCCAGGGGCTGCGATTGCACCAGCATTCCAGCATCCCCTGGGTCAAGATGCCGGTGCTGAACGACCCCGGTGACGAGCCGACGCGCCAGGCCATCGAGAAAGCACTGCTGGAGCGCCACTCCACCGAATCGGCGCGCGCGCGCCTGGTGCCGGTATTCACCAACCGCCAGGCGTTCATACGCGCGGCGGGCCTGTCCGGCACCCAGCAGGCTTCGGTGCTGGTGCTCGATCGGGATGGGAAAGTGCTGGCACGCGCGGAAGGCGCCTACCACGCCGACAAGGCGCAGGCCTTGCGCGAGACACTGCTGGCCCAAGATTAGGCGGGGCGGCCCGACGCTGGCTTGAGAGCGCATCACTCCGAAGCCAACGCAGCGGATGCCGCTTTCGTCAGTGCCGCCGTGAGCGAGTCCAGCACCTCGGACTCGAGATTCCAACAGTGCCAGTACAACTGGATCGGCAACGCATAGGCCGGCGCAATGTTCACCAGCTCACCTTGCTGCAGCAGGCCGCGCGCCAGCAGTTCGGGCACCACGCTCACGCCCCATCCCGCCAGCACCGCCCGCACCTGGCCCTCGGAACTGGGCACGAACAGCTGGTTGAGCGACACGCGCTTCAGGCCGAAGGCCTTGCCGACGAACTCGCACTGCATGTCGTCCTTGCGGTTGAAGGCGATGAAGGGTGCCTCGCGGAAGTTGTGCGGGCCCAGGCCCTTGGGAAAGTGTTCGCGCGCGTAGCCGGCATGGGCCACCGCGATGTACCGCATCGCGCCCAGCGGCACGACCTTGCAGCCACGCAGCGCCTGCTTGAGGGTGGTGACACAGCCCAGCACCTGGCCCTCGCGCAGCCACTCCTGCGTGAAGTCCTGGTCGTCGGTGATGATCTCCATCGGCAGCCCCTGACGGGCGAGTTCGTTCAACGCGGGAAGGGCCCAGGTGGCGATGCTGTCCGCATTGATGGCGATGGAGATGCGCTCCTCTTCGCGCGCGCCGCCGGTGGAGCTGGGTGCCAGCTCCTTCAGGTCGCGCTCGAGGTCGGCGCGCAGCAGGCGCATCTGCTTGGTGTGCTTGAGCAGCAGCTGGCCGGCCGAGGTCGGCTTGAGCGGCCGGCTGCGCACGATGAGCACCGTGCCCACCTGGGCTTCGAGGGCGCGCAGGCGCTGCGACACCGCCGACTGGGTGATCGACAGGCGCTGGGCTGCGCGCTCGAAACCGCCCTCCTCCACGATGGCCGCCAGGCACTCCAACGCGGCCGGATCGAATGTACTCATGAGCACCCCTTCTATAAGCAGTCCTGATGTTTTCTCTGAGAGTTTAATTTCCCTTTTAATCGGGCACAAGTTGCCACAAACTTCCGGGCATGCAAGTTCTCGTCCTCGGCGCCGGCATCATCGGCATCAGCACCGCTTGGCATCTGCGGGAGCGCGGCCACGAAGTCACCGTCGTAGAGCGCCAGCCGTCCGCGGCGCAGGAAACCAGCTTCGCCAACGCCGCCCAGATCTCGGTGAGCTACTGCGAGCCCTGGGCCAACCGGCATGCGCCCGCCAAGCTGCTCAAGTGGATGTTCCGCAATGACGCACCGCTGCTGTTCCGGCCCCAGCTCGACTGGCAGCAATGGCGCTGGGGCCTGCAGTTCCTCGCGCAGTGCAACGACACCGCGTTCGAGCGCAACGTGACGCAGCTCATCGCACTGGGCTCCTACAGCCATGCCGCGCTCAAGGACGTGGTGCGGGCCACCGGCATCGAGTACCAGCGCCTGGAGCGCGGCATCGCCCATTACTACACCGACCAGGCCGCGTTCGACGATGCGGGCGAAGCGGCCGAACTCATGCAAAGGCATGGCGTGGCACGCAAGGTCGTGAGCCGCGATGAGCTGCTCGCCATCGAGCCCGCGTTCAAGTCCTTCGGCCACCGCATCGTCGGCGGCACCTACACCGCCAGCGACGAAAGCGGCGATGCGCGGCTCTTTACCGAGCAGCTGGCGGGGCTGTGCGAAGCCCGCGGTGTCCGCTTCCACTACCGGCACGACGTGGAGCGGCTGGACAAGGCCGGTGGCCAGGTGCAGGCCGTGCGCGTGCGCGATCGCGTCTCGGGTGGCGCGCGCCAGCTCGCGGCCGATGCCGTGGTCGTGGCCTGCGGCTCCTACAGCGCGCCGCTGCTGCGCACCGTGGGCGTGGACCTGCCGATCTATCCCGGCAAGGGCTACAGCGCCACCTTCAAGCTCAAGAGGCCGGAACTCGCCCCCTATGTCAGCACCATCGACGACGAAGTGAAGTGCGCGATCAGCCGCCTGGGCGACGAGCTGCGGGTCGCAGGCACCATCGAACTCGCAGGCTACGACCTGGCGCTCGACACGCCGGTGGCGCGGGCCCGCTGCCGCATGCTGGCCGATCGCATCGAGGAGGTGCTGCCCGGCGTGTGCGACACGCGCACCGACGAGGAAGGCGGCAACCCGCGCTTCTGGACCGGGCTGCGCCCGGCCACGCCCACCAACATTCCGTACATCGGCCGCACGCCCGTGGGGCGCCTGTGGGTCAACGCCGGCCACGGCACGCTGGGCTGGACGCATGGCGCCGGATCAGGCAAGGCGCTGGCCGAGCTGATCAGCGGCGAGCAGCCCGAGATGCCGTTCAACTTCTATGGCTTCGAAGCAGCCGGCCGGCGGCTGCAGCCGCACCTGGCCTGAAGTCAAGGCCGGGGACTCAGCCCCCACGCTCCCCCACTTCGTGCGGGTCGCTGCCCCCCGAGGGGGCCGAGGCCTGCTTGGGGCGGCCCGGCGCTGGCCTCAGGGCTGCAGCGCCTGCCAGACCTTGGGCGGCGTCAGCGGCATCTGCAAGCTCGGCGCCGCTTCCTGGCGCCCGGCGCGTGCCAGGGCATCGGCCACCGCGTTCACCACGCAGGGCGTCGCGCCGATGGTGCCGAGCTCGCCCACGCCCTTCACTCCCAACGGGTTGTTCTTGCACGGCATCGACGGGTCGGTGCTCGTGACGAACTCGCAGGCGACGAGTTCCGCGCGCGGCGCGCAGTAGTCCATCAGGCTGCCGGTGAGCGGCTGCCCGGTTTCACGGTCGTACACCATGTGTTCGCACAGCGCTTGGCCGATGCCCTGCATCGCACCGCCATCGAGCTGGCCACGCACGATCATCGGGTTCACCACCCGGCCGATGTCGTTCATGCTGCTGTACGCGACCACCTGCACGTCGCCGGTGAGCGGGTCCACCTCTACCTCGCTGATGTGGCAGCCATTGGGCCAGCTCGGGCCCGACACGGTGCTGGTGCTCGCCACGTGGATGCGCTGCTGCGGCTGGCGCCCGGCCAGGGCAAATAGGTCGATCGCCACGTCCGTGCCCTTCACCTGGAAGCGCCCGGCCGCGTAATCGAGATCCGCCGCTGAAGCCTCGAGCGCCAGGGCGGCCAGCTGCCGCGCTTCATCCAGCGTCTTCTCGGCGCCGATGCGCAGCGCCGAGCCGCCCGTGAACAGCGAACGCGAGCCGGCGCTGCCGAAGCCCTCGCCACGGTCGGTATCGCCCAGCACCACCTTCACCTGCTCGATCGGCAGGCCGAACACATCCACCACCAGCTGCGCCAGCGTGGTGGCGATGCCCTGCCCCATCTCGTTCACCGCGGAAAAGACCTCGATCACGCCGCCGGCCTGCACCGTCACCGTCACGCTTTCCTCGAACACGTTGCCGCCGGTCCACTCCAGGAAGGTGGCGATGCCCTGCCCGCGCAGCCGGCCTTGCGACTTGCTCTGCGCGGCCCGTGCCTCGAAACCGCTCCAGTCGGCCTGCGCCAACGCCTGGTCCATGACCTTCTCGAAGTGCCCGGTGTCGTACACCTGCCCCATCGGGTTGGTGTAGGGCATCTGCCCGGGGTGGATGAAGTTGCGGCGGCGCAGGGCGATGCGGTCCATGCCGATCTGCCGCGCTGCCTCGTCCATCAGGCGCTCCATGATGAAGATCGCCTCGGGCCGCCCGGCGCCGCGGTAGGCGCCGGTGGGCGCCGTGTTGGTCATCACGCCCTTGAAGAGGAAGTCGATGGCCGGAATGTCATAGACGCTGGTCTGCACCCAGGGGCCGATCAGGAGCTGGATGAGCAGGCCGGTGCCCGTGGCGTACCCGCCGACGTTCGCGTGCGAGCGCAGGCGCAGCGCGAGGATCTTGCCGTCGGCCGCCAGGGCGAGTTCGGCTTCGGTGCTCAGGTCGCGCCCGTGCGCGGAGGACAGGAACTCTTCGCTGCGATCGGCGACCCACTTGATGGGCTGCTTCAGCGTCCAGGCACACCAGGCCACGGCCGCATCTTCCGGATAGACGCCGGTCTTCATGCCAAAGCCGCCCCCGACATCGCCCACCGTCACCCGCACCTGCTCGCGCGGCAACCCCAGGATGTCGTTGCACAGCGAATTGCGCACGCCCGAGGGCATCTGCGTGCTCATGCGCAAGGTCAGGCGCCCATCATCCGCAACCCAGGCCAGCACCGAACGCGGCTCGATCGTGAGCGCCGCCACGCGCTGGTTCTCGACATGCAGGCGCACCACATGCGCGGCCTGCGCAAAGCCGGCTTGCGCGGCAGCCACATCGCCATGTGCCATCTCGGCCGCGATGTTGTCCGGCGCCTCGTCGCAAAGCACGGGCGCGCCGGGCGCCGTCGCGTCCTCCAGGTGAGTGACATGCGGCAATTCGTCATACTCAACGGCCACGGCCTCGGCCGCGTCGCGCGCCTGCTGCAGCGTTTGCGCGACGACCAGCGCCACGGCCTCGCCCACGTAACGCACGCGCTCATGCGCCAGCGCACGCCGCTCGGACGTCGCGCCGGCGGCGCCGCCGGCCCGCTTGAAGTTGGGGTTGCCGGGAATCGGCTTGACGCCCGCGGCCACCAGGTCGGCGCCGGTCACGACCGCCACGACGCCGGGCATGGCCTTGGCCGGTTCGGTGTCGATGGAGACGATGCGCGCATGTGGATAGGGCGAGCGAACGAACACCAGACGCAACTGCCCCGCCGGCACGATGTCATCGGTGTACCGGCCCTGGCCCTTGAGCAGGCCTTCGTCGGCGATGCGGCGCACGGCCTGACCGCTGCCGAAGCGCAGCGCGGTATCGGATGTGTCTGAGGTCATGTAAACAACTCCTGCGTCGGTGGAGTCTCGCCGATTTCACGCCGGCTTGCAGCGGGAGCTGCTCAGTCCAGCGCCGGGCCGCTCCCAAGCAGGACTGCGCCCCCTCGGGGGGCAGCGAACAGCGTGAGCGTGGGGGCCTTTGCTATTCGTCAGTTTCGCCGGGCTCGTACAGGGTCTCGCGGCCCATGCGGTCGAGCACGAGCTCAGCCGTCCAGGGCAGCATCAATGAGCCGCAGCGGCTGTCGCGGTAGATGCGCTCGAGCGGCAGGTGCTTCATCATGCTCTGGCCACCGCAGGTGCGGATGGCCAGCCGGGCGATGTCGTTGGCCCCCTCCATCACGGTGTAGTGCGCGGCATAGAGGCGCATGCGCGCGTCCTTCGACGGTTTCGGGCCGGCCTCCAGGATGGCCCGGGCGAAGATGCTCTTCATCGTCTCCAGCTGGATGCGCATCTGGGCCACCGCGATCTGCTTGGTCGGGTACATGCGGCGCACGGTCTTGCGCTCGCCCGCTTGCCACGGCGCGCCGGTGGCCTCATTGATCTCGCCGCGCAGGTAGCTCACGGTGAAGTCGTAGGCGGCGCTGGCCAGGCCCAGGTAGGTGGGCGAGAGCGTGAAGAACATCGCCGGCCAGGTGCTTGCGCCCTTGTGGTAGATGCCGCGCGGCATGAGCTGCTCGTCATCGCAGACGAACACATCCTTGAACGTGAGGTTGCGGCTCACGGTGCCGCGCATGCCTAGCGGGTCCCACTCGCCGCTGATGGAAAAGCCCTCACTGGTGGCGGGCACCGCCAGGTACAGCGTGTCGCGGGCATCGGGCTTTTCGTCGCCCTTGTCCTCGGTGCACAGCACGCCGTAGTAGTCGGCCGCGCCGGAGAGCGATGCGAAGATCTTGCGGCCGTTGACGCGCCAGCCGCCTTCGACCTTGCGCGCGGTGGTGCCGAAAGGTGCGCGCCCCGCGGCCGCGGCACTGCCTTCGGAGAACGGCTGCGCGTACACCGCGCCCTCCTGGACCACGCGCTTGAAGTGCAGCACGCGCCGGCGCGCGTGCTCGGCGCGCTGCGCGTCCGTCATCGCGATACCGTCGGCCAGCACACCGGTCCACAGGGTGGAGCAGATGTGCATGTTGTAGGTGAGCGCCGTGGCGCCGCAGAAGCGGCCGATCTCCGCGGCCACCATCATGTAGGTCGGATAGTCGGCGCCCAGGCCACCGTGCGACTCGGGCACGCACAGGCCCAGCAGCCCGGCCGCGCGCAGGTCGTCGTAGTTGGCGAAGGGAAAGCTCGCTGTCTGGTCCCATTGCGCGGCGCGCGGTGCGAACTTCGTGCGACCGAGTTCATGGGCCAGCGACAGCAGGGCGCGTTGCCGCGCCGTGAACGGCAGGTCGCCGACGGCGGGCGTGAAGCCGAGTGCGGGCAAGGCATCCATGGTGCGGGTCCTTCGGATAAGCGGGTCAGTGCAGCAGGGCGCGCGGCAGTTTGAGGAAATTGAGCACCAGGCTGTCGAACTCGTCGGGTGCTTCCAGGTTCTGCAGGTGGCCGACACCCGGCATTTCCAGGTAGGTGCTGCGCGGAATCGCGTCGGCCATCTTCTTCATCACCGAAGGCGGGGCGTTGCGGTCGTGCTCGCCCGCCACCAGCAGCGTGGGCACGTGGATCTGCGGGAGGTTGGCACGCCGGTCGAAGGTGACCAGCGCCTCCAGCGCGCGCCGGTAGGTGGAGGCCGGCACCTGGCCCATGCAATGCGTGGCCAGGCGCACGCCTTCGGGCAGCGAGCCCGGGCCGACCATCTGCGGCACCAGCACCTCGGCCAGGTCCGCCATGCTCTGGCCCGCATCGAGCGGCGCCGTGCGCTGCGCGACGAAGTCGCGTTGCCAGTCGCCGTCGGGCTTGCCGAAGGAGGGCGAGGTGCCGCACAGGATGAGCTTGTTCACCAGCTCGGGCCGGCGCGCCACCACCTCTTGCGCCACCATGCCGCCCATGCTGTGGCCGATCAGGGCCACGTCGCCGCATTGCAGGCTTTCGATCAGCGTGATGCAGCTTTGCGCCAGCCCCTTGAAGTTGTACGGCTCGATGGGTGCGCTGCGTCCATAGCCCGGCATGTCCCAGGCCACCGCGCGATAGCCGGACGAGGCCAGTGTCTCGACCTGCGGCGCGAATGCCAGGTGCCCGCCGCCGATGCCATGCAGCATCAGCACGGTGGGGCCGCCCCCGAGCATGGTGAAGGCCGGCACGTTCATGCCACCACCTTGCCGGCATCCACCACCACGGCCCCATCGAGTGCTACCGTGCAGTGGCGCAACGGCAGGTCGAAGTGGCCGCGCGTGTAGCGCCCCGCCACCTCGTTCGCGCCGGTGCTGTAGAGAAAATTTCCGGCGAAGGCCCGCAATTCCGTGCCGTTGAAATCGCGCTTGTCGTACAGGGCCATGCTGTCCCAGCGCGCGGCGTCGTTCAGGCCATAGCCGACGTGACTGACGGCATAGGCCTCGCGGTCGCCCCAGCCGGCGATGTAGCTGCGCATGAGCTCGGCGTCCACGCCCTCGCCCTCGATCTTCGTCACGTAGTCATGTTCGATGCGCAGCACGATGGCCCGCTCGATGTAGCGTTTGAACGTGAGGTTCACATCGCCCGGCGCCAGCACCAGCGTGCCGTTGACGCTGCCCGACGCGGGAAATGCCAGCGCCAGCCCGCCGGGCCAGTGCGTCATGGTGCCGGGCCGCGCGGTGTAGCCCCAGTTGCCACCGCAGGTCGCACCGGCCAGGGAGATGGTGAGGTCGGAGCCGGCCGCGGACGTGACGCGCATTTCGCGCGCAGACCGCAGGCGCTTCACGTGGTCCTTCACCAGCGGCTCCAGCCCATCGCGCGGCAACAGACGCACCAGCGCTTCGGGGTGCTCGTTGCTCACGTAGACAACCCGGGCGCCGCCCTTCAGGATGGCCGGCAGTTCGGGGGCGTGCATCAGCCCTTCCACCGTGCAGTCGATCACCAGGGTGCTGCCTGACAGGGCCGCGATCACGGGGCCCAGCTGCCTCAGCACGGTGGAGGCGCCGGTGGAGCGCACCGGTGGGCCGCCGGTCTCGAAGGCGGTGGGCAGATTGATCTCGAAGGTGGCGCAGCCCATTCGGGCGGCGGCGAGGCGGGCCAGCTGTGGCAGCACCGGACGGGTCTGGCTTTCGCTCAGCATCGCCACCGTGTCGCCGGGTCGCAGTGCGCAGCGCCCCAGCACGGCTTCGAAGGCATCGATCCAGGCGGGTTCCAAGGTGTCCTGCAACATGGTTTTTCGCTTTCGGCCATACTACATGAAATTTCATGCAACCCGCACCGTGAACCCGCCCCGCAAAGCCCAGCCGCCGAGCTTCTCGTCGCAAGAGTTCCGCAGCGCGCTCGGCATGTTCGCCACCGGCGTCACCATCGTCACGGCCCGCACCAGCCAGGGCCAGATACTCGGCCTCACGGCCAACTCCTTCAACTCGGTCTCGCTCGATCCGCCGCTGGTGCTGTGGAGCCTGGCGCAGGCCGCCGCCTCGCTGGCCGCCTTTCGCGCCGGCTCGCACTACGCCATCAACGTACTCGCGGCCGACCAGAAGGCGCTGGCGCAGCGTTTCGCATTGAAGAACACCGACCGCTGGGCCGGCGTCAGCTTCACCGAGGGCATGGGCGGCGCGCCCCTGCTCACCGGCGCGGCGGCCACCTTCGAATGCTTCAACCGCAGTCGCTACGAGGAAGGCGACCACGTCATCTTCGTCGGCGAGGTCGAGCGCTGCAACTCGCGGGCCGGTGCGTCGCCCCTGCTGTTCCATGGCGGGCAGTTCTACACCGAACACCCGCTTTGATGAACCACTAGGATGAACGCTCCCCCCCGAAGCGCCTTCGGCGCCTCCCCCTCAAGGGGGCGCCACCAGCGGCCCGGCAAAGCCGGTTCCGCGGTGGCCCTGGAAAAGGCCATTTGCTTTCATGCGTCGCGGGTGGCGCGCAGCGCCATGGATCACTGACATGAAAGTCGCCGCCATCCAGATGGTCTCAGCGGTCTCGTTGCAGGCCAACCTCGACGAGGCGCATCGCCTGTTGTCCGAAGCGGCGCGGGCCGGCGCGGAGCTGGCCGTGCTGCCGGAATATTTTTGCCTGATGGGCCACAAGGACAGCGACAAGCTGGCCGTGCGTGAACGGTTCGGCGAGGGCGTGGTGCAGGGCTTTCTGGCGCAGACGTCGCGCGAGCTGGGGCTCTGGCTGGTGGGCGGCACCCTGCCGCTGCAGGCCACGGACGATGCCCACGTGCGCAATGCCAACCTGGTGTTCTCGCCG
>DATILF010000013.1:0-4641 GCA_035476755.1 Ramlibacter sp.
CTGATCCTCATCCTGCTGATCGCTGTGCTGGTGGCGCTGGTGCTCTAGGGCCGGCCTGCTGGTCCCGCGCTATTACGGCTGGGGCGGCTCGGGCGGCTCGGATCTCGGCAACTCGAACAGCAGGAACGGCGGCCGTTCAGGCCGCCTGCGCAGCAGCAGCGGCTTGGCCACGTTGTACACGGGCACGCCGTTGATGGTGCGGGCCTCCAGCGTGCCGCGATGCGCATGGCCGTGGAACACGGCGTCCACCGGGTAGCGCAGCAAGGGCTCTTCGAGCCGGCTGCTCCCCAGGAAAGCGAAGATTTCGGCCGGCTCGCCCTGCACGGTGCCGGCAATCGGCGCGTAGTGCAGCATGGCGATGCGACGCGGCGTGCGCAGTTTCGCCAACGCAGATTCCAGCTTCATCGCCTCGTTCAGCGCCTCCTGCACGAACAGCTTGATCGCGTGCTCGCCCCAGGCGCCAAGCGAGGCGCGGCCGAAGCCGCCGGCAAAGCCTTTCACGCCCGCGATACCGACGCCCTCGATCTCGCACGCCTCGCCGTCCAGCACGCGCACGCCGGCGTGGGTCAGGGTTTCAGTGACGATCTCGGGCGTGCCCGACTCGTAGTCATGGTTGCCCAGCACGGCGACGATGGGCACGGAGACGGCGCTCAGCTCCTCCGCCAGCACATGGGCTTCCTCGGCGGTGCCGTAGTCGGTGAGGTCGCCGCACAGCAGCAGCGCGTCGGCGGCCTCGGAGGCCTGCGCGAAGAAGCCGCGCAGGCTGCCCGCGCTATCGCGTGTGACGTGGATGTCACCGACAACGGCGAAGCGGATGGTGCTGGCGGATCGACCCATGCAGCCATCATGCCGCGCAAACTGCCCGGCAGGTTGCCCATCCGCCGTGCCCACCTGTAGGCCCAGACCGACGCCCGATGAGGTGACTTGCCTTGCCGCGGGTCCAGGCCGCCCAGATTAATCTGAAGTCATGTCGCCCGGCCCCGCCCCGCTCGCCCCCTCCCTGGAAGGCGAAGTGCCGCCTCACACCGCGGCCTTCTTCCGGCGCGCCCTTCAGGTGCTGGTGGATGCCGGGGTGCCGTTCGCGGTGGGCGGCGCGTTCGCCCATGCCTGCTTCACGGGAATACGCCGCTCGACCAAGGACCTGGACCTGTTCATCCGTCGCGAAGACTACGACCGGGTGGCGGGGCTGATGCAGGCCGAAGGCTGGCGCGCCGAGTTCACCTATCCGCACTGGCTGGCCAAGGTCTATGCGGGCGAGGATTTCATCGACCTCATCTTCAATTCCGGCAACGGCCTCACGCCGGTGGATGCGCAATGGTTCAGCGGCAACGCCCAGGCCGATGTGCTGGGCGTTGCGGTTCGCATCGTGAAGCTGGAGCATGCGCTGCAGTCCAAGGCCTTCATCATGGAGCGCGAGCGCTACGATGGCGCGGACATCGCCCACCTGCTGCAGGCCAATGCCGAGCGGCTGGACTGGCCCGCCCTGCTGGAGCGCTTCGGTGCGCACTGGCGGGTGCTGCTGGCCCACCTCACCCTCTTCGGCTACATCTATCCCGGCGAGCGGCATCGTGTGCCGCGCTGGGTGATGGAGCAGCTCATCCATCGGCTGGTGGGGGAATCGAGCCTACCGCCAGCCGAAGACCCGCATGTGTGCGCGGGCACGCTGCTCTCGCGCGAGCAGTACCTGCACGACGTGGAGCAGCTCGGCTATGTGGACGGCCGGCTCACGCCCGCCAGCACCATGACGCCACAGGACGTGGCCGTGTGGACCGAGGCCATTCCAGCGCGGCGCGACGAGCCCGCACCGCCGGACGCGGGCGACCCCCCCGCATCCGGCTGACAGGGCTTATTGCGGCTCTATCTTGGCGTCCTTGATCGCCTTGGCCCACTTGGCCGTTTCCACGCGGCTGCGCTGGGCCAACGCCTCGGGCGTGCCCGGCTCCACGGCGAAACCGATGGCGGCGAATTTGTCCTGGATGTCCTTGCTCTGGGCGGCAGCGTTCACCGCCGCGTTCAACTTCGCCACGATATCGGGCGGCGTGCCGGCGGGCGCGAACACGGCGAAGTAGGCGATCAGCTCGTACTCCTTCAGGCCCAGCGCTTCGTTCACCGTAGGCAGTTCAGGAATGGCGGGCGAGCGCCGGGTGGACGTGACGGCCAGGCCGCGGATCTTGCCGGCCTTGATCTGCGGCAGCATCACGGCGAAGTCGGCCGTGAACATGTTGACCTGCCCGCCGATGAGGTCGGTCATGGCGGCGGGCCCGCTCTTGTACGGCACGTTGGTCATCTGGATGCCCGCCATGCTGGCCAGCATCTCGCTGGAGACCAGTTGGGAGGTGCTGGCGCTGGCGAAGTTGACCTGGCCGGGTTTGGCCTTGGCCAGGTCCACCAACTCGCGCAGCGTGCGGGCCGGCACATCGTTGTTCACGGCCACGATCAGCGGCACCGAGCCCATGTAGGCCACCGGCACGAAGGCCGTGTCCTGGTCGTACGGGAGCTTCTTCATCAGGCTCTTGAGCGCCGCATTGGTGCTGTTGGTGCCGATGAGAATGGTGTAGCCGTCCGGCGCGGACTTGGCCACCGCGTCGGCGCCCAGCATGCCGTTCACGCCCGGCTTGTTGTCGATGACGATGGTCTGGCCCAGCGCCTCCTGCATCTTCGCGGCGAAGGCGCGGCCGATCTGGTCGGTGGCGCTGCCCGCCGCGAACGGCACGACAGCCTTGATGGGCTTGTTGGGATAGGGCTGGGCCAGGGCGGCCGACGTGCTGAGCAGGGTGCCGACGGCGAGGGCCAACCAGCGTGAAACCAGGCGCATGGGATCTCCTTCAGGAATACTTGTATGACCAGTTTAGGGCAGATCGCCGTCCAGGCGGACATCGAGGATGACGAAGGCCAGCGTCTTGCCATGCGCATCCAGCGCCAGCGAGCGGGTGACCCCGCCGCCAAGGGCGTCGTTCATCACGAAATGCACGGCCCCGAGATCGGGCAGAAGGTAGCGCTCCACCCCGCCTTTCACGACGCCCGCATAGTGGCCGCGCACGCGATCGGCGGTCAACGCGCGCGCCAGCAGCGGGTAGTCGGCAGGGTCCCGCGCAATCACGCTCAGGGTCGCCCGGTTGCCCTTGTCGCCGGACCGGGCGATGGCGATGTCGCGCACCTTCATCATGAAAGCTCCAGAATGTGGCATTCGGTGCGAACGGCTTCGCGCGGAATGAGGGCGGAGGCGGCGGCCACCACTTCGCGCACCGATTGCGTCACGCCGCCGCCGCCGCCCGGACCGTTGAGGTAGAGCGCCTCCACCTCCTGGCCCACGCGCTCGGCTTGCGCGCGGGTCGCGGTGCGCACGGCCAGGCGCAAGCGCACCTCGTAAGGCTCATGGCCGGCGCCCAGCAACGGGCCGTGCATGGCGTTCACACCGATGAGCTCGGCGCGCTGCTCCAGCGGATCCATGCCCAGCTTGCGCAAACGATGCGCCAGCACCGACAGCGCCAGCTCGCCGCGGGCGCGGGCACCCGGCCCCGCATAGGAGATCTGCCCTTCGCCGATGAAGCCGTCACGCAGGCCCAGCGTCACCTTCAGGCTCCCGGGACGGGCCGTTCCGCTGGCGCCCTGCACCCGCACCCGGTCAGGGCCTTCCTCGGTGAAACGCACGCCGGAGAAGTCAGCCACGACGTCGGGCTGCAGGTAACGGCGCGGGTCTTCCAGTTCATACAGCAGCTGGGCCGTACAGGTCAGCCTGTCGACTCGCCCGCCCGTGCCTTCCAGCTTGGAGATGACGGCGCTGCCATCCGCCTGCACTTCGGCCAGCGGAAAGCCGACGTCCTCCAGGCCGGGCACATCCAGGTAGCCGGGGTCGGCGATATAGCCGCCACTGACCTGCGCGGCGCACTCCAGCAGGTGCCCCACCACGATGCCCTGCCCCAGGCGCGGCCAGTCGTCGGCCTTCCAGCCGAAGTGGTGCATCAGCGGCGCCAGGAAGAGCGCCGGATCGGCCACCCGGCCGGTGATCACGACATCGGCGCCGCACGCCAGTGCCGGCAACAGCGCGTCGGCGCCCAGGTAGGCGTTGGCGGAAATCAGCCGGCCGTCCAGGCTGCGCACGGTATCGCCGGAATCCAGCAGGGGCACGTCGTGCTCGCGCATCCAGGCCAGCACATCGTCGCCGGTCACCACGGCCACGCGCAGCCTGGGCAGGCCGAGCTCGCGCGCCACCTGCAGCACCACCTCGCCCGCCGCGCGCGGATGAGCCGCCCCCATGTTGGTGATCAGCGTGACACCCTGCTTCGCGCACGCCTGCAACACCGCCTGCATCCGCTCCCTCAGCAGCGGGTCGTAGCCCAGCCGGGGATCGGCGCTGCGGCGCAGCTGGGCCAGCGCGATCGTGCGTTCGGCCAGGCACTCGAACACCAGCGCATCCAGTTGCCCGTGCTCGGCCAGGGCCTGGGCCGGATCGATGCGGTCCCCCGAGTAGCCGGCCCCGGAACCGATGCGAAAGGGTTTCATCGGACGCATTATTCACCCACCCAGTTTCAGCCGCTGCCTCACCCGGCATGCGCCTCGCGTCCTACAGCGCAGCCCCGCCACGCCCGCAGAATCGTTCGATCACCACCTGCACAACGGAGGCCAATGCCCCAACCCCCA
>DATILF010000014.1:0-1666 GCA_035476755.1 Ramlibacter sp.
CGAGACCCATGGCAGCGCCACGTTGATCCAGATCGCCTCGCCCAGCCGCGAAGACGTGAGCGCCTACACGGACATCCTGCACGAGCTGGAGAGCCTGTGCGGCTCCATCAACGGCAACTTCGGCGAGCTCGACTGGATGCCCGTGCGCTACATGCATCGCACGGTGGCCCGCACCCGGCTGCCGGGCCTGTACCGGGCGAGCCGCGTGGCGCTGGTCACGCCGCTGCGCGACGGCATGAACCTGGTGGCCAAGGAATTCCTGGCGGCCCAGGACCCGCACGATCCTGGCGTGCTGGTGCTGTCGCGCTTCGCCGGCGCGGCGGAGCAGTTGCGCGAAGCCCTGCTGGTGAACCCCTACGACATCGAAGGCACGGCCAACGCGATCCATCTCGCCCTGCAGATGCCCATCGAAGAACGCCGCACGCGGCACCAGGCCCTCATGAACACGATCCGCGAGTTCGACGTGCATTGGTGGTGCGATGGCTTCCTGGAGGCCCTGGAACATGCCCAAGCCGAGGAAACGGGCACGCCCTGGCTGCGGCTGTAGCACGAAGCCACGTCCACGAATGGCCAGGCCCGCTGTCCATCAAGCGCGCAGCGCGGCCAGCAAGCCGACGATGCCCAGCCCCAGCGCGGCGAGCGCATCGCCCGCGATCAATCCACCGCCGGCCAGCGATGTGGCGCTCATGTCGGGCGGCAAGGACGCAGCCGGCGCGGCGCGCCGGCGTGAGAGGGATTCAATCCAACTCGACACGACGCTGCCGGCGCCGAACCAGAGGGACGTGGGCAGGTTCACGAAGCCGCCGAAAGACAGCGCATAGGGCGAGGGCAGCAGCACCGCATCCAGCGTGAATTCAAGGGCACGGGCCCGCCGGCCCCCTCGCGCCAGGCGTGCAGGGGCGGCGCTCGCCTTCAGCAGCTTGCGCAGCGCTTCCAGGATGAAGCCGATGGCGACGCCCAGCCCGATGGCCGTGCGCTGGAACGGCTTGTCGTCGGTGAGGCTGCGCAGCACGCCCACGAACTTGTAGGTCATGGCGGCGCTCCACTCGGCGGGCTGCTGGTCGGCCTTCATCACGGTCTGGTCCTGCAGCAGCACCGGATAGGCGGCCATGAACACCCGCGCGAACACCACGGCGAGCACCGCACCCACCAGGATGCCGGCGACCTGGTAGCGGAACTGCAGCACGCGGCTCGTGCCCAGCCGCCAGCCGGTGGAACGGTCCTGCTGCATGTCACAGGCGACACTGGTGGACACCAAGAGCACCGTGCCGGCCATCAGGCCCACGCCGGCGTCCTTCAGGCCGAGCGCGGCCATCAGCACCACAGCCACCACGAAAGCGGAGGAGATGGGGTTGGAATCACTGACGCCCACCGAGATGCCGTTGACCATGGCGAACACGAAGACCAGCACCACGGCGAACAGCAGGAAGCCCACGGGCTGGGCCAGCACCGCGTGCCCCACACCGACGAGGCCCGCACCCCAGACAGCGATCCACAGCAACAGGCGGGCGATGTGGACCTTCTGCCAGGGTTCCTGGGCCGGCGCATCGGCCACCTCGCCGCGCCCGCGCAGCCGGTCGCGCGCCCGCCAGAAGATGACGCCCAGGTCCACCAGCGCCGCGCCCATGATGGTACCCAGCGCGATCAGGAACATGATCTTGCGAAA
>DATILF010000015.1:0-11967 GCA_035476755.1 Ramlibacter sp.
CGAGAACTCCCACTGGAAGAAGGCGAAGAAGCCCAGGATGATCACCACGTCGTGCAGGTTGGCGATGATCGCCGCCACGGCGAATTTCCATTCGAAGCGGAACGCCAGGTAGATCATGATGCCGATCACCACCATGGCCAGCGCCTTCAGGCCATCGGTGGCGAGTTCCTCGCCCACCTGCGGTCCGACGAATTCGGTGCGGCGCCGTGTGACGCCCGGGTCTTCGGCCTTGAGGGCGGCGAACACCTTGTCGCTTTGCTGGGCCGAGCTCACGCCCTTCTGGGCCGGCAGCCGGATCAGCACGTCGCGCGAGGTGCCGAAGTTCTGCACTTGCACATCGGCAAAGCCCAGGTTCGACACCGTGCGGCGCACGCGCTCCACGTCGGCGGACTGCGTATAGCCCACTTCCATGACGGTGCCGCCGGTGAATTCCACCGACAGGTGCAGCCCGCGCGTGACCAGGAAGAACACGGCCGCCGCGAAGGTCAGGAAAGAAATCACGTTGAACACCAACGCGTTTTCCATGAAAGGAATATCGCGCCGGATCTTGAAAAATTCCATGTGTTCTTTCTTCCCTCACTCAGCCTTGGTTATAGCGCCATCCGCATCCGGCCGCCAGACCGTGCCAATGGATACCGACTTGAGTTTCTTTTTGCGGCCATACCAGAGGTTGACCAGGCCGCGCGAGAAGAACACCGCGGAGAACATCGACGTGAGGATGCCGATGCAGTGCACAACCGCGAAACCGCGCACCGGGCCGGAACCGAAGGCCAGCAAAGCGATGCCCGCGATCAGCGTGGTGATGTTCGAATCGAAGATCGTACCCCAGGCGCGGTCGTAGCCCGCGTTGATGGCCGCCTGCGGCGAGGCGCCATTGCGCAACTCTTCACGCACGCGCTCGTTGATCAGCACGTTCGAGTCGATGGCCATGCCCAGCGCCAGCGCCATGGCGGCCATGCCCGGCAGGGTCAGCGTGGCCTGCAGCATGGACAGCACCGCCACCAGCAGCAGCAGGTTCACCGCCAGTGCCAGCCCGGAGAACAGGCCGAACAGCATGTAGTAGATGGCCATGAACAGGCAGATGACCCCGAAGCCCCAGGCCACGCTATGGAAGCCCTTGGTGATGTTCTCAGCGCCCAGCGTCGGGCCGATGGTGAACTCCTCGATGATCTCCATCGGCGCGGCCAGGGAACCGGCGCGCAGCAGCAGCGCCACGTCATTGGCCTCCACGGTGGTCATGCGGCCCGAGATCTGCACCCGGCCGCCGCCGATTTCGCTGCGGATCACCGGCGCTGTCACGACCTCGCCCTTGCCCTTCTCGAAGAGCAGGATGGCCATGCGCTTGCCGACGCTCTCGCGCGTGATGTCCTTGAAGATGCGGGCGCCCTTGGCATCCAGGGTCAGGTGCACCGCGGCCTCCTGGGTCTGGCTGTCGAAGCCGGGCTGGGCGTCGGTCAGGTTGTCGCCGGTGAGGATCACCTGCTTCTTGACGATGACCGGCTGGCCACCGCGCTCCAGGTAGCGCTCCGAGCCGAACGGCACCGGCCCGGCGCCGGCCTCGGCGGAACGCGCGTCCGTGCTCTCGTCCACCATGCGCACTTCCAGGGTGGCGGTGCGGCCCAGGATGTCCTTGGCCTTGGCGGTGTCCTGGACGCCGGGCAGTTGCACCACGATGCGGTCCAGGCCCTGCTGCTGGATCACCGGCTCGGCCACGCCGAGCTCGTTGATCCGGTTGTGCAGCGTGACCATGTTCTGCTTGAGCGCCTGCTCCTGCACGCGGCGCGCGGCCTCGGGCTTGATGGTGGCGGTCAGCTTGTAGTCGGTGCCCTCGGGGGCGTCCACCGCCTGCAGGTCCGGGAACTGGTCGGCCAGCACGGCCTTGGCCGCGTCCAGGGTCTGGGTGTCGCGAAACCGCACCTCGATCGCCTGGCCGTTGCGGCTGATGCCGGAATGGCGCACGTTCTTCTCACGCAGGAGGGTGCGCAGGTCGCCCGACAGCGACTCCGCCTTCTTGGTGAGCGCGGCCTGCATGTCCACCTGCAGCATGAAGTGCACGCCGCCGCGCAGGTCCAGCCCGAGGTACATGGGCGCGGCATGCAGGGCCGCAAGCCACTGGGGCGATGCGGACAGCAGGTTCAGCGCGACCACGTAGGAGGGGTCGGTCGGATCCGGCACCAGCGCCTTCTGGATCGCGTCCTTGGCCTTGAGCTGGGCGTCGCCGCTGTCCAGCCGGACCTTGATGGACGTGGGCTCCAGGGTGATGGCTTCGGGCTTGATGCCCGCCGCGGCCAGTGCCTGTTCGACCTTGGCCTGCGTGGTGCCGTCCACCTTGACCGTGGCCTTGCCGGAGGACACCTGTACCGCCGGCGCCTCGCCGAAGAAATTGGGCAGGGTGTAGATGGCCCCCACCAGCAACGCGACCAAGAGGATCGCGTACTTCCAGACCGGGTAACGGTTCATGTGTTCAAACCTGAAGGACACGGGGCGCGAGGCACCCGTGTTGTCACCTTACTTGATGGTGCCCTTGGGCAGGACCTGCACCACGGCGCTGCGCTGCACCTGCACTTCGACGCCGCTGGAGATTTCCACGCTGACGTAGACGTCGCCCAGGCGCGTGACCTTGCCCAGCACGCCTCCGGAGGTCGCCACTTCGTCGCCCTTGGCGAGCGCGTCGATCATGGCGCGGTGTTCCTTCTGGCGCTTCATCTGCGGCCGGATCATCACGAAGTACAGCACGACAAACATCAGCACCAGCGGCAGCATGCTCATCAGCGATGACTGCATGTCGCCCCCGGCGGCGGCTGTTTGGGCATAGGCGGAAGAAATGAACACAGTGGCTCCAGGGTGGGATGGTCTTGGCGGTCGCCCGCGACAAGGCTGCACGGTAAATGTGCCGCACGTCGAAAGCGTCCGATTGTATGCGGCGCTGCCGCAAGTAATAACTTGTAACCCACGTCCGGCGCAAGGGCTCCCGCGCGTCGATCCTCCGGCTCAGTCCGCCGCCGGGCCGCTCCCAAGGCGGACTGGGCCCCCTCGGGGGGCAGCGAACAAAGTGAGCGTGGGGGCGAACTCTCAGTCCGCCGCCGGGCCGCTCCCAAGGCGGACTGGGCCCCCTCGGGGGCAGCGAACAAAGTGAGCGTGGGGGCGGACTCAGGCGGCCTGCCGCGTCACTGTCGCCCCCGGCCACTGCTGCATCAGGCGGTCCCACTGGGCGCGCGCGGCGGCCAGGTTGCGCTCCTTGACGTGGCCGAACCCCTTGATCTGCTCCGGAACGCGGGCGATTTCCACCGCCAGGGCATGGTTGCCCGTATCCAGCGCCGCCAGCACCTGCTCGATGCTGGCGCGGTATTGCCCGATCAGCGCGCGTTCGGTGCGGCGCTCCTCGGTGCGCCCGAACACGTCGAAAGCCGTGCCCCGCAGGCCCTTCAGCCGTGCAAGGACCCGGAAGGCCACGCCCATGGCCGGGCCGAACTTGCGCTTTTGCAGCTCGCCCTTCTCGTTGCGCCTGGCGATGGTGGGGGGTGCCAGGTGGTAGTTGATCCTGTAATCGCCCTCGAACATGGCGGCGATCTTGTCCTCGAAGCCGGTTTCGGCATGCAGGCGGGCCACTTCGTACTCGTCCTTGTAGGCCATGAGCTTGAAAAGGTAGCGCGCCACGGCTTCGGCCAGCACCGTCTTGCCCAGCGGGCTCTCGGCCACGCGGACGCGCTCCACGAAGTCCTTGTACGTGCCCGCGTAGGCGGCATTCTGGTAGGCCGTGAGGAACTCGATGCGGCGGGCCACGAGCCCCTCCAGCGTCTCGCGCTTCCTGAACTCGATCACCTGGGCCGGCGCCAGCAGCTTTTCGACCGAGGCCCCGTCGTGCGCCGCGCGGCGGCCCCACTCAAACGCGGCCTTGTTGTTGTCCACAGCCACGGCATTGAGCTCGATCGCGCGCATCAGCGATTCGAGGCCCAGCGGGATCCAGCCCTTCTGCCACGCGTAGCCCAGCATCATCGGGTTGGTGTAGATGCTGTCGCCCATGAGCCGGGTCGCCGCCGCATCCGCGTTGAAAGCGCCCACGCCTTCAGCGCCGACCGCCTTGACGATCTCTTGCGCGCAGGCGTCCGCCGGATTGGCCCAGTTGGCATCCCTCACGAAAGCGGCGGTCGGCGAGCTGTGCGCATTCAGCGCGACATGGGTGCGGCCTTCGCGCATGCGAAGCACCGTCTCCTTGCCTGCCGTGACGATGGGGTCGCAGCCGATCACCAAGTCGGCGCCGGCCATGCTCACCCGGGTGGTGCGTATGTCGTCGGCCGCCTCGCCGATCAGCACGTGGCTCCAGGTCGCGCCCCCCTTTTGCGCCAGGCCGGCGGCATCCTGCGTCACGATGCCCTTGCCTTCGATGTGGCCGGCCATGCCCAGCAGCTGGCCGATGGTGATCACCCCGGTGCCGCCGACACCGGCCACCACGATGCCGTAGGCGCCGTGGATGGCGGGCAGGCGCGGCTCGGGCATCGCGCCCAACTCGAACGGCGACACCGTCCTTTCCCTGGCCTTCTTTTTCAGCTGGCCACCTTCCACGGTGACGAAACTGGGGCAAAAACCCTTGAGGCAGCTGGTGTCCTTGTTGCAGGTGCTCTGGTTGATGACGCGCTTGCGGCCGAACTCGGTTTCCAGTGGCTCCACGGACAGGCAGTTGCTCTGGACGCTGCAATCGCCGCAGCCTTCGCAGACCAGGTCGTTGATGACGACGCGCACCGCCGGGTCGACCAGCGTGCCGCGCTTGCGGCGACGGCGCTTCTCGGTGGCACAGGTTTGGTCGTAGATGATGGCGCTGGTGCCCTTGATCTCGCGGAATTCCCGCTGGATGCGGTCGAGCTCGTCGCGGTGGTGCACTTCCACGCCCGGCGGCAGCTTGGCCACCGTGTATTTCTCCGGCTCGTCGGTGACGATGACCTCGCGGGTCACGCCCTCGGCCAGCAGGCTGTGCGCGATCTGGATCACCGAATGGCCCTCGGGCCGCTCGCCGACCTGCTGGCCGCCGGTCATCGCGACGGCGTCGTTGTAGAGGATCTTGTAGGTGATGTTCACGCCCGCCGCGATCGACTGGCGGATCGCCAGCAGGCCGCTGTGGAAGTAGGTGCCGTCGCCGAGGTTGGCGAACACATGCTGCTCGGTCGTGAAAGGCTGCTGGCCGACCCACGGCACGCCCTCACCGCCCATCTGCGTGAAGCCGATGGTGGAGCGATCCATCCAGGTCGCCATGAAATGGCAGCCGATGCCGGCCAGGGCGCGCGAGCCCTCGGGCACCACGGTGGAGGTGTTGTGCGGGCAGCCCGAGCAGAACCAGGGCTGGCGGTCGCCCTTGATTTCCAGCACCTGCATCGAGCGTTCCTTGGCCTCCAGGATCGCCAGTTGCGCGTCGATACGCGCGGCGAGATCGCCTTGCACGCCCATCTTCTTCAGACGCTGCGCGATCGCCCGGGCAATCAGGGCCGGTGAAAGATCGGCATTGGCGCGCAGCAGCGTGTTGGAGGTGGGATTGGCTTGCGACCATTCGCCACCGGAGAGGCCGCCGAAGGTGCCTTCCGGGCCCGCGCCTTCGGCGTCGCTGAATTTGCCCACCACGACGGGGCGCACGTCGGGGCGCCAGTTGTAGAGCTCTTCCTTCAGCTGGTATTCGATGACCTGGCGCTTTTCCTCGACCACCAGGATCTCGCGCAGCCCCTGGGCGAATTCACGCGTGCCCTGGGCCTCCAGCGGCCAGACCACGCCGACCTTGTGCAGGCGGATGCCCAGCTGGCGGCAGGTGTCGTCGTCCAGCCCCAGGTCCGTCAACGCCTGGCGGGTGTCGTTGTAGGCCTTGCCGCTGGCGATCAAGCCGAAGCGGTCGTTGGGGCCTTCGATCGCGTTGTAGTTCAGGCGGTTGGCGCGGATATAGGCCAGGGCCGCGTACCACTTGTAGTCGAACAGGCGCGCCTCCTGCTCCAGCGCCGTGTCGGGCCAGCGGATGTGCACGCCGCCGGGGGGCATCACGAAGTCGGTGGGAACGCGGATGTCCACACGCTCAGGATCGATCAGGGCGGTGGCACTGGACTCGACGACTTCCTGGATCGTCTTCATGCCGGCCCAGACACCGGCATAGCGGCTCATGGCAAAGGCGTGAATGCCCAGGTCGAGGATTTCCTGCACGCTGGCCGGGAAGAACACCGGGAAACCGCAGGCCTTGAAGATGTGGTCGCTCTGATGCGCGGCCGTGGAACTCTTGGCAACGTGGTCGTCGCCCGCCACGGCGATCACGCCGCCCCAGGGCGTGGTGCCCGCCATATTGGCGTGCTTGAAGACGTCGGACGAGCGGTCCACGCCCGGCCCCTTGCCATACCAGATGCCGAACACGCCGTCGAACTTGTGCGTTTCGGGCGCCGTGAATCCCAATTGCTGGGTGCCCCACAGCGCCGTGGCCGCCAATTCCTCATTGACGCCGGGCTGGAACACGATGTTCTGGGCCTTGAGGTACTTCTCTGCCTTCCACAACGCCTGGTCATAGCCGCCCAGCGGTGAGCCGCGGTAGCCACTGATGAAACCGGCCGTGTTCTTGCCGGCGTGCGCATCGCGCAGGCGCTGCAGCATGGGCAGCTTGACCAGGGCCTGTACCCCACTCATGAAGGCCCGTCCGTACTCAAGCGAGTACTTGTCGTCCAGCGTGACGGTTTCGAGGGCCTTGCGGATGTGTTCGGGCAGCGGGGCGTTCATGGACGTCGTATCTCCTTGTCTGATGACGGGAAAGTGTATGCCCGCAGCCCAGATAAGTCTTTGCGTTCTATGCCCGAATATAGGCAGTTCAAGAAAGAACCTTGCTCATAATAGGCATTTATGGAAACACTCGACAAATTTGACATCCAAATTCTCAATGAGCTGCAGGCCGACGCCCGCCTCACCAACGCCGAACTGGCGCAGCGGGTAGGCCTGTCGGCCGCGCCCTGCTGGCGGCGCGTGCGGGCGCTGGAAGAGGCCGGCTTCATCAAGGGCTACCACGCCGAGATCGACCGGCACAAGATCGGCCTGGGCGTGCTGGCGTTCGTGCGGCTGGACGCCAACCGCAACACCGGCGAGCTCACGCGAGAAATGGAAGAGGCCATCCGCAAGATCCCGGAAATCGTGTCCTGCCACTACATCAGCGGGGCCGGCACCTTCGAGCTGCAGGTGGTCTCGCGCGACCTCGACACCTTCTCGCAGTTCGCGCGCAAGGTGCTGATCAACCTGCCCAACGTGAAAGACCTGCACACCAGCTTTTCCCTGGGCGAGGTCAAGGCCAGCAGCAGTCTGCCGCTGTCACACCTGGGGGCGCGGCCAGTTTGATGTGGCGCCCCTACCGGGGCCAGAACACCCACAGCCGAAGCGGCTGCTTCAGCCGGCCCGCGAGCTCGCCCGCTTCCGGCCCCCAGCCGGCGAAGTAATCGGCCCGCACGGCGCCCACGATGGCGCTGCCGGTGTCCTGCGCCAGCACCAGGCGCTGCAGGTTGACCGCCGGGCCGCTGGAGGCCAGCCAGACCGGCGTGCCGTAGGGGATGCTGTCCTTGTCCACGGCAATGGAGCGGCCCGGGGTGAGCGGCACGCCCTGCGCCCCGCGCGGCCCGAAGGCGGCATCCAGGTCGGCCAGCGGCTCCTCGCGGAAGAACACCGTGCGCGGGTTGCTCCACAGCATTTCATTGACGCGCTGCGGGTTCTGCAGGGCCCAGGCCTTGATGCCGGGCCAGGACGCATCGCGGATCGCGCCCTGCTGCAGCAGCCAGCTGCCGACGCTTCGGTACGGCTGGTCGTTGGTGCCCGCATAGGCCAGCCGTACCAGGCGCACGCTGCCATCGGGTTCGGCGACCCGCACGCGGCCGGAGCCCTGGATCTGCAGCACCAGCGCATCGAGCGGATCGGCCAGCCAGGCGATCTCGCGCCCGCGCAGGGCCGCGCGCGCTTCGGGCAGCGTCTCCATCTCCTGGCGCGTGTACCAGGGCCGGCGGCTGGCCAGCGTGGCGGGCGGCCGGTACAACGGGATGGCATGTTTCGCGGTCGCTTGGCGGCTCGCTTCCAGCACGGGCTCGTAATAGCCGGTCAAGAGGCCCTCGGCGTCGCCGCCTTCCCGCGCTTCGACGCGGTAGGGTTGCAGGCGCTGGACCATCCAGGCGCGCTGCTCGGCGGCCGAACCAATGGACAGGCGCCGCACCTCGGGGCACAGCGCGGCCAGGGGTGCGGCCGGCCGCTCACAACTCTTGAGCCAGGCGTTCCAGGCCTCGTGCAACGCGTCGTCGGCAAAGCCCGGCACCTCGGCCCAGCGCACCGGCTGCCAGCGGCTTTTGACCTGCACGATGGCGGGCGGCAGGGGTCCGATGTCGCCGGGCAGGCCCGGCACGGTCGCCGCGGGCCGCGCCACCTCATCGGCCGGCGGCAGCGGCACGCTGCCACATCCCGCCAGGGTTCCTACAATCAGCACGACCCCAAGGAAACGACTCATGCTCCTGATTCTGCTTGAAGCGCTGCTCGCCCTGGTGCTGCTGGTGCTGATCGTCTGGTGGACGATGTTCTCGGGCCGCGAAAAGGGCGAACCGGTGCGCGGCGACAAGGAGGAATAGCCGGCACGGCCGCTAGAGGCTGCGCAGCAGATTGGCCAGTTCCACGGCCGACTTCACTTCCATCTTGTCGAACACGCGGGCCCGGTGCACTTCCACCGTGCGCACGCTGATGTCGAGCTGGTCGGCGATGAGCTTGTTGGGCAGGCCTTCGACCACCAGCCCCATCACGTCGCGCTCGCGCTCGGTGAGTTCGGTCAGGCGCGACTGCAGAAGATTGCGCACGCGCAGGGCCGCGAGTACCTCATCGGAACGCTTGATCGCCTGCTCGACGCGGTCCACCAGGGCGTTGTCCGAGAACGGCTTCTCGCAGAAATCGAAAGCGCCGCGCTTGACCATGTCCACCGCCGTGGGCACGTCGGCATGGCCGGTGAGAAAAATCACGGGCATGACGTCCACCAGCCCGCGCTCAGCCAGCTTGTCGAACAGGGCCAGCCCGCTCATGCCGGGCATCCGCACGTCCAGCAGCAGGCAGCACGGCTGCGCCGGGGTGAAGCCGCCATTGAGCATGGCGTCGAATTCCTCGCCCCCGCCGTAGGTTTCGCTCAGCAGGTGGCGTGAGCGCAACAGCCACGCCAGGGCCTCCCGCACGCTGGCATCGTCATCGACGATGAACACTATGGCATTGAGAGCAGGCTGCATCGGGTTTCGCGTCAGGGGGTGGCCGGATTCTGGGGCAAGGTGAAGCGGAAAATAGTACCTTGCGGGCGGTTGGGCTCGAACCCGAGGAATCCCCCATGCTGCTCCACCACGGTGCGGCACAACGACAGGCCCAGGCCCATGCCCTCGCTCTTGGTGGTGAAGAAGGGCGTGAACAGCTGCTCCTTCACCCCGTCGGGAATTCCGGGGCCGACATCCGCCACCGAGAACTCGATCCAGCCCTTGCCGGGCGCCGTGGCGTGGGCGCCACCCGCGCGGCGCACTTCGATCACCAGCGACGGCGCGTGCACCTGGGCATGGTCCATGGCCTGCATCGCGTTACGGGCCAGGTTGAGCAGAACCTGTTCGACCATCGTGCGATCGCACAGCACCGGCGGCAGGCCGCTCCTGATGCGCAGGTCCACCTCGACGCCCAGCTTGCGCGCCTGCAGGCTGACCAGGGGCATGATCGCGTCGAGCAGCGCCTGCGGCTCGATCGCCTCGCGCGCCTGGTCGCGGCGGCGCACGAAGTCGTGCACGCTCTTGATCACCTTGCCGGCCCGCTCGGCCTGCTCCGCGATGCGGCGCATGGCGACCCGGATGTCCGCGAGGGAATCACCACCAGCGGCGCCGGCCGAGCCCGAACCCGCCGGCAGCGCCGATTGCAGCAGGTTCATGGACCCGGTGGCGTAGCTGGAGATGGCCGCGAGCGGTTGGTTCAGCTCGTGGCTCAGCAGCGACGCCATCTCGCCCACGGTCGCCAGCCGCGCGGTGGCCTGCAGGCGGTCCTGGCTGGCGCGCGAGAGCTCTTCCACGCGCCGTTGCTCACTGATGTCGAGGAACGCGCTCATCCAGCCGGTCTGCATGCCGTCATGGTTGATCAGCGGCGCCTCGATGATCAACACCGGGAAGCGCGAGCCGTCCTTGCGCATGAACACCGATTCGAAGCCTTCGCGCGGCGGCGCATGCTGGCCGGCCAGGCGGATCTCCTGGCGCTTCTGGTATTCGTCGGCCAGCTCGGGCGGCCAGTACGGCGCGGGGGTGGCGTGGCCCATCAACTCCTCGGACGAGAAGCCCACCATCTGGCAGAAGGCGGGGTTGACGTAGGTGATGCGGCCCTGCAGGTCGCGCGCGCGCAGGCCGGTCACCAGCGAATCTTCCATCGCCTTGCGAAACGCCAGCGCATCGGCCAGGTCGTGCTCGGCGCGCAGGCGCCGCCGGGTATCACGGCCGAGCAAAACCAGCACCAGCACGAGCGCGATCGACATGGCGGTGACGAGCGCGGTGAGCACGTTCGGGAACAGGTCGGGCGCGCCGCGCCAGCTGTCCATGCGCAACACCATGGTGTTGCCGGGCAGGTCCAGCAACTGCTGCGACGTGAACACGCGATTGCCGCGCCGCGCGGTGCCATGCAGCGCCAGGCGGGTGCCGTCGGCCTCGGTGAAGGAGACTTCCTGGCTGCGCATCAGCTGGGGGCCGACCAGGCCCGTCAGGATCTCGCTCAGCGAATAGGTGGCGACGATGTAACCGGTGAGCTGCCCCGCGGAGACTTGCGGCAGGCACAGCTCCATCACTTCCAGCCCGAGGCCATCGAGTTGCGGCAGGAAATAGCTGCTGGAATACGCCGGGCCGCTCACGCGGCGCGCATTGGTGCAGGCCAGCGCCACGTCGCCGAAAGCGTTGCGGCGGCCCAGCCGCGCGAACGCCGGCGAGCGAAACGGCGTATCGACGAAAGCCAGCGTCTCCAGGCCGACATCACGCCACTCGATGCGGATCCATTCGCGGTGCTCGCGCATCAGCCGCGAGGCCCCTTCGAGCCATGTGGCCTTGGTCGCGGTGTCGGAATGCAGGGCCTGCAGGCTCTGCACATTGCGCGTCAGCGCGGAGCGGATGTCGCCCAGCGCATCGGCCGTATCGCGTTCCAGCTTGCTTTGCACCTGGCTGGCTTCGTAGCGGCCCGCCAGCCACACGAGCGTGACCAGCAATGCCGCCACCAGCGTGATCAGCACGATCCACAGGGTCCAGCGCAGCGAGGCCGAGACGCGCCGTCGCGCGAAGGCGGGCACTGCGGCGGTGGGCGCCGCGTTCATAGCACCCGATGCTCCAATGCCGGCAGCTGGGTGCGCCACTGGGCCTGGCGCGCCGCGTCCAGCTCGGCCAGGACCACGCCCGCGTCTTGCGCCTGTTCGGCCATGACGCCGCCCCACGGATCGACGACCATGGAGTGTCCCCAGGTGCGGCGGCCATTCTCGTGCTGCCCACCCTGCGCCGGGGCGACCACATACGCCAGGTTCTCGATGGCCCGCGCACGCAGCAGCAGCTCCCAGTGCGCCTGGCCGGTGACGTAGGTGAATGCGCTGGGCACCAGCAGCACGTCGGCCGCCAGGGCGCGGTACAGCTCGGGGAAGCGCAGGTCGTAGCAGACGCTCAGGCCGATGCGCCAGGCCCGGCCCGAGCGATCGTGCAATTCGAAGGCAACCGGCTGCGCCCCCCGCTCGATGACGCGGGCCTCGTCATAGCGTTCGCGGCCGTTGTCGAAGCGAAACAGGTGGATCTTGTCGTAGCGGGCCACGCACACACCCGCCGGCGAGAACACCAGGTTGGCATTGCGCACGTGGGCATCGTCCGTGGCCTGCAGCGGCAGGGTGCCGCCCACCAGCCAGAGCCCCAGCTCGCGCGACGTCTGCGCCAGAAAGCCCTGCACCACGCCCTCGCCGAACCGTTC
>DATILF010000016.1:0-3396 GCA_035476755.1 Ramlibacter sp.
CGCCGCAGCCCTTGCTGGCGCCCTCTCTCGGCCGGCGCATGGCCTGCTGGATCTACGAGGGCATGCTGCTCTTCGCCGTGGTCTTCATGGCCGGGTGGCTGTTCAGTACGCTCGGCCAGGTGCGCGACGCCATGGATTCCAGGCGCCCGCTGCTCCAGGCGTTCCTGTTCGTCGTTTTCGGCATTTACTTCGCGTGGTTCTGGGCCAAGGGGCAGACCCTGGCCATGAAGACCTGGCGCATCCGCGTGGTGGACCGCGCCGGCCACCCCATCACCCAAGGCCGCGCCCTCCTTCGGTACCTGTGCAGCTGGCTGTGGTTCCTGCCGCCGCTGGCCGTGCTCGCGCCGCTGAAACCGGGCGGCGGCGAAATGGCCGTCCTGCTGGTGGGCTGGGTGGCCATCTGGGCCCTGCTCAGCCGCTTTCACCCCGAGCGCCAGTTCTGGCATGACGCCCTGGCGGGCACCCGACTCATCACGTCCGCGCCCTTGAGCCGCTGAGGTCAGACCCGTCACTTTCCTCGGCGACAATGCGCGGGATGTCATCCCCACCGCAAGCCGTCTCTCCCGCCAACCCGCAAAAACTGCGCACCGGCCTCAGCCGCGTGTGGCATGCCGCCGGCTTTTCGCTGGCCGGCCTGCGTGCAGGCTGGGGCGAAACCGCTTTCCGCCAGGAAGCACTGGCCGCCATCGTCCTCGTGCCCGCGGCGTTCTGGCTGGGGCGCTCATGGGTGGAAGTGGCCCTTCTCGCCGGTTCGGTGCTGATCGTGATGATCGTGGAGCTGCTCAATACCAGCGTGGAAACCGCCATCGACCGTATCGGTCCCGAGTGGCACGCGCTGTCCAAGCGGGCCAAGGACATGGGCAGCGCCGCCGTGCTTCTCAGCCTGCTGCTGTGCGTCGGCATCTGGCTGGCTGCGCTCCACCAGCGGTTCGCCGCATGACGCCCGCGTTCTCCATTTGCGTCTATTGCGGCTCGCGCAGCGGCGCCTCGCCCGAATTCGCGGCCACTGCGGCGTCCGTGGGCCGGTGGATCGGGCGCCACGGCGGCCAGCTGGTCTATGGAGGCGGCCACAACGGCCTGATGGGCGTGCTGGCGGACGCAACGCTGGCCGCGGGCGGGCGGGTGGTGGGCGTGATACCCCACGCACTGGTGGAAAAGGAATGGGCCAAGCTCGACTGCACCGAACTGCATGTGGTGGACAACATGCACGAGCGCAAACGCATGATGGCGGAGCGCGCCGAGATGTTTCTGGCGTTGCCGGGCGGCATCGGCACCTTCGAGGAATTCTTCGAGGTGTGGACGTGGCGGCAGCTGGGCTACCACGACAAGCCCGTCGGCCTGCTCAACCTGCACGGCTATTACGACGCCCTGCTCACCTTCCTGCGCTCAAGCGTGGGGCACGGCTTCATGAGCGACTGGCAGATGGACCTTATTCGCGTTGGCACCACCATCGACGCCTTGCTGCCCGAGCTGGTCCAGTCCGCCGGCCTGGGCACGGGCCAGTCGGACCTGTCCGAAATCTGACGAAAGCTTGGGCCCTAAACGGCCGACTCGTCGGTTTCACCGGTGCGGATGCGCATCACGCGCTCCACGCTGGTGATGAAGATCTTGCCGTCACCGATCTTGCCCGTGCGCGCCGCCTTGACGATGGCCTCGACGCAGCGCTCCACGTCGTCATCCTTCACCACCACCTCGACCTTCACCTTGGGCAGGAAATCCACCACATACTCCGCGCCGCGGTACAGCTCGGTATGGCCCTTCTGGCGCCCGAAACCCTTGACTTCGGTCACCGTCAGGCCCGTGACGCCGCACTCGGCCAGGGCCTCCCGGACTTCCTCGAGCTTGAACGGTTTGACGACGGCAGTGATCTGTTTCATGGGGCTCTCCGTGGGGTCCAGTTTGTTATGCGCGGAATCTACCGGTAATAGGATAGCGCCAATCCTTGCCAAAGCTGCGGTGGGTGACCCGAATCCCCACGGGCGCCTGCCGGCGCTTGTACTCGTTGATGCGGATCAGGCGCGCCACGCGCTCGACCACGGCGCGGTCGAAGCCGGCCGCGATGATCTCCTCCACGCCCTGGTCGTTCTCCATATAGCGCTCCAGGATGGCATCCAGGACCTCGTAGGGTGGCAGGCTGTCCTGGTCGAGCTGGTCGGGGCGCAGTTCGGCGCTGGGCGGGCGGGTGATGATGCGCTCGGGGATGGGGCTGATGCCGGTGCCGTAGGGGTCGTGGATATTGCGCCAGCGCGCCAGGCGAAAGACGGTGGTCTTCAGCACATCCTTGATCACCGCGAAGCCGCCAGCCATGTCGCCGTACAGCGTGCAGTAGCCCGTGGCCATCTCGCTCTTGTTGCCGGTGGTGAGCACGATGCTGCCGAACTTGTTGGACAGGGCCATGAGGAAGACGCCGCGGATGCGCGCCTGGATATTCTCTTCGGTGGCGTCCTCGGGCAGGCCCTTGAACTCGCCGGCCAGCGAAGCCTTGAACGCCTCGAATTCGGGCGTGATGGAGATCTCGTCGTAGCGCACGCCCAGCCGCGCCGCCATGTCGCGCGAGTCGATCCATGAAATGTCGGCTGTGTAGGGCGACGGCATCATCACCGCCCGCACCTTGTCGCGGCCGAGCGCGTCCACGGCAATCGCCAGCACCAGCGCCGAATCGATACCGCCCGACAGGCCCAGCAGCACGCCCGGAAAACCGTTCTTGCCGATGTAGTCGCGCACGCCCAGCACCAGCGCGTCCCAGAGGTCGGCCTCCGGGGTGCGCTCATGCGTGAGGTGCCCACCCAGTTGGAGACGCCCCGCCACCCGGTCGGCCTGAACCGTGAACAGGTCTTCCTGGAAGCCGGGGGCGCGCGCCGCGAGCGCGCCGTCCGAATTCACCGCGAACGAGGCACCGTCGAACACCACCTCATCCTGGCCGCCCACCAGGTGGGCATAGACCACCGGCACGTCGAGAGCGCGCGCGCGATCGGCCATACGCGCGACCCGCTCGCCGCCCTTGCCCACGTGAAAGGGCGACGCATTGATCACGCACAGCAGTTCGGCGCCCGCTTCCCTGGCCAGCAGGCCCGGCTCCTCGAACCAGGCGTCCTCGCAGATCAGCAGGCCGACGCTCACGCCTTCGACCTGGAACACGCAGTTCCCCTGCCCGGGTGTGAAGTAGCGCCGTTCGTCGAACACCTGGTAGTTCGGCAGCTCGCGCTTGGCATAGGTTTCCAGCACCTTGCCCTCGCAAAGCACACTGGCCGCGTTGAAGCGGCGCTGGACGGCGACGGACCTGCTGCGGATGTCGCCGCCCATGGGATGGCCGACAACCACGTGCAGGCCTTTTAACCCGGCCAGTTCGCGGGCCACCGTTTTCACGGCATCATCGCAAGCGGCGATGAACGCGGG
>DATILF010000017.1:0-10480 GCA_035476755.1 Ramlibacter sp.
TCGGGGTCGCCCGACTTCATGACTTTCAGCACCGCCTGGTCCATGCGCGCGCGAACGGCCGGATCGTAGACGCGCGCTTCGCCGACCGCTGGCGTGGCCGGGTCGTTCCAGCGCCACTCCATGCCCCACAGGTCGGCGGGATGGATGCGGTCCGCGCCGGCGAGCTCCTGCACGTCGCGGTACTGCGGGAACAGCGCCACGGCGGACGCGGCCTTGCCCATCAGCACGCCTTCGAGGTATTCGGTCAGCGCGAAGCCCGCGCGCTCCACTTTGGCGGACGCGGCCTCATTGCACAGCTCCGGCTTCTCGACGAATTTCTGGACGGCCGCTTCCATGCAGCGCAGCATGTGCGCCGGGGCGCCCAGCCCCACCATCTCGAGCGCGCCGACCGCCTGGTGCAGCTGCTGCCGCGCGATGCGCAGGTGCCCGCCATCGACCGAGGCCATGTCCGTGCCCCGCGCGAGGGCGGTGTCGCGCACGAAGCGGCGAAGCGCGGCAGACGCGGAGTCGAGCGACTTGCGCAGTTCGTCCAGCACCCAGGCCAACGGGCCCAGGTCTGTGGTGGCGACATCGATTTCGGTTGCTGCTTCCATCACACACCCGTGCTATGTAGTACGGGGGCCACCGCGGAACCGGCTTTGCCGGGCCGCTGGTGGCGCCCCATTGAGGGGGCTGAGAGGCCGCGGCTCCAGACCTGCCTGCGCAGGTCTGGACGGCATCGAAGAGTCACAGCCTCTGGCTGTGACTTCACGCCGAAGGCGCCTCGGGGGGGAGCCATCATTCAGGCGATTTTGAATCGCGACACCGACTGGCGGAGTTCCTCGGCCATGCGGGAGAGTTCGCGCACCTGCTGGGCCGTCGAGCGGGTACCTTCTCCGGTCTGTTCCGTCACCGCGAAAATGTGCTGGATGTTGCCGGCCACGACGTTGGCGGACTCGGCTTCTTTCGACGCGGAGTTCGAAATCTGCTCAATCAGGTCAGCGAGTTTGCGCGACACCTGGTCGATCTCGGTCAGCGCCGTGCCTGCGTTGTCCGACAGCTTGGCCCCTTCCACCACACCCTGCGTGGAGCGTTCCATGGCGGCCACGGCGTCCTGCGTGTCGGTCTGAATGGCCTTCACCAGCGCCGAGATCTGGCGCGTGGCGTCCGCGGAGCGTTCGGCCAGTCGCTGCACTTCTTCGGCCACCACCGAGAAGCCTCGTCCGGCTTCACCGGCTGACGCCGCCTGGATGGCTGCGTTAAGAGCCAGCACGTTCGTCTGTTCGGTAATGTCCGAGATCAGCTCGGTGATTTCGCCAATCTCCTGCGACGATTCACCCAGCCGCTTGATCCGCTTGGAAGTTTCCTGGATCTGGTCGCGAATCGAGTTCATGCCGCCGATGGCGTTCTGCACGGCCGAGAGACCCGACTCGGCGGCCAGCAGCGATTGCCGGGCCACCTGGGCTGACTCTTGCGCTTGGCCCGACACCTGGTTGATTCGGCCTGCCATGTCGAGCACCGACTGGCCGGTTTCGCGAATTTCGCGCAGCTGTTCGGTGGAGGCCGCCAGCAGCTCGGTCGACGTGCTTTCCACCTGCGCCGTCGTCTGGGCCACCTTCGTAGCCGTGTTCTGCACGTTACCCACCAGCTGCCGCAACTCTTCCACCGTGTAGTTCACCGAGTCGGCGATGGCGCCCGTGATGTCTTCCGTCACCGTGGCTTCCTGCGTCAAGTCGCCTTCGGCCACTGTCTGCAGTTCGTTCATCAGTCGCAAAATGGCCGCCTGGTTGGCGTCGTTCACGCGCTTGGCTTCCTGTTCCTGCTGCTCGGCTTCCAGCCGCTGCGCTTCAGCCACCGTCTGACGCTTGCGGCTGTCCTGTAGCTGCACGTAGGCCAAGCCGACCGAGCACATGATCGCGAACAAGGCCGCGATGCCCAGGGCGACCAGGGCGCCGACGCCCAGGCCGGTCTGCGCGGACAGCTTGCCCTGCAGGTCTTCCATCGATCGGCGCAGCGGTTCGCTGTCCGCAATAATCGCCGCCTGCGCTTCACGCGCGGACACCAGGCCCTGCAGGTTGCCCAGAATGGCGCCGGCTTGCGTGCGGGTCTGTTCGTAGAGCTTCATCAACGCTTCGAGGCGCTCACGGGTCTGCGGGTCTTTCGAGCCGGCCAGGCGCAGCTCGGGGCTGCCGTCCAGCAAGCCCTGCGCGATTTCCTTGAAGGAGTTCAAGTCCTTGCCCAAGAGGAACACGGCCTCGGGCGACACGCCTTCCATCGTCAGGAATTCGTTGGCGGACTTGCCGATACGCTGCGTCAACATCACCAGCTGGCCCGCGGCGGAGATTTCGGCCGGCGCCGCGTTTTGCTGCAGCTTGAGCGATGACACCGTCTCGGCGATTTCCAGCAGGTCGGACGACTGGCGGTTGATGGTGCGCAGGGCGTTGCCCACCTGCGTCAGGATCTTCTCCTGCCCCATCACGGTGCCGGCATTCTTTTCGGCGCGCTCCATCATGGGAACGATCTTTTCAACGTCCTCCTGGAATTCGGCAAGCACCGGCTGCAGGCGCAGGGCTTCGTCGCCGTTGCGCAGGCCGCGCACCGTGCGAGCCAGTACGTCCGCGCTTTCCTTCACGTCGGGGAAGGCCTGGGCGCTGCCCACCAGCGCCTGCGACACCGATTTGGCAAGACGCTGCGATTGCATCAGCGACTGGCCGGTACCCGCCACCTGCTGGGCGACCGTGTCGGCCTGCCGCACCGCGAAGATGGCCACCGAGCCCAGCACCACCAGGGCCAGGGCCAGCAAGGTGAACAGGATCCGCTGGTGCGTGACGATGGTGCGCCGCCCGAGCAACGGCACCGAGATCAGCTCGGCTTCGTTCAGGGCATCCGTGGGCGCGACGGAATCGTCGGCGACGCTGTCCGGATCGTTGGCCATCATCGACGCGGCATTGTCCAGCGCGCCGGTGGCCAGCGGATCCAGGGAAGCATCGGGCATGCCCAGGCTCAACTCGCCGGATTCGGCCGGAGTCTCCGCGGGCTTTTTCTTGAACAGGTTTTTGAGTTGGTCAACGACGGACATGGTGCAGGCCTTCCGGGGGAAACTTAAGCGCTGATGCTCAGGAACTGGGGTTGTTGCGACAGCGCCTGCAGGTTGATTTCCTGCCAGTACGCGCCATTGGCATCGGTGTAGCCGCTGCCGAAATAACCCGGCGAGCCCTCGGGGGGCTCGCACGAGGAGGAGAAAGCGTCAAGACTGCGCAGGCCGGCCAGGCGGTCGATCAAGAGGGCGCAATTGACTTCGAGCATCGCGTTCAGCGCGACCAGGCGCGACTCGGCGCGTGTGGCGTCCGAGCGCATGGCCGGCGCGCGGCCGGCCACGAAACTGGAGAGATCGACCACGCCGTAGAGGCCGCCACGCAGGTTGGCGACGCCCAGGAACCACGGCTGGGTGTAGGGCACCGGCTGGGCGCTGGCGAAGGGAAAGATTTCCCCGGACTGCGCCAGCGGGAACAGATACCGGGCGCCGGCCGACTCGACGGCCAGCCAGGAGGCCTGGACCCCTTCGGTGCGGGCGGCCTGCAGCCGGGTCGCCAAACGGCTCTGGAGTTCTCGGAGGGCTTCGCGATTGGCCATAAGTCGGACTCAGACAGCGCCGGGCCGCCCCAGGCCGCCAGAGGCCTCCTCGCGGAGGGCATCGGACGAACGGAGGAGCGCAGGCGCCATGTCTTTAGCTCAGGGCCTTGATCTTGGCCATGAGTTCGTCCGCGTCCACCGGTTTGGTGATGTAGTCGCGCGCGCCCTGGCGCATGCCCCACACGCGGTCGGTTTCCTGGTTCTTGCTGGTGCACATGATGATCGGCACGTCCGCGTAGAGCGGGTCGCGCGTGATGGCGCGCGTCAGCTGGAAACCGTTCTGGCCCGGCATGACAACGTCCATCAGGATCAGGTCGGGCTTTTCCTCGGCGAGCCGGCGGAACGCGTCTTCCGCGTTCTCCGCGGTCTTCACCGCGAAACCGTTCTTTTGCAGCAGGTCCGTCATGAACATCAACTCGGTCTTGGAATCATCCACGACGAGGACTTTTTGTATTGCCATCACACTACTCCTTCTTTGGCGGCTCCGAACTGCTGCACCGTCTGCAGCAGCTGGTCCTTGGTAAACGGTTTGGTCAGGTAGTCCTGTGAGCCGACCATCCGGCCGCGCGCCTTGTCGAACACGCCGTCTTTCGACGAGAGCATCACGACCGGCACCGAAGCGAATTTCGCGTTGCGCTTGATGATCGCGCAGGTCTGGTATCCATCGAGGCGGGGCATGAGGATGTCGCAGAAGATCAGGTTGGGCTGGTAGTCGTTGACCTTGGCCAACGCATCGAACCCGTCTTCGGCCAACAACACATCGTGGCCGCCCTGCTTCAGGAAAATCTCAGCACTGCGCCGGATGGTGTTGCTGTCGTCTATCACCAGCACCTTCAACCCAGTCGTGCTCACTTGACGCTGCTCCTCATTTGTAACTACTTGGGTGCGGCATCATCCGAAGATGTAACAACGCCGTCCTCTATATTTGAACCATCTCAAAATCTTCCTTGCGGGCACCACACTCAGGGCACGTCCAGTTCATGGGAACATCGGACCAGTGGGTACCGGGTGCGATGCCGTGGTCGGGGGCGCCGGCCGCTTCATCGTAAATCCACCCGCAAATCAGACACATCCAGGTTTTCGTCTCGGTCACAGCTTAAAGGGCCTTCGAATAGAATGCAACGATTGTATCGAGGCCCTTCGCCGCACCATCGCACAGCGTGCCAACGACTGGAAGATTCAGGCCTATGACAAACCCCAATTTCCCTCCAGACCTCCCTGATGCCGATGCCGCCGGCGATGACGACGCGAACCCCGCGTGCGTGATTGTCTTCAATGCCAGCGACCCGAGTGGCGCCGGCGGATTGGCCGCGGATGTAACAGCCATCGCGTCGGTTGGCGCCCATGCCCTGCCAGTTGTAACCGGCGCGTACGCACGGGACACGGCCGAGATTTTCGATCACTTCCCCTTCGATGAAGACGTGGTCGCCGAGCAGGCGCGCGCCATCCTCGAGGATGTCCAGGTCCAGGTGTTCAAGGTGGGCTTCGTCGGCAGCGCTGAAACAATCAGCACGATCGCCGAGATCGCCGCCGATTACGCCGAGGTCCCGCTGATCGCCTACATGCCCAACCTGTCGTGGTGGGACGAAAGCCAGATCGACTCGTACCAGGACGCGTTTCGCGAACTCATGCTGCCGCAGACCACCGTGTTGGTAGGAAACCACAGCACATTGTGGCGATGGCTGCTGCCCGATTGGAGCAGCGATCGCAGCCCCACCGCGCGCGACATCGCCAAGGCGGCCTCGGAAATGGGCGTGCCCTACACACTGGTCACCGGCATTCCGCTGCCCGAGCAGTTCATCGACAACGTGCTGGCCAGCCCGCAGGCCGTTCTGGGCAACGAAAAATTCGAGCGCTTCGAAGCCGTTTTTTCCGGCGCCGGCGACACGCTTTCCGCGGCGCTCGCGGCGCTCATCGCCAGTGGCACCGACCTCGCGGGCGCGGCCACCGAAGCGCTCGCCTACCTCGATCGCTGCCTGGATGCTGGCTTTCGGCCCGGCATGGGCAACGTCGTCCCCGACCGCCTGTTCTGGGCCCAGCCCGAAGGCGAAACCGAAGAGCTCACGCCCGAAGAAGCGCAGGCCCTGCAGGTGTTCGACATGCCTGCCCACGACACCAAACATTGACCATGAGCTCCACGGACCGCAACCAGCAACTGTTCGACCGCGCCCGCCAGTTGATCCCCGGCGGCGTGAACTCGCCCGTGCGCGCCTTCAAGGCCGTTGGCGGCACGCCCCGCTTCGTGCAGCGCGCGCAGGGCAGCCACTTCTGGGATGCGAACGGCACGCGCTACATCGACTACATCGGCTCCTGGGGCCCGATGATCCTGGGCCATGGGCACCCGGCGGTGGTCGAGGCCGTCCAGAAGGCGGTACTGGACGGCTTCTCCTACGGCGCACCGACCGAACGTGAGGTGGATCTGGCGCAGGCCATCATCGACCTCGTGCCGTCCGTCGAAATGATCCGCCTGGTCAGCTCGGGCACCGAGGCGGCGATGAGCGCCATTCGCCTGGCGCGAGGCGCCACGGGGCGCAGCAAGCTGATCAAGTTCGAAGGCTGCTACCACGGGCACGCCGATGCGCTGCTGGTGAAAGCCGGCTCGGGCCTGGCCACCTTCGGCAACCCGACCAGCGCCGGTGTGCCGCCCGAGGTGGTGCAGCACACCCTGGTCCTCGAGTACAACAATGTGCAACAGCTGGAGGAAGCTTTCGCACTGCACGGCCCGGACCTGGCCTGCCTGATGATCGAGCCGATCGCCGGCAACATGAATTTCGTGCGGGCCACCGTGCCGTTCATGCAACGCTGCCGTGAACTGTGCACGCAGCACGGCGCACTGCTGGTATTCGACGAGGTCATGACCGGGTTTCGCGTTGCCCTCGGCGGCGCGCAGAGCGTCTATGCGAAGGCCATCCCGGGCTTCAGGCCGGACCTCACCGTGATGGGCAAGGTCATCGGCGGGGGCATGCCGCTGGCCGCGTTCGGCGGGCCGCGCGGCATCATGGAACACTTGGCGCCCCTGGGGCCGGTGTACCAGGCCGGCACGCTGTCGGGCAATCCGGTGGCCACCGCATGCGGCCTGGCCACCTTGAACGAAATCGCGAAACCGGGATTTTTTGACAGTCTCGCGAGCAAGACCGCAACACTGGTCGAGGGATTGCGGTCAGCCGCCGCGGCCGCAGGCATTCCTTTTCACGCCGATAGCGAGGGCGGCATGTTCGGTTTCTTCCTGCTGGCCGAGGCCCCGCACAACTACAGCCAGGTCATGAAAAGCGACGGCGCGAAGTTCAACCTGCTGTTCCACGGGCTGCTGGATCGCGGTGTGTACATCGCCCCGGCGCTCTACGAAGCCGGTTTCGTCAGCTCGGCACACAGCGAGGCGGACATCGCGCAGACGCTGGCCGCCGCCCGCGAGGTGTTCTCCAGCATGTAACCGGCGGGGCCCGGCGCACCGGTTACATCCGGCGGGCCGCCGCCAGCGCATGCCGGAGGCCTTCAATGGCGGCCGTGCCGCCGTGCGTCAGTGCCGGAAGTGGCGCACGCCCGAGAACACCATGGCCACGCCGCGCTCGTCGGCCGCGGCGATCACTTCTTCATCGCGCATGCTGCCCCCCGGCTGGATCACGCAGGTCGCGCCCGCGTCCACCACCACGTCGAGCCCGTCGCGGAACGGAAAGAAGGCATCGCTCGCCACCGCCGTGCCTTGCAGCGTGAGGCCCGCGTGCTGCGCCTTGATGCTGGCGATGCGGGCCGAATCCAGGCGGCTCATCTGGCCAGCCCCGACACCCATGGTCATGCCGTCCTTGCAGAAAACGATGGCATTGGACTTGACGTACTTGGCCACCTTCCAAGCGAACAGCAGGTCCTGCAATTGCTCGGGCGTGGGTTGCGTCTTCGTGACGACCTTGAGCTCGCCCAGGGTCAGTTCGCGGTTGTCGGCGGTCTGCATCAACAGGCCCGAACCCACGCGCTTCACGTCCATCGCATTGCGCCCGTTGGCCCAGTCGGTGCCGCCGCCGGGCGGCAGCGCGATCTGAAGGATGCGCACGTTGACCTTGCTCTTGAACACCTCCAGCGCCTCGGCCGTGAAGTCCGGCGCCATCAACACCTCGACGAACTGCTTGGACACGGCCTGCGCGGCCTGGGCATCCATCGTGCGGTTGAAGGCGATGATGCCGCCGAAGGCGGACGTGGAATCGGTCTTGAACGCCTTGGCATAGGCTTCGGCCGGGTCCCGGCCGATGGCCACGCCGCAGGGATTCGCGTGCTTCACGATGACGCAGGCCGGCACCTCGAAACTCTTGACGCATTCCCACGCCGCGTCGGCATCGGCGATGTTGTTGTACGACAGCTCCTTGCCCTGCAGCTGGCGCGCGGTGACAAGCGCGCCCGGTGCCGGGTACAGGTCGCGGTAGAAGGCGGCTTGCTGGTGCGGGTTCTCGCCGTAGCGCAGGTCCTGCAGCTTCACGAAGCGGCCATTGGCCTGGTCGGGGAACAGGCTGCGCGAACCGCCCTCGCCGATGCTGGAGAGGTAGTCGCTGATCGCCGCGTCGTAATTGCTGATGCGGTTGAACGCGGCCACGGCCAGGGCGAAGCGCGTCTTGTCCGACAGCTTGCCGGCGGACTTCAGCTCCTCCAGCACCGCGGAGTACTGCGAGGCGTCGGTGAGGACGCCCACGTCCTTCCAGTTCTTGGCCGCCGAGCGCACCATCGCGGGGCCGCCGATGTCGATGTTCTCGATGGCGTCTTCCAGCGTGCAGCCCGGCTTGGCCACGGTGGCCTCGAACGGGTAGAGGTTCACCACCAGCAGGTCGATGGTGGCGATGCCGTGCGCCTGGAGCGCCGCCATGTGCTCGGGCACGTCGCGGCGCGCCAGCAGGCCGCCGTGCACCTTGGGGTGCAGCGTCTTCACGCGGCCATCCAGCATCTCCGGAAAATCGGTGACCTGCGCCACCTCGGTGACCGGCAGGCCCTGGTCGGCCAGCAGCTTGGCCGTGCCGCCGGTGGAGATGAGCCGGATGCCCAGCGCGTGCAGGGATTGGGCGAGTTCGACGATGCCGGTCTTGTCGGAGACGGAGATGAGTGCTTGCATGGTATGGATTACTTGAGGAGTCGGTGTTCGAGCAGCTTCTTGCGCAGGGTGTTGCGGTTCAGGCCCAGCCATTCGGCCGCCTTGGACTGGTTCTGGTCGGCCTTGGCCATCACCACTTCCAGCAGCGGCTTTTCGACGACCTTGACCAGCATTTCATACATGCCATCGGGCTCGGTGCCGCGGAGGTCCCTGAAATAGCCTTCCAGGCTGCTGCGAACGCACTCTTCGATGTGCTTCTTGCTCATGGGTTGCCAGCCTCCACCGCTTCTTCGTCTTCAATCGGGGCGCCCGCCTCGGGCAACCGGTCCGCCGTCGCCGCGAGCCCGTCGAAATAGGCCGCCACGGCGTTCCATTGCTCCGAGCAATCGTCGATCAGGTTGATGCGCTGGCGAAAATCCGGGCCACCGGGCAGCCCCTTGACGTACCAGCCGATGTGCTTGCGCGCGCTGCGCACACCCGTGAACTCGCCATAGAGCGCGTAATGGTCTTGCAGGTGCTCCAGCAGCAGGCGCCGCACTTCGGCCACCAGCGGCGGCGCCAGATGCGTGCCGGTGGCCAGGAAGTGCGCGACCTCGCGGAAGATCCAGGGCCGGCCCTGCGCCGCCCGGCCGATCATGATCGCGTCGGCGCCCGTGTACGCCAGCACATCGCGGGCTTTCTCGGGCGTGGTGATGTCGCCATTGGCCACCACCGGCACGCGCACCGCGGCCTTCACGGCGGCGATGGTCTCGTACTCCGCTTCGCCGCCATAGCCCTGCTCGCGCGTGCGCCCGTGCACGGTGAGCATCTGCACACCGGCCGCCTCGAATGCGAGCGCCAGCTTCACTGCGTTCTTGTGGGACTGACACCACCCGGTACGCATCTTCAGCGTGACGGGCACGCCGTGCCGCGCACCCGCTTCCACCACGGCCTGCGCGATCGAGACCGCCAGCGCCTCGTCCTGCATCAGCGCGGAGCCGGCCCACTTGTTGCACACCTTCTTGGCCGGACAGCCCATGTTGATGTCGATGATCTGGGCGCCGCGCTCGATGTTGTACGCCGCGGCATCGGCCATGGACGCGGCATCGGTGCCGGCAATCTGCACCGCGATGGGGCCAGGCTCACCCTCGTGGTTGGCCCGGCGCGAGGTCTTGAGGGTGTTCCACAACTCCCGCCTGGACGTCACCATCTCGCTGACCGCATAGCCGGCGCCCAGGCGGCGGCACAGCTGGCGGAAAGGCCGGTCGGTCACGCCCGCCATCGGCGCCGCGAACAGGTTGTTCGCCAGAAAGTGGGGGCCGATGTGCATGCGGGAGCGTGGGGGATGCTGCTGAAAAATGAGGCACGATTGTATGCCCGTCCGATTTCAGCCATTGAAATAAAAAACCGCGTACCTGGCCGCAGGGCCGCGGGGCCTGACTGCCTATACTGGCCCGCCCACTGAACCATCCCGATGCATGACTGGCTCGACCCCATCCTGGCGCTGCTGGCGCTGCCGCGCTTCGGCCTGAGCACCCTCTTCATCGCGGCGTTCATTTCGGCCACCCTCTTGCCCGTGGGTTCGGAGCCGGTGCTGTTCGGCCTGTTGCGCCTGAACCCCGACATGTTCTGGAGCGCGATCTTCGTCGCCACCGCGGGCAACACGCTGGGCGGCGCGGTCGATTGGTGGATGGGCTACGGCGCCCACCAGGTGGTGGACAAGTACAGCCACTCGCGGCACCACGTGAAGGCGCTGGAGTGGCTGGAACGGCTGGGCCCGAAGGCTTGCCTGCTGGCCTGGCTGCCGCTTGTCGGCGACCC
>DATILF010000018.1:0-16829 GCA_035476755.1 Ramlibacter sp.
GTCCGCCCAGGGCTGGTTGCCTTCGTCCAGCCGGGTGTGCACGGAGCGCACGGTCCAATGCGCGCCACTTTTCAACGCGTCGAGTTCGTCCCAGCGCACGGGCACCGAAATGCCCAGGCCCGGCCGTGACCGTGCCGACCACGCGCAGGCGGTCGTGGCGCCATAGCCGTTGCGCAGGTAGTCGATGAAGATCTTGCCGACCCGGTTCCTGGGGCCGCTCTTGGCGACGAAGCGCTGGGGGAGGGTGCGGGCCAGATGCTGCACGATGGCTTGCGAAAAATCCTTCACGGTGTCCCAGTCCCGTTGCTTTTTCAGCGGCACCACCACGTGCAAACCCTTGCCGCCGCTGGTCTTGAGGAACGAGGGCAGTCCCAGTTCATCCAGAAAGGCGCGGACCAGGTGCGCCGCTTCCCGCACCTGGGGCCAGCCGATGCCTTCGCCCGGGTCCAGGTCGAACGTCATCCGGTCGGGTTTGCCGATGGCTGTCTTGACGCCGTTCCAGGTGTGGAACTCGATGACGTTCATCTGCGCCGCCCACAGCAGGCCTTCGGGCTTCGCGACCTCCAGCATGGGCGGGTGGCCCGGGAGGAAGGCGGGGTCCAGCTGCTCGATGCCCGGCATCTGGTGGCGCTCGGCGTGCTTCTGGAAAAACAGTTCACCCCCGATGCCGTTCGGTGCGCGCACCAAAGCCACGGGGCGGCCCTTCAGGTGTTCCATCATCAGGGGCGCGACCAGGGCGTAATAGCGCACGAGCTCGATCTTGGTCGTGCCGCTTTCCACGTCGATCACGCGGTCGGGGTTGCTGATGCGCAAGCTTGCAGGCAGGCGCGCCTCGGGTGCCTGGGCCGCCTCGGGTACCGCGTGGCGCGGCTGCTCGCGGATGATCGCCCTGGCGGGCTTGTCGGTGCGCAGGCCATGAAAGACGGCATGGCGGACGCGGTTGTCACGTGTCCATTCGCCAAAGGCGACCTCGCATACCAGCTCGGGCCGCACCCAATGCGACTTCCCGGGAATCTCCGAGTTGGCGGCAAAGGGACGACTGCCTGTCGTCAGGCGGTCGAGCCGCTTGCGCAGGTCACGCAGGGTCTCTTCGTTGAAGCCGGTACCCACGTTGCCGGCATACTGGAGCAGCCCTTTCTCGTCGTGGACGCCGAGCAGCAGCGAGCCAATGCCGGTGCGCGAACCCTGGGGGTCCGTGTAGCCACCGATCACGAACTCCTGCCGCTGTCCGCATTTCAGTTTGACCCAGTCCGTTGACCGGCGCGTGACGTAGGCCGACGATATCCGCTTGGCAATCACGCCCTCGAGTCCCAGGCGGCAGGCCGAGGCCACCACGTCCTCAGGCTTGGCGTCGAACACCGCGGAGAACCTCACCTTGTCGTGCGGCTTGCGCTCGACCACGCGCCGCAGCACCGCGCGGCGCTCCAGCAGGGGCACTTCGCGCAAGTCGTAGCCCGCACAGAAGGGAATGTCGAACAGGTAATACACGATGTCGGCGGTGCGTGCGCTGTCGAATGCGCCCTGCAGCGCCTGGAAGTCGGCGGGCAGCCGGTCGCCCGGCATGATGATCTCGCCGTCGTACCAGCCGTCGGGCAGTTCCATCGCCTGGAGCGCGAGCGCCAGCGGGCCGAGCTTGTGGGTCCAGTCATTGCCGTTGCGGGTCATGAGGCGCACCTTGCCGCCCTCGGCGCGGGTGAGCATGCGGTAGCCATCGAATTTGATTTCGTAGATCCAGTTCTGAGCGTCGGCGGGCGGCTCGTCCACGAGTGTGGCGAGTTCGGGCTGCAGATGTCCGGGCAACTCGGCCTTGCGCGCCGCCGCAGGGGGGCCGCCAGCGCCTGTCGCGGGCGTGGGATGCGGCGTGGACCTCGGCCGCGGGGCGGAGCCGACCGGGTCCGGGAGCGCCCCAACGCTGTCGGGCATCTCATCGACCACGCTGTACGCCGACGCCGGCCGGACGAATTGGTCGTTCTCCTTGATCAGCAGCCAGGGTTCCTTCTTCTCGTCGCCGCGGCCTTTCATGCGCACGAGCGTCCATCGCCCGCGCAGCTTGTGGCCCCGCAACTCGAACTTGAGCTTGCCGCCCTGATAGCCCTTGCGCGGATCCTCCAGCGGCACCCAGATGCCCTTGTCCCAGATGATGACCTTGCCCGCACCGTAGTTGCCGGGCGGGATCGTGCCTTCGAAAGTGTTGTAGGAGATCGGGTGGTCCTCGGTGGGCATCGCCATGCGCTTGTCGGCCGGGTCGAAGCTGGGGCCCTTGGGAACGGCCCAGCTTTTCATGGTGCCCTCGAGTTCGAGGCGCAAGTCGTAGTGCAGGCTCGTGGCCCAGTGCTTCTGGATGACGAAAGTGCGTGCGTCCTCGTTGGCCACCCCGCCTTGCGCTGGCTCGGGCGTGGCGTTGAAGTTGCGCTTGCCGCGGTAGGTCTTGAGGGCGTGGCTCGATCGGTCGTCCATGCTGGCGGCCTTCGTGGATGCGCGCGGGCGGACATGGGGTGTCCCATGTCCGCCCTGCGTCTAGGACTCGTCAGGACTGGGACTCGTCAGGACTGCGCGCGGAACTGGTCCCGCAGCATCTTGATCTGGTCGTGGTTGCGCTGCACGCCCTGCATCTGGCGCTCCACGATCAGCTTGACACCGGCGGGAAGGGGTTGCTTGAGGGCCTTGCGATAGCGCGCGAGCGCATTGTCCTCGCCGCGCTCGCACTCCTCCAGCACGGCCTTGTCGTCGTAGGTCGACAGTGCCGCCTTCACGGAGACCCAGCCGCGGTGCATCGCGCCGGCGAAGCTGCCGCCTTCGTCCGCCTTGCCGCCGCACTGACGGATCTGCTCGTACAGCTCCTGGGCGGCGCCGCGGCAATCGTCGGCCCGCTGCAGGAATACCGACTTCAGGTCCGACCGCTCTGCCTGCTCGGCGCAGGCGCGAAAGCCGTATTCGCCGTCCTTGCAGCATTCCGCCAGGTCGTTCAGCGCATCGACCACATCATCGCGGTCACCCGACATGTTGCCCGCGCTCTGGGCTTCTCCCACCGCCGCGGCGGCGCCGCCCCTGATCCGGCTGTCCGCCGTGCCGTCCATGCCCGGCATGCCGCCCTGGGCGCTGGTGCCGCTGGCGCCGCTCGCGAGCGAGTCGATACGGTTCCAGGCCGCGCGGCTGGCCGGCTGGGCTTGCTGCCAGCTCAGGCTGGAGCCGCCGCGCGACGTTTCCCATTCCGACGCGAGCTGCGGCTGCGCGCTGTCCCAGTCTTCATAGCGCGTGCGGCCTGTGAGGCCCAGGCGATAGGCGGGCGCGTAGTCGTCAAAGCTGCGGCCCCGCTCGTAATAGGGCTCGCGGCTGTGTTGCTCGCGCCAATACGCTTCCTCGGCGGTCGGGTTCACGGCCTCGGCCGCGGCCTTGCCCGTCAGGCCTCCGACCACCGCGCCGACCATGCCTCCCACGGCCGCGCCCAGCGGCCCGCCCAGGGCGCCTGCCGCGGCACCCGCCACAGCGCCGCCTGCGGCGCCGACGCCGGTGCCTACCGGGTGCGCGCCCGGTTCATCGGTGAGGGGATCGCGATTGAGGTCTTTGTCTTCAGCAGCCATGATTGCTCCTTTGAATGAATGAATGAATGAACTCATGCGATGCGTGCCGTATGCGGGCCTGCTCGCCGTGGCTCCATGCGGCGCGCGGTGCGTCGCCATGGGCATTCCCTCATCATCGGCAGGCCCAAACGCGTGGCGGTCAGCCAACGGGGAGACCCCCTGTAGGAGAAGGCCCCAACCACCCAGGAGGCCCGCAGCCGGGCTGGATCACAGCCAAATCCAGCCTTGTCCTACAGCTGCGGTGCGGCGGACGAAGCAAGCTGTGCGTACGCCGCACGCTGCCCCACACCATGAAATACTCGCTGCGCAAGACCCCTTCGCACCTGCACCTGGCCTACAAGTACGGGGAGGCGAGTGACGGTTTGACGGGCCGGCATTTCGTGCTCGAAGTCGAGGACAGTCTGCTGACCCTCACCATCGACCTCACGCCGAACTTCCACACACGCAACAAGGGCGCATCGGCTTACCTGGATGCGATCAACCTCGCGCACAACCACCACAAGCTGCGTTACCTGCAATGCAGCGACAACCTGGTGCGCGCGCGGCTGGTCAAGGCGTGGGACCCGATGAGCCATCCACGGTTACGGTTATGCCTGGAACTCGGACAGCGTGGCCGGTATCTATACGCGGTGCTGCCGCACTCGCTCTTCACGGGCGGCATCCAGTTCGACGTGGAAGACGTGCTGGAGGAATCATCCTGGCAGCCCCGGGCCAAAGTGCCCGCATTGCATCCGCAGGAACATGTATGAGACTGTCGGGAGTTGCCGTCGGCCTGGCCCGCCGGCTGCTGAGGCTGGGCGCCGCGTGCGCGCTGGGACTGGCTGCCCTGCATGCAGGCGCGGACCCCGTTTCGCTGGGTGCCCGGTATGGTGAGTTGCGCGAAGCGCTGCGCAACAACAACTTCCACCGCGCCATGCACATCGACTCGGCTGAAGCCGGTGATGCGCTGCGGGGCGACGTGTACGCGGTTCTGGATCATCCCTTCGCGACGGTGAGCGCGGCCCTGAAGGACCCGGACCAGTGGTGCGACATCCTGATCCTGCCGTTCAACACCAAGTACTGCCATGCCGTCGATCGCGATGGCGCGGCGACGTTGCATGTGCGCATCGGCCGAAAGTTCAACCAACCCGTGCAGAACGCCTATCGGCTGGACTTTGCGTGGAAGCCGGTTCAGGCGTCATCGGCCTATTTCGAGAGCCGACTGAGTTCACCGCACGGACCGCTGGGCACACGGGACTATCGCATCTCGGTGTCGGCCATCCCGATCGACGGTGGCCGCACCTTCATGCACCTGAGCTATTCGTACGGCTTCGGCCTGACGGGCCGGATCGCCATGCAGGCCTACCTGGCCACGGTGGGTTCGAACAAGGTCGGCTTCACCGCCCTGGGTCGCGATGGCCACGGCCAGCCCATCCCGATCGGTGGCATGCGAGGCGTGATCGAGCGCAATGCCATGCGCTATTACCTGGCCATCGATGCCCACCTGGCTTCGCTAGCCGCCCCGCCCGGGCAGCAGCTGGAAAAGCGCATCGAAACCTGGTTCGATGCGACCGAACGGTACCCGCGCCAGCTGCGGGAGCTGGACCGGGCCACCTACCTCGCCCTGAAGCGGGGCGAGCACGAACGCCAGCAGGCGATGATCCAGTGAGCCTTACTTGAGGCCTGCTGCTTCGCGCAGCGCCTGGGCACGATCGGTGCGTTCCCAGGTGAATTCCGGCTCTTCGCGGCCGAAATGGCCATAGGCCGCGGTCTTTTCGTAGATGGGCCGCAGCAGATCCAGCATCTGGATGATGCCCTTGGGGCGAAGGTCAAAGTGGTCGTGCACGAGCGAGGCGATCTGGTCGTCCGGAATGACGCCCGTGCCCTCGGTGTACACCGTCACGTTCATGGGCTTGGCCACGCCGATCGCATACGCCACCTGGATCTGGCACTGGCGCGCCAGGCCGGCGGCCACGATGTTCTTGGCGACGTAGCGCGCGGCGTAGGCGGCCGAACGGTCCACCTTGCTCGGGTCCTTGCCCGAGAACGCGCCGCCGCCGTGCGGGCAGGCACCGCCGTAGGTGTCCACAATGATCTTGCGGCCGGTCAGGCCGCAATCGCCCTGCGGGCCGCCGATGACGAAGCGGCCGGTGGGGTTGATCAGGTACTTGGTGTCCTTCAGCCATTCCTTGGGCAGTACCGGCTTGATGATCTCTTCGATGATGGCCTCGGTGAAGGAGGGCAGCATGTGCTTGCCGTCGCTCTGCTCGGGGCTGTGCTGGGTGGAAAGCACGACGGTGTCGATGCTGTGCGGCTTGCCGTCCACATAGCGCATCGTCACCTGGCTCTTGGCGTCCGGGCGCAGGAAGGGCAGGCGGCCGTCCTTGCGCAGCTGGGCCTGGCGCTCCACCAGGCGGTGGGCGTAGTAGATCGGCGCGGGCATCAGCTCGGGCGTCTCGTCGCAAGCGTAGCCGAACATCAGGCCCTGGTCGCCGGCGCCGGTGTTCAGGTGGTCGTCGCTCGCGTGGTCCACGCCCTGGGCGATGTCGTTGGACTGCTTGTCGTAGCAGACCATCACCGCGCAGCCCTTGTAGTCGATGCCGTACTCGGTGTTGTCGTAGCCGATGCGCTTGATGGTGTCGCGCGCGACCTGGATGTAGTCCACGTGCGCGTTGGTGGTGATTTCGCCGGCCAGCACCACGAGGCCGGTGTTGGTCAGCGTTTCCGCGGCCACGCGGCTGCGCGGGTCCTGGGTGAAGATCGCATCGAGGATCGCATCGGAGATCTGGTCAGCCACCTTGTCGGGGTGGCCCTCGGAGACCGATTCGGAAGTAAAGAGAAAGTCGTTCGCCATTTGAATAAACTCCACGGGTTTGCTTTAAGGCGCGTTGCCTTGTGCCGGAGCTTGGGGCGAACGCTTTAGCAGAAATTTTTTTAAGTCGCCCTGCAAGTAGTTCATAACTCGGCGACGAGGGCATTCTAAACGCTTGTGAAGACCTTGTTTCGCGTTGTCGCGCTGTTGCCGCTGCCTATCCTGCACGCCGTAGGCGCAGCTATCGGCTGGCTGTCCTTCCTGGCCTCGCCCACCTACCGGCGACGCTTCCTCGAAAACGCCCATCAGGCCGGCTACGGGCTGGCGGATATCAGCGCGGCCGTGGCCGAATCGGGTAAGCTGATTGCCGAGGTGCCCCGCCTGTGGTTCGGGCGTCCGGTGGCCTTGGAGTGGGACGGGGCCGAGCTGATCGAGGCCGCGCGGGCGCAAGGCCGGGGCATCGTCATCCTCACGCCCCACCTCGGCTGCTTCGAGGTCACGGCCCAGGGCTACGCCAGCCGGTTCGGGCCGATCACGGTGCTCTACCGCCCGGCACGCAAGGCCTGGTTGCGCGACCTGGTGGACACCGCCCGGGGGCGTCGCAACCTGTTCACCGCGCCCACCACGCTGGCGGGCGTAAGGCAGATGCTCAAGGCTCTCAAGGCCGGGGAGGCCGTGGGCCTGTTGCCCGACCAGGTGCCGCCGGAGGGCCTGGGGGTCTGGGCGCCGTTCTTTGGCCGCGCCGCCTACACGATGACGCTGTCCACGCGCCTGGCCCAGCAGACGGGCGCGCTGGTGCTGCTGACCTGGGGCGAGCGCTTGCCCTGGGGTCGCGGCTACCGGCTGCATTTCAGGCCCTGGCCGAATGGCATCGCCGCCGACCCGGCGGCCGCGGCCGAGCAGGTCAATGCCGCGATGGAAGGCATGATCCGCGAGCGGCCGCAGCAGTATCTGTGGGGCTATGCGCGCTACAAGCAGCCGCGCACCGACGGCCCGGCGGTGGCACGGCTATGAGACATCCTGTGTCAACCCCCTGGCGCGTCGGCGCGAAAGTTCCCCAGTGAGCCAATTGGGCATTCTCTTCATGCGCTTCCTCGCGCACTTGCCGCTGCCGTGGATCCGAGCGCTCGGCTGGGGTCTGGGCTGGTTTCTGTATGCGGTGATCGTGCCCAGGCGCCGGGTCGTGAAGGCCAACCTGGCGCTGTGTTTCCCGGGTTGGTCCGCCGCAAGGCGCGCCACCCTGGCGCCGCGCATTTTCGTGAGCGTGGCGCAGGCCTGGCTGGATCGCAGCTGGATCTGGCACGGCGGTCCGGAGGTGACGCGCGGGCGGCTCCAGGTGGTGGGCGCGCTTGAGGAGTTGGATGGGCGCGAGCCCACCATCCTTTTCGCCCCGCATTTCGTCGGCATGGATGCGGGCTGGACCGCGCTCACGCAACAGGTGCGGCGTGAGTTCACCGGCATTTACACCGGCCAGTCCAACAAGATCCTGGACGCCTGGATCCTGAAAGGCCGGCAGCGCTTCAGTTCGGGCCGGCCCTTCGGCCGCGCGGACGGGGTGAAGGCGATCGTCAGCGCGCTGCGCAAGGGAGACCCGCTCTACCTGCTGCCCGACATGAATTTCGGGCCCGAGGAGTCGATCTTCGTGCCGTTCTACGGCGTGCCCGCGGCCACGGTGCCGTCACTCTCGCGCTTCGCCAGGCTGGGGCGCGCGAAGGTCGTGCCGATCGTCACGCGGCTGACCGCCGAAGGCTACGAGGTGAGGGTCCTGCCTGCGTGGAAGGACTTCCCCACGGATGACGTGACAGCTGACACCGCACTCATGAACGAGCGGCTGCAAGGCTATATCGACGCCATGCCCGAGCAGTACTACTGGGTGCACAAGCGTTTCAAGACCCGGCCGGCGGGCCTGCCGCGGGTGTACTGAGCTTCAGGGGAGCGGCCGCGCCAGGAAAGCGGCCAGCCGTTCGGCCACGAACCGCGGCCGCTCGTGGATGATCCAGTGGCTCGCGCCTTCCACCTTCTCCAGGGTCAGCCGCGGAATGTAGTCGTCCAGGCCGTCGATCAGTTCGGGGGGCAGGGCGGCATCGTCCATGGCCCAGAGCACCAAGGTGGGCAGGCTCACGGTGAGCATCTCGGGCGGCAGGGTGATGGCCGCGGCGCCCGGGTCCTCGGGGCGCGGAGGCCGCACCGGTGAGGCGCGGTAGTAGTTGACGCCGCCGGTCAGGCTGGCATCCCACACGGCGCGGTACTGCTGCTTGACGGCATCCGTGAGCCACGCTGCGCCGCCCCAGCTCGTGAAGAAGGCCCAGAGGCGGCGGTAGTCGTCTTCGCGCAGCAACTGCTCCGCATCCGGACGGATCAGGAAATTCATGTAGGCGCTGGCGGCCTGTTGCTTCGGGTTCGAGCTGAGCTCGCGCACGAAGGTGCCGGGATGCGGCGAGTTGATGATGGCGAGCCTTGTCGCCAGCTGCGGCAACTGGTTGGCCAGGTTCCACGCCACGGCGCCGCCCCAGTCGTGGGCAACGAGGCACGCGAGGGGCGCGCCTTCCAGGGCGATGAGGGCTGCCACGTCCTGCACCAGGCACTTCGCCCGGTAGTCCTTCACGTCGGCAGGCTGGGTGGACTTTTCGTAGCCGCGCAGGTTGGGCGCGAGGCAGCGATAGCCGCCATTTTCCGGTCGGGCGAAATACGCCAGCATCTCGTCCCAGACGAAGGCCGCCTCCGGGAATCCATGCAGGAACATCAGCACCGGCCTTCCACGCTCGCCTGCCGCGCGGCAGCTCAGGGTGATGCCGTGGGGGAGGGCCTGCTGGAAGGTCTCGATCATGGGAGGGGCGGCGGTGGTTCGGCGGGCTGGGGGTGGGCCCACTGCCACAGCAGCAGGGACGTGTCCTCGACACCCTGCTTTTTCAGGGCGGAGAACAGTTTCACCTCGCCGCCGCCGGCCTGCAGTCGCGCAATGGACAGCGCCTTGGCCTGCTCGTTGCGGTTGAGCTTGTCGGCCTTGGTCAGGAGCAGCAGGAATTTAAGCCCCTCTTCGACACGCGGACGGATCACCTCCAGCAGGATATCGTCCAGTTCGGTGAGGCCATGGCGCGGGTCGCACATCAGCACCACGGCCTTGAGGTTCTCGCGCGTCACCAGGTAGTTGGCCATCACGCGTTGCCAGCGCAGCTTGTCCTGCTTGGGCACGGCCGCATAGCCGTAGCCGGGCAGGTCCGCCAGGATGGCGTCGGTCACCCCCTGCTTGCCCAGCGAAAACAGGTTGATGCTTTGTGTGCGCCCGGGCGTCTTGGAGGCGAAAGCCAGCCGCTTTTGCTGCGTGAGCGTGTTGATGCAGGTCGATTTGCCCGCGTTGGAGCGGCCGACAAAGGCGATTTCCGGCACCTCGAGCGGGGGCAGGAACTCCAGCGTCGGTGCGGTGGTGAGGAAGCGGGCCGTGTGCATCCAGCCCGTGGCGAGCGCGGTGGCGGTCTTGGTTCCGGCGGGAGCGGCCGGGGCGGAGGTCATGGGGTGCCTTTGGGTTTGCGGGGAAACCCCGAGTGGGGCATTGTAGAATCACGAGGTTTTGCGCCAACGAACCCATCCCTAAAATGAAGCCGCTCGCCTCCCTGCTGATGGCTGCCTTGCTGGCAGCGCCCGTTTCCTTCGCCTTCGCCCAGCAGCCCGCCGCGACGGCAGCCCCGGCGGCGGCCAGCCCTGCTCCCGCGGACCCGGCGGCCAAGGCGCCGAATACGCCCGCCAAGCCTGACCTCAACCAGGGCAGCGCCAAGTTCACCGCGGTGTGCGCGTCCTGCCACGGCGCGGACGGCAATTCCGGCGCTCCGGCCAATCCGAAGCTGGCCCAGCAACATCCCGAGTATCTGGTCAAGCAGCTGCAGGAATTCAAGAGCGGCAAGCGTCCCAGCCCCATCATGCAGGGCTTCGCCTCCCAGTTGTCCGACGCGGACATGAAAAACATCGGCTTCTGGGCCGGCGCCCAGAAGGCCAAGCCGGGCTTCGCCAAGGACAAGGAGCTGGTCGCCCTGGGCGAGCGCATCTACCGCGGCGGCATCGGCGAGCGCCAGATTGCCGCCTGCGCCGGCTGCCACAGCCCCAACGGCGCCGGCGTGCCGTCCCAGTACCCGCGCCTGTCCGGCCAGCACGCCGATTACACGGCGGCCCAGCTGACGAACTTCCGCGACGGCGGGCGCAAGAACAGCCCCCAGATGAGCCAGGTCGCGTCCCGCCTGAACGACCGCGAGATTCGCGCCGTGGCCGATTACATCGCCGGCCTGCGCTGATTCGGTTGCGCCCTCTGCTTTGAACTAACCGCCGACAACCAACCCTAAAAAGGCGGGCGCCTCCCAGGAGGGCCCGCCTTTTCCTATTCAAGCCTCCACCTTCATGACAGCTTCCACCCAGGGCCTGCGCCTCCGGACCGAATCGCACGCGCTGCGATCCGCGGTGGAGCTGCTGTCGTCGATGCGCTTCTCGATCTCGCTGCTCACCGTGATCTGCATCGCCTCGGTGATCGGCACGGTGCTCAAGCAGCACGAGCCGGTGGTGAACTACGTCAACCAGTTCGGGCCGTTCTGGGCGCAGCTGTTCCTGGCGCTCAAGCTCAATGCGATCTACAGCGCCTGGTGGTTCCTGCTGATCCTGGCCTTCCTGGTCATCAGCACCTCGCTGTGCATCGCCCGCAACACGCCCAAGATCGTGGCCGACCTGAAGGCCTACAAGGAAAACCTGCGAGAGCAGAGCCTGAAGGCGTTCCACCACCGCGCGCAGGCATCGCTGGGTGAAGCCCCCGAGGCTGCGGCGCACCGCATCGGCAAGACCCTGGCGGGCGGCGGCTGGAAGGTGAAGCTGCAGCAGCGCGAAGGGGGCTGGATGGTGGCGGCGAAGGCGGGCGCGGCCAACAAGCTGGGATACCTCGCGGCGCACAGTGCCATCGTGCTGGTCTGCCTGGGGGGCCTCATGGACGGCGACCTGATCGTGCGGGCGCAGATGTGGCTGGGGGGCAAGACGCCCTACACCGGCGGCGGCATGATCGCCGACGTGAAGCCGCAGCATCGCCTGCCTGAGACCAACCCCACCTTCCGGGGCAATCTGCTGGTGGCCGAGGGCACGCAGTCCGGCACGGCCATCCTGAACCAGTCCGATGGCATCCTGCTGCAGGAGCTGCCCTTTTCCATCGAGCTGAAGAAGTTCATCGTGGAGCACTACTCCACCGGCATGCCCAAGCTGTTCGCCAGCGAGATCGTCATCCACGACCGTGAGACGGGCGAGAAAATCCCGGCGCGGGTCGAAGTGAACCACCCGGCGCGGCACCGCGGCATCGAGATCTACCAATCCAGCTTCGACGATGGCGGCTCCACGGTGCGGCTGCAAGCCGTGCCGCTGCATGGCAGCGCGCGGCCGTTCGAGATCGAAGGGGTGATCGGCGGCAACTCGCAGCTCACGCGGGGGCAAAGCGCCGACGCCGAGAAGATGACGCTGGAATACACCGGCCTGCGGGTAATCAACGTCGAGAATTTCGCTGGCAATGACAAGTCGGGCACGGACGTGCGCAAGGTCGATCTGCGCGACTCGCTCACAGCCCGCATGGGCGCGGCCAACAAGACCGCGACCAAGAAGGAGCTGCGCAACGTCGGCCCGAGCATCACCTACAAGCTGCGCGACGCGGCGGGGCAGGCCCGGGAGTTCCACAACTACATGCTGCCGGTCGATATGGGCGACGGCTCGCCGTTGTTCCTCATGGGCCTGCGCGACACGCCCGCCGAACAGTTCCGCTACCTGCGCGTGCCGGCGGACGACCAGGGCAGCCTGGACGGCTTCCTGCGGCTGAGCGCCGCGCTGCGGGACCCCGCGCTGCGGGAGACGGCCGTGCGCCGCTATGCCGTCAAGGCCACGGATGCGGCCCGCCCGGAGCTCACCGCCCAGCTCGCCGCCTCCACCGGGCGCGCGCTCGCGCTGTTCGCCGGCTCGGAAGCCGCGCGCGAAGCTGGCAAGCCGGCCGGCGGCCTGCAGGCGCTGTCGGACTTCATGGAAGCCAACGTCCCTGCCGACCAGCGTGAGCGTGCCGGAGAGGTGCTGGTGCGCATCCTCAACGGCGCGCTGTTCGAACTGGCGCAGATCAGCCGTGAACGCGCCGGCGCCAGGCCGCTGGAGCCGGGCGAGAAAACACAGGCCTTCATGACCCATGCCGTGATCGCCCTGAGCGACCTGCCTTCCTATCCCGTGCCGATGGCCTTCCAGCTGAAGGACTTCACACAGGTGCAAGCCAGCGTCTTCCAGGTCACGCGCGGCCCCGGCCGCAACGTTGTCTATCTGGGGTGCGCGTTGCTCATCCTCGGCGTTTTTGCGATGCTCTATGTCCGTGAGCGCCGCCTTTGGTGCTGGCTCAGCCCCGCCGAGGGGGGCGCGCGCGCCACCATGGCGTTGTCGAGCAACCGCAAGACCATGGAAGCAGACCGCGAATTCGCGCTGCTCAAGGACCGGCTCTTAGGGATCAAAGCATGAACACCGCCACCACGACCCTGACCCTGCACGAAGGCTATTTTGCACGCCGCAACTGGTTCGACTGGCTGTTCGGCGCGTTGGTGACCGCAGGCGGGCTGTTCGCGTTTTCGCGGTACGCCGCCTACATGGACGTGTATGAGAAGGCCATCCTGATCGGCGCGATCCCGTCCGCCATCTGGATCGGCTGGTTCTGGCGCCCGCTGCGCGCGCTGATGCTGGTAACCGCCGGGCTGTCCCTGTGCGCCATCGCCTTGTACCAGGGCAGCCTGGCCAACGCCGAGAGCGTTTTTTGGCTGAAATATTTCCTGTCCAGCCAGTCGGCGATTCTCTGGATGAGCGTGATCTTCTTCATGAGCACGGCGTTCTACTGGATCGGCATGTTCTCAGCCGGGCAGGCCGCCGCGATGGAGCGTATCGGATCGCGTCTGGCGTGGGTGGCGGTGGGGATGGCGCTCATCGGAACCCTGGTGCGCTGGTACGAGAGCTACCTGATCGGCAGCGATGTGGGGCACATCCCCGTCAGCAACCTGTATGAAGTGTTCGTGCTGTTCTGCTGGCTCACGGCCGCCTTCTACCTGTACTTCGAACAGCAGTACGACACGCGCTCACTGGGTGCTTTCGTGATGCTGGTGGTGAGCGCCGCCGTTGGCTTCCTGCTCTGGTACACGGTCGTTCGTGAAGCGCACGAGATTCAGCCGCTGGTGCCCGCCCTGAAAAGCTGGTGGATGAAGCTGCACGTGCCGGCCAACTTCATCGGCTATGGCACCTTCTCGCTGGCCGCCATGGTGGCCTTCGCCTACCTGATCAAGCAGCAGGCGGTGGAGACGCGCTGGCACAAGCTCACGCCGTTGTGGCTGCTGGGCATGGCGCTGTGCTTCGTTCCGATCGCTTTTCGCCAGCGCGGCATCGCCGAGGCGGGCGGCAGCTACTGGGTGGGCTACGCGCTCATCTCCGCGGGAATCGCGCTGGGCATCCTGCTCGGGCGCCGCCGGATCGCGGCCCGCTTGCCGTCGTTCGAGATCCTTGACGACGTGATGTACAAGTCGATCGCGGTCGGCTTCGCCTTCTTCACCATCGCCACCGTGCTGGGCGCCCTGTGGGCAGCCGAAGCCTGGGGCGGCTACTGGAGCTGGGACCCCAAGGAAACCTGGGCGCTGATCGTCTGGCTCAATTACGCGGCCTGGCTGCACATGCGCCTGATGAAGGGCCTGCGCGGCACGGTCTCGGCCTGGTGGGCGCTGGCGGGGCTGGCTGTCACGACGTTCGCCTTTTTGGGGGTGAACATGTTCCTGTCGGGGCTGCACAGCTACGGCACGCTCTGACAGCGCGGCACCTCCTTGGGTGAAACCATGTAAGGTTCACCGGCGTCTACCGACCTACGGCCATACAAGGAAAGACCATGCTGATCAAGACGCACCGCGACGGTTTCATCCATGCCTGTTCCAGCGAGATCACGCCGCAGGCTGTGTACCAGCAACGACGGGAGATCCTCCGGCTGATGGCCGGCGGCGTCGCCGGCGCCGCGTTGGCCACCTGGGCCACGCGTGACGGGATGGCGCAGGCCGCGCGGCCCGGGAAGCTGGCGGCCCTGGCGGCGGCCAGGTCGGCGTTGCCGGGCGCGGTGACCCTGGAGAAGGTCAGCGACTACAAGGACGCGACCACGTACAACAACTTCTACGAGTTCGGCACCGACAAGGCCGACCCGGCGAAGAACGCCCACACCCTCAAACCCGTGCCCTGGACCGTGGAGGTGGATGGCCTGGTGAAAAAGCCCGCGAAGTACACCCTGGAGGATCTGCTCAAGCTGAGTGCGCAGGAAGAGCGCATCTACCGGCTTCGCTGCGTGGAGGGCTGGTCGATGGTGATTCCCTGGGTCGGCTATTCCATGAGCAAGCTGATCGAAAAAGTGGAGCCGCTGGGCAACGCGAAGTTCGTGGAGTTCATTACCCAGGCCGATCCCAAGACCATGCCCTTCGTGGGTTCGCGCGTGCTGGACTGGCCCTACGTGGAAGGCCTGCGCCTCGACGAGGCCATGCACCCGCTGACGCTGCTCACGTTCGGCATGTACGGCGAGGTGCTGCCGAACCAGAACGGCGCGCCCGTGCGCCTGGTGGTGCCGTGGAAGTACGGTTTCAAGAGCGGCAAGAGCCTGGTGCGGATCCGCTTCACCGACCGCGAACCCAAGACGGCGTGGAACAAGGCCGCCGCCAACGAGTACGGTTTCTATTCCAACGTCAACCCGAACGTCGACCACCCGCGCTGGAGCCAGTCCACCGAACGGCGCATCGGCGAGGATGGCCTGTTCGCGAAAAAGCGCAAGACGCTGATGTTCAACGGCTACGAGCCCCAGGTCGGCCAGCTGTATGCCGGCATGGACCTGAAGAAGAACTACTGATGTCGCCCGCCAAGGCCTTGCTGCACCCCGCAGCCAAGCCGGCGCTGTTCCTGCTGGCGCTCCTGCCGTTCGTCTGGCTGATGTACGGCGCCGTCACTGACAACCTCGGTGCGAACCCGGCGGAATACCTGATCCGCTCCCTGGGTGACTGGACGCTGCGCTTCCTGTGCCTCACATTGGCCGTGACGCCGCTGCGCGTGATCACGCAGACGCCCGCGCTGGCACGGTTTCGCCGCATGCTGGGCTTGTTCGTGTACTTCTATGTCGTGATGCACCTGCTGTCGTACAGCTGGTTCGACATGGGATTCGACGTGGCCGAGATTGCCAAGGACATCGCCAAGCGGCCCTTCATTCTGGTCGGCTTCAGTGGGTTCGTGTTGCTGACGCCGCTGGCGGCCACTTCGTTCAATCGCGCCGTGAAGGCCTTGGGCGCGAAGCGCTGGCAGGCGCTGCACAAGCTGGTTTACGTTGTCGCCGGCCTGGGCATCCTGCATTTCTTCTGGATGCGTGCGGGCAAGAACGACTTCGGCGAGGTGGCGATTTACGCCGCCATCCTCACCGTGTTGCTCGGATGGCGGCTGGTGCAGTTCTGGAAGAAAAGGCGTGGGCCGGCGCGGGCCGCGGGCCGCGCCCGCATCCGCGCCTAGAGCAGCTTTTCGGCGCGCATCTGGTCCGCGGCGGTCTCCCGCACGCGGATGACATGGGCCTGGTCGCCATCCACAAGGATCTCGGCCGGCCGGCCTCGTGTGTTGTAGTTGCTGGCCATGCTCATGCAATAGGCGCCGGCGGATAGCACCGCAAGCAGGTCCCCGGGCCGCGACGCGAGCGAGCGGTCGCGGCCGATCCAGTCACCACTTTCGCAAACCGGCCCCACCACGTCGTACAGCTGCGCTGGTTCGCTCTGGCGCACCAGCGGCACGATGGCGTGGTAGGCCTGGTACATAGCGGGGCGGGGCAGGTCGTTCATGGCCGCGTCGATGATGCAGAAGTTCTTGTGCTCGCCGGGCTTGAGGTACAGCACCTCGGTCAGGCACAGGCCGGCATTGCCCACCAGCGAGCGGCCCGGCTCGATCATGAAGTGGCGGTCGCCGAAGCCGCGCGCGTCGAGTTTGGCGAAGAGCTTTTTCCACAGCGCATCGGCGGCGGGCGGCTGCGTGCCGTCGTAGTCGATGCCCAGGCCGCCGCCGAAATCGATGTGATGCAGGGGGATGCCCGCGGCCTCCACGCTCTGCACCAGTTCGAGCACGCGGTCCATGGCGTCCAGGTAGGGCGCTTCCTCGGTGATCTGCGAGCCGATGTGGCAGTCGATGCCGGCGACCTCGAGTCCTGGCAGCGCCGCAGCCCGCTGGTAGGTGGCCAGCGCGCGCTCATGCGCGATGCCGAACTTGTTGCCCTTGAGGCCGGTGGAGATGTAAGGATGGGTCTTCGGGTCCACGTCCGGGTTGACGCGAATGCTCACGGGCGCCTTCTTGCCGGCGGCGACGGCCACTTCGCTGAGTACTTCCAGCTCGGCCTCGCTCTCGACATTGAAGCAGCCGATGCCCACGTCGAGCGCGCG
>DATILF010000019.1:0-2255 GCA_035476755.1 Ramlibacter sp.
GGGCGCCGACATCGTGGGGCTCTCCGGCCTGATCACGCCGTCGCTGGAAGAGATGCAGTACGTGGCCAGCGAAATGCAGAAGGACGACCACTTCCGCATGAAGAAGATCCCGCTGCTGATCGGCGGTGCCACCACCAGCCGCGTGCACACGGCCGTGAAGATCGCGCCGCACTACGACGGGCCGGTGGTCTATGTGCCGGACGCCTCGCGCAGCGTGAGCGTGGCGCAGGGCCTCCTGTCCGACCAGGCCGCGAAGTACATCGCCGACGTCAACGCCGACTACGACAAGGTGCGGCACCAGCACGCCAACAAGAAGCAGGTGCCGCTGTGGCCGCTGGCCAAGGCGCGTGCCAACAAGACGCCGATCGACTGGAGCCGTTACACGCCCGCCGTGCCCAAGTTCATCGGACGACGGGTGTTCAAGAACTTCGACCTCAGCGAGTTGGCGAAGTACATCGACTGGGGCCCCTTCTTCCAGACCTGGGACCTGGCCGGTCCGTTCCCCGCCATCCTGAAAGACGAGGTGGTGGGTACCGAAGCCGTGCGGGTCTATGCCGATGGCCAGCGCATGCTCAAGCGCCTGATCGAAGGGCGCTGGCTGACGGCCAACGCGGTGATGGGCTTCTGGCCCGCCAACACCGTGAACGACGACGACATCCAGCTCTACACCGATGAATCGCGCACCCAGGTGGCCATGACCTGGTGGGGCCTGCGCCAGCAGACCGAGAAGCACGCGGTGGAAGGGCAGATGCGGCCCAGCCGGTGCCTGGCGGATTTCGTCGCGCCGAAGGGCGTCGCGAACGATTACGTGGGCGTGTTTGCCGTCACGGCCGGCATTGGCGTGGAAAAGAAGGAGAAGTACTTCCTGGACGACCTGGACGACTACTCCGCCATCATGCTCAAGGCCCTGGCCGACCGGCTGGCCGAAGCCTTCGCGGAGTCGCTGCACGAGCGCGTGCGCAAGGACCTGTGGGGCTATGCGCCGCAGGAGTCGCTGGCGAGCGAGGAACTCATCGCCGAGAAGTACCAGGGCATCCGCCCGGCGCCCGGGTACCCGGCCTGCCCGGACCACAGCGTCAAGCGCGAGATGTTCGAGCTGCTGCAGGCGCAGGACGTCGGCATGGAACTGACGGAGAGCCTGGCCATGACGCCGGCGGCGAGCGTCAGCGGCTTCTACCTCGGCCACCCGGACAGCGTCTACTTCAACGTCGGCAAGATCGGCGAGGACCAGTTGCAGGACCAGGCGCGGCGGCGCGGCGCCGACCTCTCCCAATTGGAACGGCTGCTGGCGCCGAACCTCTGACAATTGTTTACGTGGGGCCGTGCCGGCCGTGCCAAGCTCAGCAGCAGGACCAGCCCCTTTGGAGATGTACCCATGAAGAAGTTTCTGCTCGCCACGTTTGTGTTTTCCGCCGGCGCCTGCGCCCTGGCGCAAGGCCCCGCGCAACCAGCCCCCGCTGCTGCCGGCCGGGCCAAGGTCGCCACGGCGGCTGCGCTGTGTCACAGCTGTGGCACCGTGCAGGAGGTCAAGCAGGTCAAGCGCAAGGGCGAAGGCGGTGCGGCCGGCATCGTCGGGGGTGCTGTGGTCGGCGGCTTGCTGGGCAACCAGATCGGCAAGGGCAGCGGCAACACCGTGGCGACGGTGGGCGGCGCCGTCGCCGGCGGATTCGCGGGCAATGAAGTGCAAAAGCACGTCACCAGCAAGAAGGTCTGGATCACCAGGGTCAGGATGAAGGACGGCAGTATCCGGAGCTTCGAGCAGGAAACCCCGCCGAAGTGGGCCGCCGGCCAGGTGGTGCGGGTGCAGGACAAGACCCTGAGCAAAGTCTGAGGGGCCCGGTGCCGGGTCAGGCCCGCGGCAGCGCCTTGCGTTGCGCCAGCATCAGCGCCAGCACCGCCGCCACGCTCATGGCCAGCAGCAGCCACAGGCCCGCGGCGTAGCCGGCCTCGGCGCTCCACATCACGCCCAGCAGCAAGGGTGCGAGGGCGCGTGCCAGCGCCGAGGGCAGGCCGAGTGCGCCATTGAGCGAGGCCACATGATCGCGGCTCACGTACTGGGCGATGGCCGTGCCTTTCACGATGGTCATCATGCCGTTGCCCAGGCCGTAGAGCAGCACGAAGAGCAGGGCGGCCCACGGGTGGCCCGCCCCCGCCAGCAGCGCCGCGAGGCCCAGCGGGATCAGCATGGGGATCAGCCGATTCGCCAGGTGCAGGTCGAAGTGGTGCTCGAAGAAAAACAGCAGCAGCCGCCCCAG
>DATILF010000020.1:0-3317 GCA_035476755.1 Ramlibacter sp.
GCTGGCTGGTTTCCTTGTAAATGATGTGCTGTGTCTCGATGCCCGCCACGGCATCGAACAGCGCCGAGCCCAGGTGCACCGGATTGCCCACGGACCAGGAGCCGTAGTTGAGCTTGCCAGGCTTGGCCTTGGCGTCGGCGATCAGGTCGCCCAGGTTCTTGTACTTGCCGTCGGCCGCGGTGGTAAAGAAGAAATAGGCCTTGAACAACGGGAGCAGCGGCTCGAAGTCCTTCTGGGGGCTGTACGGCAGCTTCTTGAACAAGTGCGGGTAGGCCGACAGGTGAACGTTGTCCAGCTGGATCAGGTCGTGGCCGTCCGTGGCGCCACGCTTGAAGGCATCGATGGCGATGAAGCCATTTCCGCCCGGCCTGTTTTCCACGACGACCGGCTGGCCCCAGGCGCGCGACAGCTTGTCGGCCACCAACCGGACCACGCCCTCGGGGCCGCTGCCCACCGGGAAGGGCGTGATGATGCGCACCGGCTTGGTGGGAAATTCCTGGGCGTGCGCGAGGGCAGGCAACATCATTGCGGCGGAAAGGACGAGCGCGCTGCGGCGCAGGAGGGAAATGCTGTTGTTCATTGGTAATGGTGAAGTGTGAGTTGATGGGGGTGTTCGAGGACGGCTTGTCAAGGTGCTGCGCAGGTGAAGTTCGCTGCGTCGTCCGTGCTCCCGGTGCCCTTGTACTTGGCGACCTGGGGGTAGGGGCAGAGCGGACGGGTTTGCGCCACTGCTGCGTTCACGATCCTCGAAGCGGTGATATCCGCTGGAGCCTGGCCCTTTTCAGACCAGGCCATGAGCGCGCGGAAGATGTCCGTCTTCGGCTCCATGGGGACGGCGCCGCTGGACCTTTGTCCAAACTCGTTGGCGCCGGGTCCACCGCCGCAGTGACCCATGCCGGGCACCATGTACAGCCGGGAGAAATCCGCGGAGGAGCTCACGGCCTGCTGGACGCGCTCGTAGTACCGCACGGTGCCCTGCGGCATGATGAGGTTGTCATTCCATCCGTGGTACATGATGACCTTGCCGCCGCGCTGCTTGAAAGCGGAGATGTCCGGGTTGTCGGTCGCCATCATCGGCCCCACCATCTCGGCGCTCTTGTTGAAGAAGGCCTCGAAGTTGGTGAATGTCAGCGTCGTCCAGTCCCAGCTGGGATCGAAGTACACCCAGTACCTGGCTTGCTCGATCGGAATGGGGAAGGGGGTCGCTCCGGCCAGCGCGCCGAGGTCGGCGCCACGCTCGACGCCAGGCCAAAGCAGCTGACCCGCCGTGTTGCGGGCACCCCCCCAGATTTTCTGCAGGGCGGTGGCTTCGCCAGGGGCGAGGCAGGTTCCGTCGGCAGCGGCGCAGTCTGCCCGCGTGATCTGGCTGTCCCTGGTCGGATCGTACGTGCACACGCGCGGATCTCCGATCACGCCATCCGTCACGCCGTCCGCTGCATCGCAGGCGGCCACCGCACGGCTGGTGGCAAGCTCGCGTTTCGCTGTGGAGAGGGGGCCTCCGGCATCGGCTCGCATCACCACTTGCGGCCAGATCTGGTAGACCTGGAACCGATCCCAATGGATCGCCGGCGCGCCCGCCAGAATGGCATCGTAGTCTGCCGGGTATCGCTGAGCCATCATCAGCCCCTGGCGCCCGCCGGTCGAGCATCCGTACCAGTACGAACGAACAGGGTCTTGCCCATAGAAGGCTTTCACCAACTGCTTGCCGATGACCGCCATCAGGTGTTCGGATCTGTGGGCGAAGTCGGTCTGCAATTGCGTATTCGGCTTTCCGGGCGACTCCATGCCGAAGGCGCCGGAGAGAAAGAAGCCCGTGTGGCCCGTGTCAGTGGTCGCACCGGCGAACCCCTGCCGAATGGAATCGGCGGCCGGCACAAGCTGCGCCGACCCTGCATAGACACCGTTTCCTTCGGCTCGAAATCTGCCGTTCCAGGAGGCGGTGGGCAGCGAAACCCAGATATTGACCTGGGGGTCGACTTTCACCTTGACCAGGCAATACGGCTTGTCCGAACCGGTCGTGCCCGTCGTGCCGGTGGTCACTTCCAGGATGCTGGCGGGCGCGTCCGCGGTCAGGAGCGTGGCCCCGATGCCCTGCATGGTGCAGGCGCTGGTGGGATGGATGGCAATGTTGTCGCCAACGACTGGAAGTGTGGCGCCGCCGCCGCCACCGCACCCTCCCAACGCGGCAGCCACAAGGCCAAGGATCGCCGCACGCGCCGCCAACGGGTTTCGACTCGCTATCAAATCTGTCTCCTGTGGAATGAAGGAGCGATTGCACGGCCAATCGGCTCGGACGTCTTGCAAGATCCGATCGGATTTCCAACGGATGCGCGGCGCCAAGGGTAAATGCGGAGGAGGCTGGGCATCTAGCAGCTATGTCGAAACGATATTTCTCCAGGGGTGCATCGGTGCCAGAATCAGCACCACAGGCTCAAATCGGACAATGGCCCCATGGACGATGACTCTCGCGAACGAGAAGAGACAAACCCCCACCAGGAGCGCAGCCTGCTCAGCGCGGCGGCGGCGGCGCAGTGGCGGGGGTTCCCTGTGGGATGGCTGGAGGCGAGCCCCCATGTCGAGGTTGGCGACGCCGAGGTGGAAACCACCATGCTGGCAATGCTGGACAGCGGCTGCGCGCAAGCCGAATTCGCCTACGGGAGAAAATCCCATGACTGCGATCTGACTGCCGGTGCCCTCGGCCTGTTCGCCGAGGGCACGCACATGAACCGCATTCGCTGGGCGTGCCAGAATGTTCGCCGAATCGTTGTCAGGCTCGACCTGGTTCGTTTGTCCGAACCAGGCTTGCTGGAGAGCCTGCAGCGGCGTCCACAGGAAACAGAGGTCGAGTTTCGCGACGAGGGCCTGAGCGCGGTTCTTCGAAGCATGGTCGCCGAGGCCGCGAGCGGATCGCCCAACGGGCAGCTGTATGCCGAGTCCCTTTCCCTTGGCGTAGCGTTGCGGCTACAGCAGCGAGCCGCAAACCGGGGGCGCGCTTGTCCTGAGCGTGGCAAGCTCACCGCAGTGCAGGTGCGGCGGTTGGAAGAATGGATCGACGTCCATCTGGCAAGGGACATTTCCCTTGCACAGCTTGCGCGGATTGCCGGGTTCAGTCCAGCGCATTTCGTCCGTCTTTTCAAGAATTCGTTGGGCTGTTCGCCCTATCGCCACGTTCTCAAGATGCGGCTCGACCGGGCGCGACAGCTGCTGCTGTCGGGCGACCTTCCCATTGTGACCATCGCAGCCGAAACCGGTTTCGCCAGCCAAAGCCATTTGACGACGGCATTCGTGCGCGCGTACAAAACGCCTCCGGGACAGCT
>DATILF010000021.1:0-9730 GCA_035476755.1 Ramlibacter sp.
TGATGGACTTCGCGCAAAGCGAGGCCTACTCGCGGCGCTTTCCATTCCTCACGCCCGTGGTGCTGCCGCGCGGCGTGGTGGACCTGGCGCGGGACCTGCCGCCGGCCGACTTGCGCCTGGTCGCAACCACCACCTCGCTGCTCACGCGCGAGCAGACGCACCCGGCCCTGTTGCAGCTTTTCACGCAGGCCGCCCGCGAACTTCACAGCCCGGCGGGCTGGTTCAACCGGGCCGGCGCCTTCCCCACCACCGAACACAGCGAATACCCGGTGTCCCGCGAAGCCGAGCGCGCGATCAAGGGCGGCCCGCCATTCCTGCAGCGCTACCTGTCGTTCTGGGTGGCCAACCTGGTGGAACGCATGTGGCTGGTCCTGGGCATCATCATCGCCATCTTGCTGCCGCTGTCACGCGTCGTGCCGCCGCTGTACGAATTCCGCATCCGCTCCCGGGTTTTCCGCTGGTACGGCCAGCTGCGCGCCATCGAAAACGAGATGCATGCGCACGGCACCGACCGCACGCAACTGGCCCAGCAACTCGACGCGATGGACGACAAGGTAGGCCGCATCAGCGTGCCCCTGTCGTACGCCGACGAACTCTATGCCCTGCGCAACAACATCGCGCTGGTACGCCGCAAGGTGGAGAATTCCTGATGCGCGTTCATTCGTTCTTCCGGCGCCTCGGCCTGATCGCCTTCGCGGCGCAGGCATTCGCGGCCCTGGCCCAGGATGAGGTTCCATTCATCACGTCGCCCGACAACGTGACGCTGGAGATGCTCAGCATCGCGGGCGTCGGGCCGAACGATCATGTGATCGACCTCGGATCCGGCGACGGGCGCATCGTGATCCTCGCCGCCAGGCGCTTCGGCGCCAGCGGGCTGGGCGTGGAGATCGTGCCCGACCTCGTTCAGCGCAGCCTGCGCAGCGCCCGCGACGCCGGCGTGGCCGACCGCGTGACGTTCCGCGAGCAGGACCTGTTCAAGACCGACCTGTCGCCCGCCACCGTCGTCACCATGTACCTGCTGCCCGAGGTGAACCTGCAGCTTCGTCCTGCCCTGCAGGCGCTCAAGCCCGGCACGCGCGTGGTCTCGCACGACTGGGACATGGGCGACTGGAAGCCCGATCGCACGAGCGTCGTGCCGGTGCCGGACAAGCAGGTGGGGCTGGAAAAATCCAGCAAGGTCCACCTGTGGGTGGTGCCGGCGCGGGTGGATGGCCTGTGGTGCGGCGCGGGCCTGCTGCAGGGCAGCAGCCTGCGCATCGCCCAGCGCCACCAGGAATTCGAGGGCACGCTGGCCCTGCGGCATCGCAGCCGCGAACTCAAGGGCCGCATCGAAGGCACGGCACTGCGCATCCCGGCCGGCCGCGCCGGCGAGCTGGTGCTGGGCGCCGAAGGAGCGCAGCTTCGCGTGGTGACCGCCGGCGGCCCGCTCACCCTCGCCCAGGGCATGCACTTCACCCGCGCGGCAGGGCCGGCCTGCGACTGACGCGCACCGGCCGGGCTACGGCTTCAGTTCCGCGCTGTTGCGCAATGCCGTCTGCGCCACGGCGTCGAGCGCGCCATCCACCAGGCCCTGGCCCGACACCATGCGCAGCGTGCCGGTCTTGAGCATCTTGTCCAGCAAGCGCCGCGTCATCGAATGCGGCTTGCCGTTGGCGCCGGCGAACATGAACAGCGTGCCGTGCGGGCTGGCCCAGGTCACCTGGAAACGCCCCCATCCGCCGTCCATCAGCATCTCCACCCAGGCGCCCGGCTGCAGGCCGGCATCGGGCAACGCGGGCGCCAACTCCTCTTTCGGCGGCCGGGTGTCGGCGAACGCGGGCCGCGTCTGCTGGAACAGCGGCTTGGGCATGACGGACTGGTGCGTCTCCATGAAGCCCGAATCCTTCGCCTCCGTGGGCGCGAGCCAGGGCGAATGCGAATCCCCGGGTTCGTCGCCGAACATCGCCTCGAGTTCTTCGCGCGTCTTGCTGGTGGACAGGGCCTTGGGCCGCGCCGGCGCGTCCGCCGGCTGCAAGGCCTGGCGGTGCGCTTCGGCGAGAGAGTCGAGAAAGCGCTGCGTGGCGGGCCCCGGATAGTCGATCGTCGCCAGGCCATGCCGAAGCTTGTCCACCAACGGTGGAACCAGCCTGGCCAGCCGGCCCGGGTGGGCGGACGCCACGCCCGGTTGCGCGCTCCAGATCAGGTCCGTGAGCAGGCCGGCATAACCGCCCGGATCGGACGAGCCGGTTTCATCGCCCAGCCGCGCCTGCGCCATCACCTGCGACCATGGGCCGGTGATGAAGGCGGCGAGATCGTGCGGGGCCTCGGCCAGGTCGGGGCGGCCCCGCATCGCCCTGGAGATCTTCTCGGCCAGCAGGTTGCGCTGCTCGGCCTGCAACAGGGCCCGCACAGCCCGCTCGCGATGGCGGCGGTCGCGCTGCTGCAGGTCGCCCCATGCCTCCTCGAGGGACTTCAGAGCGAAATCGAAGGGCTCGGCGCCCGCGATGTGGGTGGACAGCAGCGCGTCCACCGCCTGCTGCAGCGGCTCCAGGAAAGCAGCGAAGCCGGGCACGTCGACCGATTTCCAGGCCAGGCTGCGCTGCGTCATCTGCTCCAGCAAGCGACGGGCGGGATGCGTGCGGTCGTTGAAGAAACGCGGGTCCTCCAGGGCGAGGCGTTGCAGGGCCGGCAGCAGGTCGCGCACCGTTTGCTGCACAGGCGGCAAAAGGCGCGTGTCGCTCGCGATGTTCTCCACCATCAGGTTGACCACTTCCAGCGCGAGCGCCTGGCCAGGCCGCTGTGCATCACCCGGTTGCGGCCTCTGCCGCTGCTTCAGGCGTTGCACTACCTGATCCACCTGCTTCATGTCCTGCAACGCCTCGAACGCGGCCGGCATGGTCATCGAGAACTCGGGAGGTGCCTCGGCGGAGGCATCGGGCGAAGCTGCCGGCGAATCGCCATGCAATTCGCCCGAAAGCAGCCGACGCAGCTCCTGCACGTTCAGCAGCGTGCGGGAGTCGGCCGCGCTGCCCGCCGCAACACCAGCCGATGCGATGCCCTGCGGGCTCGGCGCCGCCTGAAAGCGAGCCTCACCCACGCCTTGCGCGCGCAGCGTGGCCGACAGATCCCCATAGACACGCGCCAGTTCGGGCCCGAGCGCCTCGCCGAGAAACCGCGTCCAGCGCGCACGCACCAGGGCGGGCACCGGGCTTTGCAGGATGACGCTGCGCAGGCTGCGCACATAGACCTCGGGGCGCAGCGGATTGCGCTCCACCTGCACGCTCTTGAGGCCCTGCACCGCGCAAACAAGCGCGTTCAGGTCGGAGAGTTCGCCTTCCACCTGGGCCGCGACAAACTGCTGCAGGCGCATCTGCTCCACGCTCTCGTGCATCTGGTCGTCGCCCATGAGTTCGAGGGCGTCGAAACTGAGCGGTCCCGGCTTGCGGATGTCACCGGCGATGGCATGCGCGAATTCGCCGAGCAGGGCCTGCGGATACGCTTCGCACAGCGCCGTCTCGTGCTTGACCAGTGTGCGGGACGCTTCGGTAAGCAGCTTCTTCTCATGCTCGTCGAAGGTCGTGGCCGCCTGCCGGGCCATGTCATCGCCGGCACGCACCACCATGCGCTGCATCAGGACACGGCCCTGCGCGGCGGCTTCCTTCATGCAAGCGCGGTACAGCGCCTGGTAGGACGTGTTCTGTGGCGCCGTGGACATGTGGAACGCTCTCCCCATCCGGATAGGTCATGAAGCCGCAAGCCAGCGCGTCATGGGTTGATGCCACGCCGACTGTGCAGCCCGAGTGTAAGCCGGGCTCGGCCAATTTCGCGCACTGGATGCCGGTCCAAGCCCGGCATGACAGTCTTCCCGCGGCAAGCGTTCGCGAGCCGCCCGCGAGCGATCAGCGGCCGCTTGCGGTCCGCTGCATCGAACGCACTTAAAGACGCAACGAAGTTGCCGTCATTTAAGCGCTTTGTAGCGCATGCGATGGGGCCGGGCGCCCTCTTCACCCAAGCGCTTTTTCTTGTCCGCTTCGTATTCCTGGTAATTGCCGTCGAAGAACGTCCACTGGCTGTCCCCCTCGGCCGCCAGGATGTGCGTGGCGATCCGATCCAGGAACCAGCGGTCGTGGCTGATGACCAACACACTGCCCGCGAATTCGAGCAGCGCGTCTTCCAGGGCACGCAGGGTCTCCACGTCCAGGTCGTTCGACGGCTCGTCCAGCAGCAGCACGTTGCCGCCCGCGATCAGGGTCTTGGCCAGGTGCAGCCGCCCGCGCTCGCCGCCCGAGAGTGTGCCCACGCGCTTTTGCTGGTCGCCGCCGTTGAAGTTGAAGCGGCCCGCATAGGCGCGGCTCGCCATCTGGAACTTGCCGACGTTCAGGATGTCGAGGCCGCCCGAGATGTCTTCCCACACGGTCTTGCTGTTGGCCAGCTCGTCGCGGTGCTGGTCCACGAAGGCCATCTTCACGGTGGAGCCGATCTTCACTTCACCGGCGTCCGGCGTTTCCTTGCCGCCGATCATCTTGAACAGCGTGGACTTGCCGGCCCCGTTCGGGCCGATGATGCCGACGATGGCGCCGGCGGGCACCTTGAAACTGAGGTTGTCCATCAGCACGCGGTCGCCGAAGGACTTGGTGACGTTCTTGAACTCGATCACCTCGTTGCCCAGGCGGTCGGCCACGGGAATGAAGATTTCCTGCGTTTCGTTGCGCCGCTGGTATTCGTAGTCGGACAACTCCTCGAAGCGGGCCAGGCGCGACTTGCTCTTGGCCTGGCGCGCCTTCGGGTTCTGGCGCACCCACTCCAGCTCCTTCTTCATGGCCTTGGCGTGCGCTTCCTCACCCTTCTGCTCGGCCTCCAGGCGGGCTTCCTTGCCTTCCAGCCAGGTGCTGTAGTTGCCCTTCCAGGGGATGCCGGCGCCGCGGTCCAGCTCCAGGATCCATTCGGCGGCGTTGTCCAGGAAGTAGCGGTCGTGGGTGATGGCCACGACGGTGCCGGTGAAGCGCTTGAGGAACACTTCCAGCCACTCCACGCTTTCGGCGTCCAGGTGGTTGGTGGGCTCGTCCAGCAACAGCATGTCGGGCTTGGACAGCAGCAGGCGGCACAGCGCGACGCGGCGCTTTTCGCCGCCGGAGAGCACGCCGATCTTCGCGTCCCAGGGCGGCAGGCGCAGCGCGTCGGCCGCGATCTCCAGCTGGTGCTCCGAGTCGGTGCCGGACGTGGCGATCACCGCCTCCAGCCGCGCCTGCTCGGCCGCCAGCGCGTCGAAGTCGGCATCCGGCTCGGCGTAGGCGGCGTACACCTCCTCGAGCTTGGCCTTGGCGGCGAACACCTCGCCCATGGCCTCTTCCACGCTCTCGCGCACCGTGTGATCGGGGTTGAGCTTGGGCTCTTGCGGCAGGTAGCCGATGTCCAGGCCCGGCATGGGCGTGGCCTCGCCCTCGTATTCCTTGTCCACGCCGGCCATGATCTTGAGCAGGGTCGATTTGCCCGAGCCGTTCAGGCCCAGCACCCCGATCTTGGCGCCGGGGAAGAACGAGAGGGAAATATCCTTGAGGATCTGGCGCTTCGGCGGCACGATCTTGCCGAGGCGGTTCATTGTGTAGACGTACTGGGCCATGGGTTCTATATCCGGGGAGTGCTGTGCAACCCTCTATTATCGGGCGGAACCCGGCCCACCCCGTTCAGCTTTTGCCGTCCAGGCTGTTCTGCAGGGCTGCCTTGGCCACGCGGTCCAGGGCTTCGTCCACCACATTGCGCTCGGCGACGATCTTGATGAGCGCCTGCGCGCGCAGCCGGTCCATGGTGCGGCGCGACATGGAATGCGCGGTGCCGGCCTGCGACGTGAACATGAACAGCGTGCCGTGTGGGCTGGCCCAGGTGAGCTGGGCGCGAATCCATTGGTCCTTGACCATCAGTTCCACCCAGGTGCCGGTCTTCATGTCGCCGGCACGCGCCGGGCCGGCCGGCTCCTCGTGCATGGCTTCGGGGCTGGCCACATGTTCAGGCGCCAGCGCGTCGCTGTCCACGTAGCCGGAATCCTCGGATTCCTTGTGGTCGAGCCACACGTCCGCCACGGCGCTCAGACTGTCGCCGAACTCCGATTCCTGGGCCTCGGCAGCATCCGCGGCCGCCTGGCTGATGGCATCGCGGCCCTCGTGCACTGCGGCCTTGTGGATGGTGATCAAGCTGTTGAAGAACCGGGCGGTGAGTTCAGGCGGGTAAACGATGCGGTCCAGGCCCTCGCGCAGCTTGGCCAGCAGCCCCGGAATCATCTGCACCAGGCGCTTGGCGCGGCCCCGGGTGGCGGTGCTGCGCTGCACGCTCCACACCAGGTCGTCCACCATGGCGCGATAGCCATAAGGGTCGTCGGAACCGTCGGCACAGCTGAGCTGTGCCTCGGCAACCACCTGGGCCCAGGAATTGCGCAGAAAATCGGATACGAAGTCGGGCACTTCCAGCCCTTCGACCTGGTGCGCGAACTCGGCCGCGAGCTTCTGGGCCAGCAGGTTGCGCTGCTCGGCGTGCAGCAGCGCGCGGGCCGCCTCCTCGCGGCGATGCAGAAGCACCTGGTCGTGCTCGGTCCAGGTGGCATGCAGGTGATCGAGCAGCTCGCCAAAGGTGTCGGCATCGACCACCTTGCTGGTCAGCCAGCGCACCGAGTCCTCGACGGTCATGACAAAGCGGCGCCAGCCTGGCTCCTTCTCATCGGTGAAGGCCAGGCTGCGCTGCGTGATGCGGTCCAGGAACTGGCGCGCCGGGTGCGTGCGGTCGCTGAAGAATCGTGAATCCTGTTCGGCCAGCCGCAGGATGCCGGGCTCGATCGCCTTGAGTTGCCGCTTGAATTCCGGCAGCAGCCGCTTGTCCAGCGCCAGGTTGTCGAACATCAGCCGCACAACTTCCGCGCCCAGCTGCAGGCCCAGGCGGGGGGGTGGGGATTCATGGGCGACCGGCGCCGCCAGCATGTCCACCGGTGGCGGGGGGGGCGCCTTGGGCCGCTGCTCCAGCTTTTGCACCAGCACGTCCACCTGCTTCATCTCCTGGAGCATGGACATGGACGCGGGCATGGTGTGCAGGAAGTCCCGGGGGCCGCCCGGCTGGGCATCGAAATCGCCGGCGAGGAGCTTGCGCAGCCGGTCGAGCGTGAGCAAGGTCTTGGCCATGGAATCCGCGACCGGCGCCCCGCTGGCGCCACTGCCCTTTTGCACCCGGCCGCCGACGGGAACCGCCAGTTCGACCCCGCTGGATCGCAGCCAATCGGAGAGTTCGCGGTACAACCTGCGCAGGTTCGTGCCCAGCAGGCCGGCCGCGGGCGCGATGAGCGATTCGCGCACGGCATGGTCGGGCACATGGGTGGCCAGGCAGGACTGCAGGGCGCGAACGAACACGTCGGGGCGCAGGGGGTTCAAGCCGGGCTGGATGGTGCGCCAGCCAAGCAGCGTGCTCATCAGCGCATCCAGGGTCGGCAACACGTCATCGACCGACAGCGACACTTCCTGCTGGGCCCGGGCTACCTCGATGCTCTGGTCCAGCTCGTCGTCCTCGAACAGCCGCAGGTCCTCGAAACGCAGTGCTTCGGCATGCGCCTGCTCCCTGCCACCGCCCTCGTACACCAGGCGCGAGAGCTCCGCCTTGTAGGTAGCGCATACAGCCTTGCTGTTGGCGGACAGATTCTGGATGGCCAGCTTGGTACTGGACTGCTGGAAACCGGCAATGCGGCGGGTGGCGTTGGGCGCGGTGGCGGCCACCAGCCCGCCCAGCATGTCGGCGACGAGCAGGTCGGCTTGCTGCAGCAGGGCTTCCAGGCAGTCGTTGAGCGACGGCTGGAAGGCGGTGGGGTCATCGGATACGCCGAGTCGGAGCTTCAGCAGGGTGGCCATGAATAAGACGGTAAGGCGAACCAATTATCTGTCCGCCCCGCTGAGCTTTGCCAGCTTTTCCTCCGGCGAGTGGGTCACGCCGCGGCAAATGCGACACAGCGCCGCGAATTTCCCCTTATCCGGACGCATCTTGTAACCGCAGTGTAAGTGCAAGTAACCATCCTTGGCCCCGGGAGGCCAACCAGACCAACGCGAGACCAACATGCTTTACGTCAAGACCGAAACCGGGCGGGCCGAGGTGCGGCTGCGTGCCCGCCAACTCACCCCGTCCCAGCGCCAGGTGCTGATCCTTTGCGATGGCGACCGGCAACGCGATGACCTGCTGGAGATGCTCCCCGCCGACGCGCTGCAGGCGGCGCTGGCCCAGCTGTGCGCGCAGGGCCTGCTGGAAAGCCGGGAGGCGCCCCAGCGTGCGCCCAAACCCAAACCCGTGGAATTGACCGATGCCGAGCGCTACCGTGCCATCGTCGAGCTCGCCACGTCCATGGCCACGGACCTGGGCTTCGCCGCCCGCATCAAGACCCAGCTGCAGATCGAACGCGCGCAAACCGTGGAAGACCTCACGGGCGTGGTGGCCCTGCTCACGAAGCACCTGAAGAGCACGCCGCTCATGGCACTGCGCCTGAACAAGCTGCGCCAGCTGGCCTCAGCCTGAGCCGCGCAGCCCATCCGGGCGGCCGTTTCACATCCATGCCACAATACGGCCTGTTGCGGACTCCAGTTGCCCGCAACCTCAGCGATTCGCTGGGGACGAAGCCGGCGCGTTTTATCCGCAAGCCGGCAGGCTCCCACCCCTGAACCTCATCTGCCTTTGACTGGCTCGGTGCCCTGCACCGTACAGGCCGATTCCCAAGCGCCATGGATGGCGCACCTTAAATGACTTTTGACGAACTGAACCTGGCACCCGCCATTCTCAAAGCCGTGCACGAGCAGGGCTACGAAACCCCCACCCCCATCCAGGCCCAGGCGATCCCCGCGATCCTCGAAGGCCACGACCTCCTCGGCGGCGCCCAGACCGGCACCGGCAAGACGGCCGCCTTCACCCTTCCCATGCTGCACAAGCTGAACGCCGGCAGCAGCAGGAAGAACAAATTTGGCAAGGACGGCGTCGCCGCCCTTGTCCTCACGCCCACGCGTGAACTTGCCGCGCAGGTGGAGGAGTCCATCCGAACGTATGGCAAGTACCTGCAACTGACCTCGACCGTCATCTTCGGCGGCGTGGGCATGAACCCGCAGGTCGACCGCATCAAGCGTGGCGTCGACATCCTCGTGGCCACGCCGGGCCGCCTGCTCGACCTGCAGCAGCAGGGCAACCTCGACCTGTCGACCGTCGAAATCCTCGTGCTCGACGAAGCCGACCGCATGCTGGACATGGGCTTCCTGCCCGACGTCAAAAAAATCCTCGCGCTGATGCCCAAGGAAAAGCAGAGCCTGCTGTTCTCCGCCACGTTCAGTGACGAAATCCGCGACCTGGCCAATGGCCTGCTGAAGAACCCGCAAAGCATCCAGGTGACGCCGCGCAACACCACGGTGCAGCGCATCACGCAGGTCGTCCACCCGGTCGGCCGCGCCAAGAAAAAGCAGCTGCTGGCGCACATCATCCAGGAACACAACTGGAACCAGGTGCTGGTGTTCACACGCACCAAGTTCGGCGCCAACAACGTGGCCGAATTCCTGACCAAGAACGGCATCCAGGCGATGGCGCTGCACGGCAACAAGAGCCAGTCGGCCCGCACCCAGGCCCTGGGCGGCTTCAAGAGCGGCGAGATCCGCGCGCTGGTCGCCACCGACATCGCCGCCCGTGGCATCGACATCGACGAGCTGCCGCACGTGGTCAACTACGAAATCCCGAACGTGCCGGAAGACTACGT
>DATILF010000022.1:0-7957 GCA_035476755.1 Ramlibacter sp.
AGCGACAGCTCCAGCCGGTCCACTTCTTCGGCGTCGATGGTGAGGCCGATGTTGGCGCGGGCGGCCAGGTCGCACAGGGTCCACACGCGCGGCACCAGTTCGGCCAGCACCCGTTCGCGCTGCGCGTCCTCGTAGCGCGGGTGCAGGGCGCTCAGCTTGATCGAGATGCCGTCGTTCGCTTCGACCGGGCCGTCGACGTGGGAGCGCTGGGCGATCGTCTCGATCGCGTTCTTGTAGCTGGCGAGGTAGCGTTGCGCGTCGCGTTCGGTGCGCGCGCCTTCACCCAGCATGTCGTAAGAGAACATGAGCCCCCACGCCTGACTTTCAGGCTGCGCTGCCCCCCGAGGGGGTTGTTCCGGCTTGGGGCGGCCCGGCGCTGGAACGCGCAGGTTGGCGGTCGTCTTGCGGGTGCTGTCCGCTTCGCGCATGGCCTCGGCGATATCCTGGCCCAGCACGAACTGCCGTCCCAGCAACTGGACGGCGCGCAGCGTCGCCGCCACCACGGTCTTGGCACCGAGCTTGCCGAACAGGCCGCTTTCATGTTGGCCATCGGGCAGGAATTTCTTGGACATGGAAAGTGCCGCGCTCGACAGGCGCGCCAGCGCGCTGTCGGCCGAGCCTTCGAAGTCGGCGCGGCCCAACTGGTCAGCGGTGAGCGCGATGGCCGTTTCAGCGTCGGGCACGCGCAGCAGCGCTTCCGCCAGGCGCATCAGCGCCAGGCCTTCGGCGCTGGAGATCGGGTATTCCTTGAGCAGGCTCTCCATGGCCCAGAACGGCGGCGGGTGCCTGCGCACCGCCTGCACCCAGGGCTGTGCGACGCGGGCTGCGGCGTCCCAGTCCAGGCCGCCGCCGCTGGGGTCTATTCCACTGAGGGATTTCAATCGGTCGGCGACGACTTCGGCTTCGGGGCGGTACGGGAATGGCAGGCGTTGGGCGGGCGCGGGCGCGGGCGCGTGCGAGGTTGGCATGGCAAAGGCCTTTTCAAGAACGATCCCGCTATCGTGGCGCGATTGCTAGTGAATTACCTGCTAAATTTCGCGTCAACACCGGATAATTCACTACCGGCGGCCGCGTACCTGCGCAGGCTACTTGGCGTCGCCGATCACGACCGTCTTGAAGTCCGGCGGTGGCTTGGGCGCCAGCGTGACCTTGACGACATGCTTGCCCGACGCCTGGGCTTTGTTGACCAGGCTCAAAAGGGGCTGCGCATAGCCTTGGGCCTGGAACGTGAGCTCCAGCACGTCGGCGGATTTCGGATCGATCTTCTGGAATTCGATGGCAACTTCATTGGCCCCCGGCACCAGCACGAAGTTCTTCGCGCGGATCGCCGGCGTCGCCTGGGCCGCCATCTCGTGGCCCTTGTTGAAGAGGCGGCGGCTCTCGGACTTGCCGCCTTCGATGCCCACGTCCGCCCCGTTGACGGACACCTTGACCTTGTAGCCATAGCCCATCACGGACAGGCCGGCCATGAGCTCCGGCTCGGCGGCTCGAACGGCTGTCACCATCGCCAGGAGGCAAAACGCAAGGGTCAGCCGTCTATTGTTCATGCCGGGAATTCTACGGCGCGCGCGCAGGTGGATGTTTGTCATTTCGACAGCCTTGGATGACAAAATGACATCCACCATGAGCGACCCCGAACTGGACATCGACCGCATCGACCTGAAGATACTGAACGTGCTGCAGCAGGACGGCCGCATCTCCAACCTCAAGCTGGCCGAGGCGGTGACGCTGTCGCCCACGGCGGTGCTGGCCCGGGTGCAAAGGCTCACGCGCGACGGCTACATCCTGGGCTACGAGGCGCGGCTCAACCCGATGAAGCTCGGCGCCGGAATGATGGTGTTTGTCGAGGTGCTGCTGGACCGCACCACGCCCAACGTATTCCAGGCCTTCAAGGCGGCGGTGCAGGTGCACGACGAGATCGCGGAGTGCCATATGGTCGCCGGCGGCTTCGACTACCTGCTGAAAACGCGCATGGCCGACATGCAGGCCTATCGTGAGTTCGCGGGCACGGTGCTGTGGCAATTGCCGGGCGTGCGCGAGACGCGCACCTATGCGGTGATGGAAGAGGTGAAGAACACCACGCGGCTGGCGCTGGGCGTTTGAGGCGCGCTGCGGCGACGACTTGCAACAGCTTGCGGCTGGCGAAACCGCCCCGCTCGCGCGCCGCTCCAATCGGGCATGGACTCACGAAGGCGTGCACTGCTGCTGGGGCTGATGGCCGCGGGGACTGCCGCCTACGTCCCGCCGTTGCTGGCAGGACCCGCGCCGGCGTTGCAGTGGCAAGGCAGTGTAGAGGTCGCGCGCGGACGTGGGCTGCGTGGGCCTTGGCAGCAGAACGAATCGCGATACGACTTCGTCGATGACCCCTCAGTGGCACTCGACGATGCGGGTGAGGCGGCCATTGCCTGGGTGGACCAGGCCCGCAAGGCCGTGCTTTTCCAGCGCTACTCGGCCGAGGGCAAGCCGCTGCTGGCGCAGCCCGTCGATGTGTCACGGCAACCCCGCACCTTCTCGTGGTTGCCGCGCGTGGCCCTGGCGCCCGGCTTGCCGCGGCGCGTGTGGGTGCTCTGGCAGGAGATCATCTTCTCCGGCGGCTCGCATGGGGGCGAGATGTTCATGGCTCGCTCGCAGGATGGCGGCAAGTCGTTTGCAGCGCCCGTGAATCTGTCGCGCTCTGTCGGTGGTGACGGCAAGGGCCGCGTCAACAGGGAGGTCTGGCACAACGGCAGCCACGACCTGGTGGCAGGCCCGGGCGGCGTGGCGTACGCGGCCTGGACCGAGTACGAGGGGCCGCTGTGGCTCAGCCGTTCGGTGGAGGGCGGGGCCGCCTTCTCGCGCCCAGTGCGTATTGCGGGCGAGCAGGCGCCCGCGCGTGCGCCCTCGCTGGCCGTGGGCGCTGACGCCGCCCTGTACCTCGCCTGGACCTTGGGCGACGATGACGCGGCCGACATTCATGTTGCCCGATCCATGGATGGCGGGCAGTCCTTCGCCGCACCGGTGCGGGTGGCGGCCAGCCCGGGCTACTCCGATGCGCCCCGCATCGCGGTGGATGCGCAGGGCGTGCTGCACCTGGTGTATGCCGAGAGCAGCGCGGGGCCTTTTGGCAGCTACCGGGTTTTCTACACGCGGTCGAGGGACGGCGGGCTTGGCTTCGAGGCGCCGCAGGCGATCTCGGACCGGTTGCCCCCAGGGTTCACGAGCGCCGCTTTCCCCGAGCTGGCCCTGGACGCGCGGGGCCGCGTCTTCGTGCTGTTCGAGCTGTTCCGCACGCCGCGCGAGCCGTCGCTGGGCCTCGCGCTCGCAATTTCCGGTGACCGTGGGCGCTCATTCAGCCCGGCAGTGATGGTGCCTGGCAGTGTGGACCCCGGCGGCGGCTTCAACGGCAGCAGCCAGGGCCTGCTGATGCGCAAGCTCGCCGTGAATGCGTCCAGCCACGTGGCCATCGTCAACAGCAGCCTGAAGCAGGGGTCGCACAGCCGCGTGTGGCTGCTGCGCGGCAGCCTGCCACGCTAGTCGCGCCAGCGGGCCGGACTGTGGCAGACTGATTTCTGTTGATCGCCACCCGGACGGACACGCGCCATGACCTACCTGCTCGCCCTGGACCAGGGAACCTCCAGCTCCCGCAGCATCGTCTTCGACCCCGAGGGCCGGATCGTCGCGCAGGCGCAGCAGGAATTGCCGCAGATCTACCCGCAGCCCGGCTGGGTCGAGCATGACCCGATGGAGATCTGGCGCACCCAGCTGGCCACGGCGCGCGAGGTGCTGGCCAGGGCGAACCTGAAGGCCGGCGACATCACGGCTCTGGGCATCACCAACCAGCGCGAAACCACGGTTCTGTGGAACCGCAAGACCGGGCGGCCCGTGCACCACGCCATCGTCTGGCAGGACCGGCGGGGCGAGCCGGCCTGCGCGCAATTGCGTGAGCAGGGGCATGGGCCGCTGATCCAGTCGCGCACGGGCCTGCTGATCGACTCGTATTTCTCCGCCACCAAGATCAAGTGGCTGCTGGACCATGTGCCGCAGGCGCGCGAGCAGGCGCTGCGCGGCGAACTTGCCTTCGGCACGGTGGACAGCTGGCTGATGTGGCAACTGACGGGCGGCGCCCTGCACGCCACCGACGTGACGAATGCGTCGCGCACCATGCTCTTCGACGTGCATCGCAATGCCTGGGACGAGGAGTTGCTGGCCCTGCTGGACATCCCCGCCGCCCTGATGCCGCGCGTGCTGCCCTCCAGCGCCCACTATGGCGAAATCCGTGCCGAGCTGCTGGGCGGCCCCATCCTCATCGGCGGCGTCGCGGGCGACCAGCAGAGCGCGCTGTTCGGGCAGGCCTGCTTCAAGGAAGGCATGGCGAAGAACACCTACGGTACGGGCTGCTTCATGCTGATGCACACCGGCGCCAGGTTCCAGACCTCGTCCAACGGCTTGCTCACCACCAGCGCCGCGCAGATCGCGAGCGTGGGGGCACTTTATGCCATGGAAGGCAGCGTGTTCGTGGGCGGCGCGGTGGTGCAGTGGTTGCGCGACGGCTTGCACGCCATCCAGGCCAGCGGCGAAGTGCAATCGCTGGCCGAGAGCGTGCCCGATTCCGGCGGCGTGATGATGGTGCCGGCCTTCACCGGGCTGGGCGCCCCGTACTGGAAGCCCGATGCGCGCGGCACCATCACCGGCCTCACGCGGGGCACAACGGTGGCGCACATCGCCCGCGCGGCGCTGGAGAGCATTGCCTTTCAGAGCGCCGCCCTGCTGCAGGCGATGAGCCGCGACGCCGCGGCCGCGGGCGCGGCGCCGGTGAGCGAGCTGCGCGTGGACGGCGGCGCCTGCGTGAACGACCTGCTGATGCAGTTCCAGGCCGATCTGCTCGGCATTCCGGTGGTGCGGCCGGTCATCACCGAAACCACCGCCCTGGGCGCGGCCTACCTGGCGGGCCTAGCCAGCGGCGTGTACAGCGGCACGGACGAACTCTCGGCCCTGTGGAAGGCGCAGAGGCGCTTTCTGCCGACGCAAGGCGCCGACCGCGCCGCGGAGCTGATGGCGCGCTGGGAGCACGCCGTGCGGCAGGCCACGCTGGCCTGAGCGCCTGCGGGAGAGAGCCGGGGAGAGAGCAGGGAAGGGCGGCCGCGGCGGGGGCAGAATGAGGTCTTCACGTCCTGAAGGAGATCCCATGAAGTCGCATCCTTTCCTTGCTGCCGTGCTGGTGGCGTTCGCGGGCACGGCCGGCGCGCAGACCCTGAAGCCCGGGCTGTGGGAGGTCCACAACAAGATGAGTGGTGGCCAGATGGACCAGGCCATGGCCGATATGCAAAAGCAGATGGCCGGCATGCCGCCCGAGCAGCGCAAGATGATGGAAGAGATGATGGCCAGGCAGGGCGTGAAGATGGGGCAGGGCGGCCCCGGCGGCATGAGCGCCAAGGTGTGCATGACCAAGGAGATGGTCGAGAAGAACGAGTTGCCCACCCAGCAAGGCGACTGCCGCACCACGCAGCAATCGCGCAGCGGCAACACCCTGAAATTCGCCGTCGCCTGCACCCATCCGCCCTCCACCGGCGAGGGCCAGGTGATCTTCCACAGCCCCGAGGCCTACAGCATGAAGATGGCGATGAACACGCAGGTGCAGGGCCGGCCCGAGAAGACGCAGATGGACGGCGGCGGCAAGTGGCTGGGGGCGGACTGTGGGAACGTCAAGCCGATGGGGGTGCCGCCTGCGAAGAAGTAGCGGAATCATCCTGCCGTTAACCCATCACTTGATGGCGACCTCCGAATAGCCCGCGGGCGCAGCACTTTCAATGGCGGCGACTACGTCCGGCAGCGCAAGTTGAATGCGCGGCCAACTCGTGGTGGAGAGGACGACTATGGAAATGGAGCGGGCCTCGAGGTTCTGCTGATACTTGAGGTTCTTGTCCGTTGTGACGAATACCTCAAAACCCGCGTCTTCGGCCGCCGCAATGAGCGCCCCGTTTTGCAGGGTAGCCCAACCAAGCTCAAATGCGGTCTCAACCGCGTGACCGGTCAGCGCGTGACGCAGTGGCGCCGGAGTGCCTTGGTCAAAGAGAATGCGCACCTAAGCGACTGCCATTGAGCTGCGCGCAGCGTGCTCCAGTACCGCTCGCACTTGTTGCACAGAAACACCTGGAAACCACTGCACGAAGTCGTTGACCGACGCAGCGTCTTCGAGGTTCTCGAAAAGTGCAGCCACGGGTACACGCGTGCCGCGAAAAACCCAAGCGCCGCTCACGCGAGAAGGGTCCTGCTCAACAGCAGCGCAGGTAGACCAGTCGATCATGGAAACAATGGTAGCACCGCGGCGTTTTCGTGGCGGTCAACGCTGGATCGCGGCCCAGCAGCAACAAAGGAAGTCCGCATAATGGGCAGCCTATGGAGTGCAGACAACAGAGGCAAGGTCAGTCACTAAACCGTGATGCCCCGCTTACGTGCCCGATAAGCCAGCTGCGGCCGCGTCACCCCCAGCATCCGCGCCGCGGCTGAGAGATTGCCCTTGCACTGCTCCAGGGCTCGGCGCATCAGCGCCTCTTCGATTTGCGGCAGCGACTGGCGTGTGTCCCCCTGCAACCCCGTGCCCATGCCCGTGCCCGTACTCACGGCTGTGCCCGCCCGCGAGGCCGCAGCGGGCGCGTTGCCCGTCTCGCCCAGCACCCCCAGGTGCCCATCCAGCCGCACCGAGAACACGCTCTTGTCGAGCTTCTCCCCGCTGGTGAACAGATGGTGCACGTCGATCAAACCGCCTTCGGGCGCGACGATCAGCGCGCGTTCGATCAGGTTCTGCAACTCGCGGATGTTGCCGGGGTAGTCGTAGTTCAGCAGCGCCTTGACGGCCGCCTGCGTGAAGCCCGGCACCGAGCGAGCATGCTTGCGGCTGTAGTGCTGCAGGAAATGGCTCATGAGCAGCGGCACGTCGTCTCGGCGCTCACGCAGCGGCGGCAGGTGAATGGGAAACACGTTGAGCCGGAAGAACAAGTCGTCGCGGAACTTGCCTTCGCGCACGGCTTGGCGCAGGTCGACGTTGGTGGCGGCGACGACGCGCGTGTCCACCTGGATGCTGCGCGTGCCGCCCACCCGTTCGACCTCGCCTTCTTGCAGCGCGCGCAGCAATTTGCCCTGCGCCACATAACTGAGCGTACCGATCTCGTCGAGGAACAGCGTGCCGCCATGCGCGCGCTCGAAGCGGCCGGGCCGGGCCGCGCCGGCGCCGGTGTAGGCACCGCGCTCCACGCCGAACAGCTCGGACTCGATCAGCGTTTCGGGGATCGCCGCGCAGTTGACGGCGATGAAGGGCTTGCCCCGCCGCGGGCTGATGCTGTGCAGCATGCTGGCAAATTTCTCTTTGCCCACGCCCGACTCGCCGGTGAACAGCACCGTGGCTGTCGTCGGCGCCACGCGATGCAATAGGTGGCATGCCGCGTTGAACGCGGACGAGGCACCGACCATCGCGTCTGCCTTGCGCGGCGGGTCCGGCAGCTCGGCGGCCTGCTGGGGTGCTGCCGCGTGATGTGTTACGCCCACGAAGTCGCGTGCGCGCAGGTAGCGCATGTCTTCCTCGACGTCGTCCCAGCGTTCGGCCGACTTGCCGATCACGCGGCACTGAGCTTCCCCCATCGAGCGGCAGGCGACTTCACGGAACACCACGAGCCGCCCGAAAAGGGTGCTGACGTAGCCGGTGGCATAGCCCACCTGCATCCAGCACGCCGGTGAGCCGCCGATGCCGTAGGCCGCGATGTGCTCGTCGTCCTCGCTGGAGTGGTGCCAGATGAATTCGCCCTCGTAGTCGTTGGTATCGGGGTCGTAGCGGGCATGCACCAGCTCGACCTTCACCACGCCTTCCAGCGCATGCAGCCGGGTGCCGGCCATCGCGGCCGCGGCCGGCTCGGCCTCGGGCCAGTGCTGGCGCACCAGCTGCGCGTCGCGCGCGCCGCTGACGTAGCCCGCGCGCGTGAACAGG
>DATILF010000023.1:0-11342 GCA_035476755.1 Ramlibacter sp.
CTCGCCAAGGCCGTGACGCAGGCGATGCAGGGCCTGGGCATGCAGGGGGGCCGCTTCGAAGTGAGCTTGCAAAAGACCGAGCAGCCGGCGCAATCCGGGCTGGAGGACGTCAGCTTCCTCGTCGCCGGCCACGCGGGCAGCACGCCGCGGCCGGTTGGCAAGGTGGCCTCGGGCGGTGAGCTGTCGCGCATCGCCCTGGCCATCGCCGTCACCACCAGCCGCCTGGGCACGGCGCAGACCTTGATCTTCGACGAGGTGGATTCCGGCGTCGGCGGCGCGGTCGCCGAGACGGTGGGCCGCCTGATGAAGCAACTCGGGCGCGACCGGCAGGTGCTGGCCGTCACCCATCTGCCGCAGGTCGCGGCCTGCGCCGATCACCATCTGGTGGTGGCCAAGCGTGCCGATGCGTCGGGCCCCGCCAGCACCGTGGCCATGGTGCAAGGCGAACAGCGCGTCGCCGAAGTGGCGCGCATGCTGGGCGGCGAGCGGCTTTCCGGAACCACCCTGGCGCACGCGAAGGAGATGCTCTCCGGCGCGGCCGTGGAAGTGCCCACCAAGCCATGAGCGCCCTGGAAGTCGTCCTCATCACCGGCATGTCGGGCTCGGGCAAGTCCGTGGCCCTGCGCGCGCTGGAGGATGCGGGCTACTACTGCGTGGACAACCTGCCGCCCGAGCTGCTGCTGTCTTTCGTGGCGCTGGAGCAGCAAAGCAACGCCGGCCGCGTGGCGATCGCGATGGACGTGCGCAGCGCCACGTCACTGCCGCTGGTGCCGGCGCAACTGCGCGAGTTGCAGCAGCAAGGCGTGAAGATGCGCTCGCTGTTTCTGGACGCCACCACCGACACGCTGGTGCGGCGCTTCTCCGAAACGCGGCGCCGCCATCCGCTGTCCAGCAACCGGCGCGACGCGCAGGCCAGCGAGCTGGCGCAGGACCGGCAGCATGCGCTGGTGGACGCGATCGAACTGGAACGCGAACTGCTGGCCGACCTGCGCGAGCAGGCCCACGTGATCGACACCAGCGTGATCCGCTCGTCGCAGCTGCAGGCCCACGTCAAGTCGCTGCTCTCGGCGCCGATCAGCCAGCTCACGCTGGTGTTCGAGTCGTTCGCCTTCAAGCGCGGCATTCCCGTGGATGCGGACTACGTCTTCGATGTGCGCATGCTGCCCAACCCGCATTACGAGACCGCGCTGCGCGACCTCACCGGCCGCGACGAACCCGTGATCGCCTTCCTGCAGCAGCACGCCGATGTCGAGCAGATGTACAGCCACATCGAGCATTTCCTCAACCACTGGCTCGAGCCCCTGGCGCGCGACCACCGCAGCTACGTGACAGTGGCGATCGGCTGCACGGGGGGCCAGCACCGCTCGGTGTTCCTGGTGGAAAAGCTCGCGGCGTCGTTCAGCCAGCGCTGGATCACGCTCAAGCGCCACCGCGAACTCGACGCGTTGTAGGGGTCAGTTCTCCAGCAACCGGCGCACGGGTGCGGGCAGGCCCAGACGGGTCCATTCGTCGCCGCTGAACCAGCCGCCTTGCCGCCCCGGCAACTCGATGTCGCCACACCGCAGGGCCACTGGATGCAGGTGCAGGTCCTTGTGCGTCAGCACATGCAGGAAGGCGTTTTCGTCGCGCAGTTCGCCCCGCAGCGCCTGGGGCAAGGCCGACTGCAGCGCTTCATGGCTTTCGAACACGGGCAGGCAGTACAGGCCCGCCCAGATACCGGTGGAAGGCCGCTTTTCCAGCCACACCTGGCCCTGCCGCGTCTGTGCGCGCAGCATCCACAGCGATTGCGACGTGCGCTTGAGCTTGCGCGTCTTGACGGGGTAGTTCTCGGGTGCGCCTTCGCGGCGAGCCTCGCACAGCTCGCGCGCCGGGCACAGCAGGCAGCTCGGGTTGCGCGCAAGGCAGACCGTGGCGCCCAGGTCCATCAAGCCTTGCGTGTAGCGGGGCATGGCGTCCTGCAGCGCCCGGCGCGGCAACAGCGCCTCGGCCCTCGCCCAGAGTTCGCGCTCGTGGGTGGCCGAGGCCAGGTCGGCATCGAAGGCCAGCACGCGGGTGAGCACACGCTTGACATTGCCGTCCAGGATGGCCACGCGCTCGCCGAAGCAGAAGGAGGCAATGGCCGCGGCCGTGGACCGGCCGATGCCGGGCAGCGTTTGCAGGATGGCGGCCGTGCGCGGGAAGTCGCCGCCGTGCAGGGCCACGACGTCCTGCGCGCAGCGATGCAGGTTGCGCGCCCGGCTGTAATACCCCAGCCCGCTCCACAAGCCCAGCACCTCGTCCTGTTCGGCGGCGGCCAGCGCGGCGACGTCGGGAAAACGCGCGAGGAAGCGCGCGTAGTAGTCGAGCACGGTACTCACCTGGGTCTGCTGCAGCATGATCTCGGACAGCCACACGCGATACGGATCGCGCGTGTTCTGCCAGGGCAGGCTGTTGCGCCCGTGGTCCTTCTGCCATCGCACGACCCGGTCGGCGAAGGCGGTGGCCGAAGCGCTCACGCGGCCTGAAGCTGCGGCTCAGCCGGCGCCGGGTCGGCGCCGGGGATGTCCACCAGGTGGTGGGTCAGCTCGGTGAGCTTGGCATCGAGCTCGTCGATGGCGGCTTCGTGCGCCTCGATTTCGGCGATGCGATCGTCCAGGCCCGTCGCGGCCTGCTGGATGCGCTCTATGGCTTCGAGGCGCCGGCCGAAGTTGCGGCGGCGCTCGCGCAGCTGCGCATCGAGCTGGGCCGCGGCCGACTTGTTCCACAGCTCCACTTCACCCAGCGCGGATTCGTACACCACGCGCAGTCGGGTGGCGAGCGCACGCACCAGCCGATCGGCGAATTCGGGCTGCGCCAGGCGGAACGCATTGCCCACGCCCAGATACTGGTTGTGGCTGCGCTCGACCAGGTCCAGGTCGCGCTCGTAGCGGGCCAGGTCGGGCTCGCGTGGGGCCTGCAGCGAGAAGCCGTATTCGGCATTCAGTTGCCGGAAGGTGCCGGTCAGCATCGACTGGATCTCGCCGCTGGTGGTTTGAGCGGTGCGCAAACCGGCACGCAGCCGCTCGAACGTGGCGGTGTAGGCCTTCTTCACACCCAGTTTGATGCCCGGCTGGCGCAGGGCCGCGGTGAGTTCGGCCATTTCGGTCTTCAGCGTGCTGGTGCCCAACAGCGTGAACACATCGCGCAGCAGCTTCAGGTGCACGGAGCGCACGGCATGGATGCGCGCGCCGCTCACGTCGAAATCGACCTGCTCCTGCTCGATGCGGGCGCGCATGTGCTTGATGACCGAGGTGTTCTTGCCACGCAGGCCCTTGAGTTCCTGCATCTGCTCCGCCAGGTCGCGGCGGCGGATGGTGATGGCACGGCCGGCTTCCACGCGCAACTCGCCGATGCCATGGGCCACGGCGGAGCGGAGAATCTTCTGGCGCTGCCCCATCACGCCCTGGCTGAGCGCGCGTTCGAGCACCGGCAGCTGGCTGGCCTGGAGCAGTTCGCCGTCGCCGTTGACCTTGGCGACCAGGCCCTTCTGGGCGGAAACGGGAATGACCTGCTCGATCGGCAGGCCGAGGATCTCGGCGGAGGTGGCGCGCTGCCGGTCGATCTGGGCCTGCACCTGCACGGGGGTGCTGAGCGAGTCCCACATCGTGTCGATCTTGTTCAGCACCACGAGGCGCGAGTCGGTGTCGTTCGCCTCTGAAATGAGGTGCTCGCGCCAGATGGACAGGTCGGACTTGGTCACACCGGTGTCGGCCGCCAGGATGAAGACCACGGCATGCGCCTGCGGGATCAGGTTGACGGTCAGCTCGGGCTCGGCACCGATGGCGTTCAGGCCGGGGGTGTCCAGAATGACCAGCCCCTGCTTGAGCAGCGGGTGCGCGATGTTGATCAGCGCGTGGCGCCAGCGCGGCACTTCGATCGTGCCGTCGGCGGCCATCATCGGGTTGTCGCCCGGCGAGTCGTCGTGCCAGAAGCCGAGCGCCTTGGCCTCGTCCTGGGTGACGTGGCGCACTTCGGCCACCTTCTCGAACGCCTGGGCCAGCTGCGCCGGGTCGTTCACGTCCAGGTCAACGCGGGTCCACTTCTCGGGCACGCCGCGCCATTCCATCAGGGCCTGGGGCTGCAGGCGCGTTTCGATGGGCAAGAGGCGCAGGCAGGGCGGCACCTCGCTGTCGTAGCCCAGCTCGGTCGGGCACATCGTCGTGCGGCCGGCGCTGGCGGGCATGATGCGGCGCTTGTAGCCGGCGAAGAAGATGGCGTTGATCAATTCCGACTTGCCGCGCGAGAACTCGGCGACGAAGGCCACCATCACCTTGTCGGAGCGCATCTGCGTCTCCAGGCGGCGCAGGCGCTCCTCCACGGCGGAATCGAGAAGGTCGTGGTCTTTCAGCCACTCGGACAGCAGCTTCAGGCGCAGCGCGAATTCGCGCCGCCAGCTGCCGTGCTGGTCAAATTGTTCGTTGAAGGAGGTGCCCACTGTATTTTCAATATAGCACCCCCATTGTCGGGCAGACCTCAGGATTTCTGGCAGTTGGGGCAGAAATACGTCGCCCGCTGTCCCTGGCGAATGCTTTTCACGGGCGTGTGGCAAATGCGGCACGGCTCGCCCGCCCGGTCATAGACCATGGCCTCCAGCTGGAAATAGCCGGACTGCCCATCGGCGTTGGAAAAATCCCGCAAGGTGCTGCCGCCCTTGGCCACCGCGCGGGCCAGCACGTCGCGCACGGCGTGGCGCAGTTTCTCGGTGCGCGGGCGGGTCAGGCGCGAGGCGCGCAGCGTGGGCCGGATGCCCGCCAGGAACAGCGCCTCAGACGCATAAATGTTACCGACGCCCACCACGACGTCGCCGGCAAGCAACACTTGCTTGATGGGCGCGTTGCGGCGCCTCAGGCCGGCGTGGAAGGTGTCCAGGTCAAAGGCCTCGGTCAAAGGCTCGACGCCCAGCCGGCCCAGCAGCTTCACGCCCTCCGCCGAGTCTTCTCCGGGCGCATAGACCACGGCGCCAAAGCGCCGCGGGTCGTTCAAGCGCAGCACACCGCGGCTGGTTGCCAGATCAAAATGGTCGTGCGTTCCCGCGGCAGGCTGGCCCGGGGCGAAACTGATGCTGCCGGACATGCCCAGGTGCAACAGCAGCAGGCCTTCGTCCAGGTCAATCAGCAGGTACTTGCCGCGGCGGCGCACCGCCTGCACGGTGCGCCCCACCAGCCGGTCTTCGTTGATGCCCAGCGGCCAGCGCAAGGGCTTGCCCAGGCGCACGGCCTCGATCTTCGCCCCCGCGATGCGGTCGGCAAAACTCAGGCGTGTTACTTCGACTTCGGGCAGTTCAGGCATGGCGGGGCCAGGGTAGCAAGCTTGGATTATTATGGTTCGATGGTGCGACTCGAAGTCGCTTCATGCTGGTCTAGTACTAGCCTTTCAACAGAGCGTTTCTCCTCGGAGAGACGACGGTTTCCTCCCCGGAAACCTCATCAGAAGATCGCTTGAAATGCCCTGCATTTCGTCGACCTGAAAGACCCACCAAGGGTACTTTCGCAACGAAATTCGCCCCTGCGGACTGGATTTCTGTTGCCTGAACGCTACAGCTGCAAAATATTTGGCCTGTAGTCGCCGCCTCTCTGGGCGGTTAACGGAGCGGCACCGCTCAAGGTGTCTTGTTTCTACAAACCGAAACCACGTCTAGAACGACGTGACCCCGCCCGTTAGTGCATCCCGAGTAATTGGGTTGTGCGGAGCTACGGATAAACATCCCGCGCCTCACGGCGCGCAGCGCGCCAGCGATGGAACGCGACACATCGAGCAAGACGATGAGGGGATGCCGGGGTAGAGGGTATGGGAAACAATAACTGAACGTTCGTCAGAACCGTCGTAAACATAGAGCAGCTAACGCTTGTCTTCCGGCTCGCCGGAGAGCTGCAGCCAAAACGGCACCGCGTCCGGAATCATGGGTCATCGATCGTGATTCGTTCTCACAGTACGCGCGGCGGATAGAACGTCCCTAACCCCATCGTCTGGCACGCCAGCCAGACGGGCACTTTGGGAAACGAGGTAAACCCGTCACAGCGCCACCACCTTCGGGTAGTGGCAACCCAAGCATTAGCGAGGGCCACGGTGTGGCGGGTAGAGGCAGAAGCAAAAAGCGAATGCCGGCCTGTAATCGGCCGGATAGGGGTTCAAGCTTTGCCCCGCGCGAAAGCGGGCTGACTTGCTTCAGGTGCGACGGCGTAAAGCCGCTGCGAACTTCAACACGGCCCTGCGGGTGGTTTACCCGTAAGGGTCAACCTTCGCCTGTGGGGCTCTTCACTGGAGAAGGTATGGAAATAGTCGAAGGCGCTTGCGCCCCCGATACTGCGTCTCCAGACGAGCACTGTGACTGGCACCTCATTGATTGGGGTCTGGTGACGCAGTTCGTCAGGAAGGCGCAGATGCGCATTGCGCAGGCAGAACAGGATCGGGATTTCCGCAGAGTCAAACGACTTCAACGAAATCTGGTCCGCTCTTGGCAGGCCAAGGCATTGGCTGTCAGGAGAGTTACCGACAACAAAGGGAAGCGGACGGCTGGCACCGACCGCGAACTCTGGTCAACACCAGGCGCCAAATGGAATGCGGTGTGTCGACTGAACAAACCGGGATATCGGGCGCGGCCTCTAAGGCGCGTCTACATCCCGAAATCGAACGGGAAGGAACGCCCCCTGGGAATTCCAACCATGTTTGACCGGGCAACGCAGGCGCTGTACCTGTTTGCGTTGGACCCAATCGCAGAATGCGCGTCTGATCCGAATAGCTATGGCTTCAGGAAAGGGCGGTCAACGCATGACGCGCGCGGGCAACTGTTTGTGTCACTATCCAAACGCGCTTCGGCGCAATGGATTTTGGACGCGGACATCACCGGGTTCTTCGACAACATTAACCACGAATGGTTGCTTCGCAATGTTCACATGAACAAACGCGTTCTCCGCCAGTGGTTGAAAGCAGGATTCCTCGACAGAGGGCAACTGCACCGCACGGAGATGGGAACGCCGCAGGGCGGCATCATCTCCCCGACACTGGCCAACATCACGCTGAACGGCCTTGAACGAGACTTGCGTCGCCACATCTTGGCAACGCTGGGCTTTCAACGGGCTCAGAAGGTGAAGGTGAATGTGGTGCGATACGCGGACGACTTCGTCGTGACCGGCGACTCGCGAGAGTTGCTGGAAACACTGGTCAAGCCTTGGATTGAGCAGTTCTTGCGCGAGCGAGGGTTGCAACTGTCGAAGGAAAAGACGCGAATCGCTCACATCAACGAGGGCTTTGACTTTCTCGGGTGGAATTTCCGCAAGTACGGGGAAAAGCTGCTGATCAAGCCGAGTAAGAAGAACGCGCAAGCGTTCTACCGAAAAGTGAGTGACGAGATCAAGGCCTCAATGTCGGTCCCAGTAGAGCATCTCATCAGGAAGCTCAATCCGATCCTGAGGGGCTGGTCCGAGTATCACAAAGGTGTGGTCGCGAAAGCGGCCTTCTCCCGCATGGATCATCAGATTTTCTGGCGATTGATGCGTTGGGGGTTGCGGACGCACCCGCGCAAGTCTCGTCTGTGGGTGTACGAAAAGTACTGGAAGCACCTTGGCTCACGCCTTGACTTCTGCACCACAGCGTTGACGCGCAAGGGCGAGCCCACCACGTTGGTACTGGTTCAGCTCGCGGATACGGCCATCGTGCGCCACCAGAAGATCAAAGGGGACTACAACCCATACGATCCAAGGTGGGAGCTCTACGGTGAACAGCGGCAAGTCTCCCAGAAATCGAAGGAAATCTGGAACGGCCAGCGGCTGCAACTGTGGCTTGAGCAGGATGGGCGTTGTGCACTGTGTGATGAGCTACTGGACAGTGCTGAAACGGCAGACGACCACCACATCGTTTACCGCATGCACGGGGGGAGCCACGCTCTCTCCAATCGGGTGCTCCTGCATTCGATCTGTCACCGGCGGGTACACGCCCTGGGTTTGGAGGTAACCAAGCCGGTCCCAGCACGGGGACTTTAATCTGGCCAGCGTAGACTAGGGTGATGCAACCTGTTGACTCTACGAAACCAGTGGTCGTGCGTGAGCCGGATGCGTCGAAAGGCGCACGTCCGGTTCCTAAGGGGGGATGGTGCCGCAAGGCACTGTCCCTACCTTCCAAGAGATTCACCCTCGTGGCCGGCGCCTTGGCCATGCTGGCACTGAGCCAGACTGCCTGTGCCCAGACGCCCCCCGCTCCCCGGCAAGAGGCCGCCGAAAAGCAGGCACCCGCGCCGACGCCCACCGCGTTGGACGCGGAGCTTTTTTACCAATTGCTGCTGGGAGAGCTGAACGCGCTTGGCACGGAGGCATCGGCGGGCTATTCCCTGATCCTGGATGCCGCCCGCAAGACGAACGATCCGGCGCTGTACCAGCGCGCGGTCGAGGTGGCCTTCCAGGCGCGCTCCGGTGACGCGGCGCTGCAAGCGGCGCGGGCCTGGAAACAGGCGCAACCCACGTCGCGCGAAGCCAACCGCTACGTGCTGCAGATCCTGGTCGCCCTGAACCGCGTGGCCGAAAGCGCGGAGCCGCTCAAGGCCGAAATCGCGCTGACCGATGCCAAGGATCGCAGCGCCGTGCTGGGCCTGATCCCGCGAACCTATGCCCGCGTGAGCGACAAGAAACTGGCCGCAGCCGTGGTGGAACAGGCGCTGGCGGATCACCTGGCGAGCCCCGCCACCGGCGCCGCGGCCTGGACGGCGGTCGGCCGCCTGCGGCTGGCCGCGACCGACAGCGCCGGCGCGCTCGACGCCGCCAGGCGCGGGCAGGCCGTGAACCCGCGCGCCGAAAGCCCCGCGCTGCTGGCGCTGGAACTGATGGACCCCAAGTTGCCGCAGGCCGAGACGGTGGTCAAGCGCTACCTGGAAGGCAAGCCGCTGCCCGAGCTGCGCATGGCCTACGCGCGCGCCCTGCTGGACGCGCAGCGCTACACCGAGGCCTCGCAGCAACTCCAGGTGGTGACGGCCGAAAAACCGGACTACCCGGAGGCCTGGCTGGTGCAAGGCACGCTGCAGCTGCAAGACAACCAGGACGCCGCCGCCGAAGCCTCGCTCAAGCGCTACCTTGAACTGGCGCAGGCCCAGCGCTCGGGCGAAGAGCGCAACCGCGGCCTGGCCCAGGCCTACCTGTCGCTCGCCCGCGTGGCGGAAAAACGCAAGGACTACGTCATGGCCGGCGCCTGGCTGGACCGCATCGAGAACCAGCAGGATCTGGTGGCGGCCCAGCATCGGCGCGCCTCCATCCTGGCGCGGCAGGGCAAGCTGGATGAAGCACGCAAGCTGCTGCGTTCGCTGCCCGACCGCAACCCCAGCGACGCGCGGGTGAAGCTGACGGCCGAAACCCAGCTGCTGCGGGAGCACAAGCAATTCAAGGCCGCGTACGACCTGCTGGCGCAAGCCACCGCCAAGGGCCCTTTCGATGCCGACCTGGTGTACGACCAGGCGATGCTGGCCGAGAAGATGGGCAACCTGGCCGACATGGAACGCCTGCTGCGCCAGGTGATCGCGGCCAAGCCCGACTACCACCACGCCTACAACGCCCTCGGCTACTCGCTGGCCGAACGCAACCTGCGCCTGGCCGAAGCCAAGGAGCTGATCCAGAAGGCGCTGACCTACGCGCCCGAGGACCCGTACATCAGCGACAGCCTGGCCTGGGTCGAATTCCGCATGGGCAACAAGGCCGAGGCGCTTCGCATCCTGAATGCCGCCTACAAGGCGCGCCCCGACGCCGACATCGCCGCGCACCTGGGCGAGGTGCTCTGGAGCCTGGGCCAGCGCGAACGCGCCCAGGCCATCTGGAAGGAAGGCCTGATGCTCGGCAGCGACAACGAGACCCTGCAGGAAACCCTGAAGCGCCTGCGCGTGAAGCCATGAGGCGGCGGCTTGCCTGCCTGGCGGCGCTCGCCGCTGCGACGCTGCTGCCGGGATGCGCCAGCCCGCCCCGCAGCGCGCCGCTCGATGCCGTGAACGGCCCTTGGGCGGGCCGCCTGGCCTTGCAGGTGGAAGACAAGCCCGGCGAGTCTTTTTCGGCGGGCTTCGAGCTCAAGGGCAGCGCGCAGGCGGGCGAACTGTCGCTGTTCTCGCCACTGGGGGGCACCCTGGCGCTGCTGTCGTGGCAGCCGGGCTCGGCGCTGCTGCGCGCCAATGGCGCGGACCGCCAATTCGATTCAGTGGACGCACTCCTGGCGCACGTGACGGGCGCGGCGATTCCGGTGGCCGCCCTCTTCGACTGGCTGCGCGGCATCGACACCACGGTGGCCGGATGGCGCGCCGACCTGTCCCAACTGACCCAGGGGCGCCTGGCCGCCAGGCGCCTCGCGCCGGTGCCGGCCGCCGACCTGCGGGTGGTGCTGGAGCGCTAGCGACCATGAAGGCGCTCTACGACGTTCCCGCCCCCGCCAAGCTGAACCTCTTCCTGCACGTGGTCGGGCGCAGGGCCGATGGCATGCACTTGCTGCAATCGGCCTTCATGCTCATCGACTGGTGCGACACGCTGCACTTCGAGCTGCGCGCGCAAGGCCAGCTCAGCCGCGAGGACCTCACGACGCCGCTGCCCGCCGAGGACCTGGTGCTGGCTGCGGCGCGCGCACTGCAAGCCGATTCGGGCACGAACCACGGCGCCCACATCGCGATCGAAAAGCGCATTCCATCCGAGGCCGGCCTGGGTGGCGGCTCGTCCGACGCCGCCACCTGCCTGCTCGCGCTCAACCGCCTGTGGGGGCTGAACCTGCCGCTTGCGCGCCTGTCGCGCATCGGTGTGAAGCTGGGCGCCGACGTGCCGTTCTTCCTGAGCGGGCGCCACGCCTGGGCCGAGGGTGTGGGCGAGTGCCTGACCCCGATCGAGCTGCCACGAGCCCGTTTTGCCGTGGTCAAACCACCCGAAGGATTGGCGACGGCACGCATCTTCACGGACCCCCAGCTGAAACGCGACACCGAGCCTGCTATAATTTCAGGCTTTGCTGCAAACCCGTTTGCGAGACCCGAGACAAATGCCCCGGGATTTGGCGTCAACGACTTGCAGCCTGTCGCCCAGAGGCTCTGCCCCGGCGTGACCCAGGCCCTCGAATGGCTGGGTTCGCAGGGACTGGCAGGTCGGATGACAGGCTCAGGCAGTGCGGTCTTCGCGCCCATGTGGCACAAGATGGCGCTGCTGCCGGCCCCGGAGGGCTGGCAAGTGCGGGAATGCGGTAATTTGGAGGCTCATCCTCTGGTGGGATGGGCACCCAGCGACGATTCATCGGTGGGCGGCTGATTGCAGCCGTCAACCCGTGTAGGGGAGTCGCCAAGTTGGTTAAGGCACTGGATTTTGATTCCAGCATGCGAGGGTTCG
>DATILF010000024.1:0-4150 GCA_035476755.1 Ramlibacter sp.
AGCATGACCCGGTCCGCCCGTGCGGCGGCCGGCTCCGAATGCGTGACCAGCACCAGCGACGCCCCGTGCTCCCGGGTCTGGGCGACCAGCACGTCCATGATGCGTGCCGCCGTGGTCGGGTCGAGGTTGCCCGTGGGCTCATCGGCCAGCAAGAGGGCAGGCCGGTGGATCAAGGCTCTTGCAATCGCCACGCGCTGCAACTGGCCGCCCGACAGTTGTTGGGGCAGTCGAGCGCCCATGCCTTGCAGGCCCACCGACGCCAGCATCCTCGCAACGCGTTCTTCATGCGGCTCACCCAGCAGCATCAGCGGCAGGGCGACGTTCTGCGCGACATCGAGATGGGGCAGCACGTGGAAGGCCTGGAAGACGAAGCCCACCTTACGGCGCCGCAGCAAGGCGCGCTGCTCATCGTCGAGCGTGCCCAGGTCCTGGCCGTCCAGCATCACCTGGCCCTCGTCCCAGTGGTCCAGGCCGGCCATGCAATTGAGGAGGGTCGATTTGCCCACGCCCGATTCCCCCGCGATGGCGACGAACTCGCCCGGCGCGACGTCCAGGGACACGTTGGAGAACACGGGCACGTCGCCGTAACGTTTGGTGAGGCGATGCACGACCAGGCTCATCTTGAAAGGTCCACCCGTTGCAGCAGCTGGGGGATGGCATCGGCCGCGTCGCAGGCGATGGCCTGCCGATGCGGCAGGCTGCGCAGCCAGGTCAGCTGGCGCTTGGCGAGCTGCCGGGTGGCGAAGATGCCCAGCTCGCGCAGCCTGTGCAGGGGAAACGGCTTTTTCGGCGCCGTCTGTTCGTGGGCATCGAGCAGTTCCCACGCCTGCCGGTATCCGACGCAGCGCATGCTGGGAAGGTCCGGGGCGAGGTCGCCCCGTGCGCGCAAGGCTTTCACTTCGTCCAGGAAGCCCGCGGCGAGCATCGCGTCGAAGCGCTCGGCGATGCGCGCATGCAGCCAGGCTCGGTCCGTGGGCTCCAGCGAGAACAGGGGGACCTGGGCCCAGGCGGGGTCGGGGCCACGACGTTCCTGGTGAAAACTCGACAAAGGCCTGCCCGAGACGCGGAAGACCTCCAGCGCGCGCTGGATGCGTTGCGCATCGTTGGGCGCGAGGCGTGCGGCCGTGACGGCATCGACGCGCGCAAGCTCCGCGTGTATGGCGGGCCAGCCGCGCGCCGCGGCCTCTTGTTCCAATGCCGCCCGAACCGCTTCGTTGGCCGCGGGCATCTCATGCAAGCCTTCGAACAGCGCCTTGAAATACAGCATCGTGCCGCCCACCAGCAGCGCCAGTTTGCCGCGTGCGTTGATCTCGGCGACGAGGCGGGCGGCATCGGCCGCGAACTCGGCCGCGCTGTAGGCATGCAACGGGTCGCGGATGTCGATCAGGTGGTGCGGCACGGCGGCACGCTCGGCGGCCGATGGCTTGGCGGTGCCGATGTCCATGCCCCGGTACACCAGCGCCGAATCGACGCTGACGATCTCCGCGGGAAGCCGCTGCGCGATGGCCAGGGCCGCGGCTGTCTTGCCGGATGCCGTCGGCCCGGCCAGGGCGAGCGCGCGCGGCTCAGACATGGCGAGGGTCGCCATAGCGCTGCACCAGCGTCCAGGCGATCAGGGCGATGCACGCGCTCCACAGCCAGACGCCGTTGGTCAGCGCGAACACGGTGCCGTCCAGTCGCGTGCCCATCCATGCGCCGATCACGAAGGCGGCGGTCATCATGAGAAAGCCATTGAGGGCCGAAGCCGCGCCGGCGGCGTGCGGAAACGGCCCCACCGCGCCACTTTGGCCGCAGGGCTGGTGCACGCCATGGCCCAGCATGTACAGGTAGAAGGGCAGCATGATGGCCCAGCCGTTGTGCAGGCCGGCCAGCGCAAGCACGCCCAGCAGGGTGCCGCCCGCGAGCGTCATGCCCCCGGCAATCGCCACGGTACGGCGCACGCCGTAGCGCGGCAGCAGCCAGCGGCACATGAAGGTGCCCAGGATGTACACGAAGGACATCGAGAACATCACCAGCCCGTATTGCGTGCGCGACAGGCCCAGCACCTTGATGAACACGAACGATGACGAGGCCAGGAAGGTGAACAGCCCCGAATAGGACGCCGTGGACAGCGCCGACCAGGTGAGGAACGTGGGATGCCGCACGATGCCCAGCCAGGTCGCCAGCAAGGCGGCGGGCCTGAGTGCCAGCGGGTTCTTGCGCGGTACGGTTTCCTCGAACCGCCAGGCGATCATGCCCAGCGAGACGGCGCCGAACAACGGCACCACGGCGAGCGCATGGCGCCATCCGAACTGGTCCGCGAGCAGGCCGCCCAGGGGGGCGCAGAGGCACGCGGTGACCCCCAGGCCGGTGAGCCCCTTCGACATCGCGCGTGCGCCGGCCTCGGGTGGGTAAAGATCCCGCACGATCGCGCGGGCCGCCATCACGGCCGCGCCCATCGCCGCGCCCTGCAGCGTGCGCCAGAGAATGAGAAGTGGCATGGAAGGCGCCACCACGCAGCCGACGGAGGCGATCGTGAAGGCGCTCAATCCCCAAAGCAGTACCGGCCGGCGGCCAAAGCGGTCCGACACCGGCCCCCAGACCAGTTGCGACAGCCCGAAAGCAAGCAGCAGCGTGGTGAGCGTCAGTTGCGCCTGCGACACCGGGGCCCCGAATTCGTCCGTCAGCGCAGGCAGGGCCGGCAGGTACAGGTCGGTGGTCACAGGCTGGATGCCGAGCAGCAGTGACAGCAGCAGGACCACCAGGCCGGGGGACATGGGAACGAGGCCGGCGGAAGGGGCGGCTTGCGGGGAGGCGGGCATCGGTTCCGAGCGTAGCAGATGCCCTTCGTCCGCCGGCGGCGGGGGCCATGGCTTTTGGCGGCCTTTGACGCTAGAGTGGGACCCTCCCCATGCCCCAGCCGTATGCCGACGACGCAGCCCTTCCCTGACCACGACAGCAGCCTTTTGCGGCTGGAACACACGGTGGCCCGCCAACTCGCCGACGCCAACGACGCCCAGGTTGCTTTGAGGTCCGTCATCCAGGCGCTTTGTGAAACCGAGGGGTGGGAGTACGGCCGCTACTGGCACGCTGACACGGTCGCCGGGGTGCTGCGTTTTTCCGTGTCCTGGCATGTGCCGGGCAGCCCGATCGCGGCCCGGATGGCGGAGTCGGAGTCGGCCACCTTCACCCCGGGCGCCGGCATGGTGGGCCGGGTCTGGCAGTCGGGCCAGCCGATGTGGGTGAGCGACATCGCCGGGCAGCAGCTTCCGAGCCGGGCCTCCTCCGGGCCCGGCCAAGAGCCGCAGGGCGCCTGCGTGTTCCCCGTCGCGGCGCAGGGGCGCACGCTGGGGGTGATGTCGTTCGTGAGCCGCGGGACGCGGCAGCCGGACAAACGGCTGCTGGAATCGCTTCACGTCATCGGCAGCCAGCTGGGGCTTTTCCTGCAGCGCAAGCAGCGCGAGGAAGAAATCGCCGGGCTGAACGCCGAACTGGAAGAGCGGGTGCGCCAGCGCACCGCCCAGCTCGAGGCAGCGCACGCCGAACTCGAAGCGTTCTCCTATGCCATCGCCCACGACCTGCGTTCGCCCCTCACCTCCATCGACGGGTTTTCGCGCCTGCTGGAGCGCTGCGATTCACCCGAAGACGCGCCCAAGGCCAGCCACTACCTGCAGCGCATCCGCGCCGGCGTTCGCCAGATGAGCGACCTCACCGAGGCGATGCTTTCCCTGGCCCGCCTGTCGCGCGTGGAGCTGGAGTACGAGGAGGTGGACCTGGCTGCGCTGGCACGCGCCTCGCTGGCGCAGTTGCGCCAGGGCCGGCCCGACCGGGATGTGGAGGCGGACATCCCCGAGCACCTCTGGGTGCATGGTGACCCGCGGCTGCTGGGCCAGATGATCGGCAACCTGCTGGGCAACGCCTGGAAGTTTTCGGGCGACAAGGCCCGTGTCAGCGTCAGCCTGGGCAGCGAGAAACGGGCGGGGGGTGAAACCGTGTACCACGTGGCCGACCGCGGCGCCGGGTTCGACATGGCCCACGCCTCGCGCCTCTTCGGCGCCTTCCAGCGCCTCCACACGCCCATGGAGTTCGAGGGCACCGGCATCGGGCTGGCGCTGGTGAAAAAAATTGTGCACGGCCACGGCGGACGCATCTGGGCCCAGGCGCGGCCGGG
>DATILF010000025.1:0-8136 GCA_035476755.1 Ramlibacter sp.
GCGGCCTTCGCGCTCACGCTGCTGGCCAACCTGAACGCGAGGCGCTTCGCCGTCCAGGCGCTCGTGCTGTGCCCGACGCGCGAACTGGCTGACCAGGTGACCACGGAAATCCGGCGCCTGGCGCGCGCGGAGGACAACATCAAGGTGGTCACCTTGTGCGGCGGCGTGCCCTTGCGTGGCCAGCTGGCCACGCTGGAACACGGCGCGCACATCGTGGTGGGCACGCCCGGCCGCGTGATGGATCACCTGGAGCGCGAAAGCCTGAAACTCGATGCCCTCAACACGCTGGTGCTGGACGAAGCCGACCGCATGCTGGACATGGGCTTTTTCGACGACATCGTGACGGTGGCGCGCCAGTGCCCGAAGGCGCGCCAGACGCTGTTGTTCTCGGCGACGTATCCCGAAGGCATTGCCAAGCTGGCCGCGCAGTTCATGCGCGAACCACTCACCGTCAAGGTGGAGGCGCAACATGCGGGCGCACAGATCGAACAGCGCTGGTACGAAGTGAGCGATGGCGAGCGCGTCGAAGCGGTGGGGCGCCTGCTCGACCATTTCCGCCCCGCGAGCACGCTGGCTTTCTGCAACACCAAGGCCCAATGCCGCAGGCTGGCGGATGCGCTGAAGGCCCGCGGCTTCAGCGCCCTCGCCCTGTTCGGCGAACTGGAGCAGCGCGAGCGCGACCAGGTGCTGGTGCGATTTGCCAACCGCAGCTGCTCGGTGCTGGTGGCGACCGACGTGGCCGCACGCGGCCTGGACATCCAGAACCTGGCGGCGGTGATCAACGTGGACGTGACGCCCGACCCCGAGGTGCACATCCACCGCATCGGCCGCACCGGCCGCGCGGGCGAATCGGGCCTGGTGCTCAACCTGGTGAGCATGGACGAGATGGGTTCCGTGGGCAAGATCGAAGTGCTCCAGGGGCGCGAATCGGGATGGCACAAGCTGCAGGAGCTCGCGCCCACAGGCAAGGGCCCGCTGGCCCCGCCGATGGTCACGCTGCACATTCAGGGCGGGCGCAAGGAGAAGATCCGGCCGGGCGACGTACTGGGCGCCCTCACGGCCGACCTGGGCTACACACGCGAGCAGGTTGGCAAGATCGACGTCAATGAGTTTTCCACCTACGTCGCCGTCGATCGCGGCATCGGGCATGACGCGGCGCGGCGCCTGAACGACGGGCGCATCAAGGGCAAGAGCGTGAAGGTCCGCGTGCTCGACGACGCGTGAAGCCGCGCGCTCGCGCCGCCGGCGCGAACGCTTGCGAAAACCCAGATTCGTCCTACAGTGGAGCCACAGCGCCGGGCTTACGATGAAGGCGAAACCTGGCGCAAGGAGCCACCATGCAGGACCCGGCTTTTCGCACGCTGCTGTACCGCTACTTCTTCTTTGGATGGCTGTTCAAGGACGTGAGCCGCGGCAATCTGCTCGAGCGTGCCGCCGCGTGGCGGCACAACCAGGAGCGCGCGCACTGGCTGCTGACCTACATGCACCGCTGGCTGTGGTGCGGCCTCATTTTCTATGGCCTGGGTGGCGTCGTCGAGCTGGCGCTGAACGCGCCCGGCCTGTCGGCGTTCTTCTACATCCCGGGCGCGCTCAGCGTGCCGGTGAACGCCTTCATCGGCGCCGTCTGGCTGGGGCTGAAGGCCCTGCCCGGCCCGTTCTGAGACACCCAGCCCTGCCTTGACTTGAGAAGCGGCGCGTAAAATTCGTCGCCCGTGCCCGCGACCCATGCCCCTGAGCGACCACGGCGGCTTTGACCGCCTCAATTTCGACACCCCCTTCATCGTGGAGGATGGGCGATCGCGTTCGCTTCATTTCACCCATGGCGAGATCCAGAGCAGCATGCGGCTGGACCGGCCGGATGCGCTGCATGTGGACTACACGCGCACCATGATGGGCGTCCTGCTTCTCGATCCCCAACCCAGGGACATCACCATGGTCGGCCTGGGCGGCGGATCGCTGGTGAAGTTCTGCCACCGCTACCTGCCTTCGGTGGGCCTGACGGTGCTGGAAAACAATCCGGCGGTGATCGCCATGCGGCAACGGTTCGGCATACCCGACGATGACGCCAGGCTGCGCGTTGTCCTGGCCGATGGGGCGGCGTACGTGGCGAACGCTCCACGCCCCATGACGGTGCTGATGGTGGATGGCTTCGACAGTACGGGCCAGCCGCCCCGGTTGTGCAGCCAGGCTTTCTACGACCACTGCTTTCACGCGCTGCGGCCCGGTGGCATGCTGGTGGTGAACCTGCACGCTGACCATCCCGACCATGGCTTGCACACCTCGCGTATCGCCCACAGCTTCAAAGGCAATGCCATGCAGGTGCTGGCGCCCGACAAGAGCAATTGCATTGTCTTCGCCGCGCGCCGCCGACCCGTCACCCTGCAGGCGCTGCGCAGCCGTGAGTGGGCGAGCCGGCTCGACGCCGCGGTCCAGGCACAGCTGCGCGGCGAGTTTGCGCACATCGGCTGGAACGCCTGCCGGGTTGCGGCGCTGCCGGCTTGATCTCACGGCTGCAGGGCTCGTTCGATGCCTTAACATTCACGCATACGGTCCCATTCGCGGGCCGCACACCCCGGAGGAGTTCATGGCCAAAGGCGACCAGCGCAGCAACAAGATGACGAAGAAACCCAAGAAGGACACCTCGCCCCCGAAACCGGGCACGTCCGACCGCCCCACGCCGCCGATGACCGCGGTGATTCCGCGCGGCAAGCCCAAGACCAAATAGCGGCGCCGTCTTGGCCAAGGCCCCGATCCGTCCCGCCCGCCTCGTTGCGGACGTGCGAGCCGGAACGCGGCTCATCGTCGACGGCGTGCGCGGCGTGACGGGCATCGTCGAAGCGATGCACCAGCGCATCGCGCGTGTGCCACCGCCGCTGGGCCAGCTGGATGACGCCCCGACGCGCGGCATCACGGGCCTGGTCTATCGCAGCATTCACGGCACCACCGGGTTAGTGGGCAAGGCGCTCGACGCCGCGCTGGCCGCTGTGCAGGCGCTGCTGGACGCGTCGCTGAAGGATCTGGCCGAAGAACAGGCCACGCCGCGCCGCGACGCCGCCGTGGCCGCGCTCAACGGCCTGGTGGGCGACCACCTGGAGCGAACCGGCAATCCCCTGGCCATCGCCATGCAATTGGTCAGTCGCCGGCCGCACGGTGCAGTGGACACGCCGCAGGGCCCGCACGTGCTGCTGCTGATTCACGGCCTGTGCATGAGCGAACACCAGTGGACACGCAACGGGCATGACCACGGCCTGGCCCTCGCCGAAGCCCTGGGTTGCACCCCGATGTACGCGCGCTACAACTCGGGCCGGCATATTTCCGCGAGCGGCCGCGACCTGGCCGCGGCGCTTGAACAGATGCTCGCGACGTGGCCGGTGCCGCTGGAGAGCCTGACACTCATCGGCCACAGCATGGGCGGGCTGGTGGCGCGCAGCGCCGTGCACCAGGCGACGCTGGCAGGCATGGCCTGGCCCACGCGGCTGACGAAGCTGGTGTTCCTGGGCAGCCCCCACCACGGCGCGCCGCTGGAGCGCGGCGGCAACTGGTTGCACCAGGGGCTGGGCATCAGCCCCTACGTGGCGCCGTTCACGCGCCTGAGCGGACTGCGCAGCGAAGGCATCACCGACCTGCGGCACGGCAACCTGCTCGAGGCCGACTGGGCCGAGGGCCGTTTCTCCCACCGCGACACGCGCCAGTTCGTTCCCTTGCCCACCGGCGTGGCCTGCTATGCCGTCGCCGCCACGCTGGGCCACGGCAAGACCGATGAGTGGCTGGGCGACGGGCTGGTGCCGCTTGCCAGCGCCCTGGGGCGCCACGAGAAAACCACCCGCCACCTGCGGCTGCCACCTTCGCGCACATGGATTGCCCGCGGCGTGAATCACCTCGACTTGCTGAGCGATGTGGGTGTGTACCACCGGCTTCGTGGCTGGCTCGCCTGATCGGCTTTGCGCCCCGGCCGCATCTGTGCGCCGGCAACCTTCTGCAATGCTCTCAGGCTCTCAGCGCATCAGGCCGGAGATGCCATCCACCACCATCTGCGAGCCGACGGCGATGAGCAGGATGTCGCTGGCGACGCTCACGTAGCGATAGCCGACGGGCACCGGCGGCAGATGCAGCAGCACCGGCTGCGGCACGGCGTAGTAGACGACGCCGACTGGCAACGGCTGGCCGACCGACCACTTCTTGGCCTGGCCGGGCGGCATGCAGCCGTTGTTCTTCTTGGCCAGGCCCGGCGGGCAGCGGCGGCCGTCGCCGTACTGCTGCGTGTAGTACTGGCGGGCGTAGGTACGGTGCTGGTCGTTGAAGTACGCACCGACCTTGATGTCTTCGCGCTTGCCCTTGGCCGCCTCCTTGCGGGACTTCTCGCGGTCCTTGTCGGCGCGCTTGTCGCCCTTGTCACCATGCTTGTCGCCCTTGGCGTCGGCTTTTTGGGCGTGCTTGTTGCCCTGGCCCTTGCCAGGGCCGTCGTCGTCGTTGCCTTTGGCGAGGCCGGGGCCCGCAAGGAACAGCGAGGCGATGGCCAGCGCGATGAAACGTTGAATGGGGGTGAATCGTGTCATGAGGTCTCCGGTAAGCCGTGTGTACTCAACGGTTACCTTCCCTCATCTGTTGACGGGGCGCTGTAGGACAGCGCCCCATTTTGCCGCTCAGCGGCGGGCGGGCGGCGGGCCGCTGCGGCCGGCGATGTGGCGGAACGTGATGCGGCCCTTGGTCAGGTCGTAAGGCGACATTTCCAGCGAGACGTTATCGCCGGCAATGATGCGGATGTGGTGCTTGCGCATCTTGCCGCCGGTGTAACAGATGACCTGGTGCCCATTTTCCAGCGTCACGCGAAAGCGCGAGTCGGGCAGCACTTCGTCCACGTGCCCCTTCATCTCGATGAGTTCTTCCTTGGCCATATGTCGTCTCTCCTGTGCAGGGGTGGATCAAAGGGCGGCCAGGGCCGGGCCCTGGGCGGCGAGATTGCGGTGGCCGATCCACTGCAATCCCTCGGCGGTCGCGTAGCTCACGGCGGCCATGCGGTCGCGAAACAGGCGGGTGAGGCGCAGCACGCGGTCATGGGTGCCGCTGCCGGAGCCGGAGCGGATGGAGACCGAACAGGCGTACCAGCCATTCGCGAGCACCTTGGTGAGCGGCGAAATCAGGTACCTGCCTACGGTGATGTTGTCTTTGGGATTCATTGTTTGTTTGCGGTTCCTGCGGCGGCCACACGGCGGCCGCGAAAAATATCTGTAATGCCAGCCTTGGCAAGGGCGGCGCGGATCGAACCCGGTGACATGACCTCGCACGGAGGGCCGGGACTGCGTCTTAGGAGGAAAGGCCGGCTTGCTGGGGCCGGCGCAGGGCTTTGGGATGCCCGGGGAAAGACGCGTGCGCAGTGGGGACCTGGCGCGCCTTGGGGGGGTAGAGTGTTGTAATGGGCGCGTTCAATCGCCTGCGCAATCGAAGCACGCATTGTACCCGCTCCTGCGCCTTTGCGCAGCGCCGATGGTCAGACGGCCGCAAGCGCGGGCGCGATGGCCGCCCTGGACAGGCCCAGGCGTTCGGGCGATATGTACTGCTGCCGGTAGATCTCGAAGGGCATGGTGTCGGCCGCCTCGATGGCCTTCTGGTCGGCCACCGATTGCTCGGACAAGGCGGCAAAGCGGGACTGCATGCCGGCGCCAAATGGCAGCGCCAGCAGCTTGGCCTTGGTCTGGCGCGACTGGGCGCGCGTGAAGGCCTGGAACGAGTTGTCGAATTCCTTTTGCATCACGGCCAGCACACGGGCCGAAGGCAGCAGGTCCGGCTCATGCAGCAGCGCCTGGGCGGCGCGCAGCGCGTCGCCGTAATCGCTGGCGCCGTGCGTTTCATCCAGCGCCGCCGCAATGGGGGCGAAGGACTGCAGCAACTCATCGCCCCAGTCGGTCAGACCCATTTCGCCCTGGCCGCGTTCGAGCATGAGGCCGGGCTGCCGCCCGAATGCCGCCGTCTTGTGCTGATTGCGTCCGAGCGCGGCGATTTCCTGCGGCGTGTCCGGCGGGCTGTCCGACAGCAGGCAATGCATCAGGAAGATGTCGAGGAAGCGCACGTTCTGCACGGTGATGCCGATGGGCACGAACGGGTTCAGGTCCAGCAGCCGCACCTCCACATACTCCACGCCGCGCTCACGCAAGGCGTGCAGCGGGCGCTCGCCCTGGCGAATGACGCGCTTGGGCCGGATGGTGCCGTAGAACTCGTTTTCGATCTGCAGCAAGCTGGTGGCGAGCTGGTTGTATTCGCCGCCGGGATTCATGACGCCGACGGCCTCATAGGCGGGGTACGGCCGCGTCAGGGCTTCCTGCAGGGACGCGGCGTAACCGTCCAGGCCGTTGTAGCTGACGGCCAGGCTGGCCTGCGCCTCGCTCTGGTAGCCCAGCCGCCCCATGCGCAGCGACGTGCCGTGCGGCATGTACAGGGTGCCGTTCGCGAGCGATTGCAGCTCATGCTGGCGGCCGGCCACGAAGCTGGAGCAGACGGCTGGGGAAGCGCCGAACAGGTAGAGCAGCAGGAAGGCGTGGCGACGGAAATTGCGGATCAGCCCGAAATACGCTTCGCTGGATACGTCGGGCAGCGACCAGTTGTAGTGGATGCCCGAGATGGTCTGCATCCGCCGGCCGTAGCGATGCGCCAGGCCCATGCGGTACACGCTCTTGGCGCGTCCCACGTTCGAGGAGCCGTAATGCCCGATGGGAATGGTCTCGTCAGCCGGCAGGTTGCACGGCATGCTCGACACCCAAAGCATCTCTTCGCCCAGCGCCCGGTAGGTGAACTGGTGCACCTGCATCAGCTCTTCCAGGCAGGTCTCGGGGGTGGCGTGCACCCCCGTGATCAACTCGAGCTGGGCTTCGCTGTAGTCGGTGGTAATGTGCGGATGCGTGAGCGCCGAACCCAGCGCCTGCGGGTGCGGCGTGAGCGCCAGGCCTCCCTCGGCCGTGGCGCGCAGGCTCTCCTTCTCGATGCCGCGGCGTATGCCCTTCAGCCTTTGTGGCGGAATGGCGGCGAGGCGCGCCTGCAGGTTGCTCATGTCCGAAAAAGCCTGTGATCTTGTGTAATGGGGCGGAAGTTAGCACGCCTCGCCATTTCGTGCATCGAGTCAGGTCAAGCGCAAGTCTGCTAGGCGCCGGCCTCTAGGAAAAGCGCCGGTATTAGGTCGCCCGCACTAGCGGGGATGGCGAAAATTATCCCATCAACCCCGAAACAGGAGTTTTCCATGGATGCCAAGGCCTTTTCCGCGACTGCCACCGACTTCATCGCCCATGCCGGCCAGGCCGCCCACCAGGCCATCGGCCTTTACCGCGAGAGTGGCGACCGTCTGGCGGCCACCCTCGAGCAGCGCTGGAAGACCGCGTTGAAGGAAAGCAGCCCCAGGCTCACGCCGGAAACCCGCCGCAATGCGGCGCGCGCGCAGCAGGCATTCAGCACCTACTACGCCAAGGGTCTCGCCCTGTCGGCCTCTGGCGCCGGGGTGGTGGTCGACACGGTGGTGGGCGCCGCGATCACGGCCGTGGAACGCGCCGCCGCGTTCGCCGCGGCCAACGCCCGCACGACGGCCTGAAGACCCATGCGCCTCGGCCCCGCATTGTGGGGCGGCGCCGGCCAGCTCATCTGGAGGGCTGGCAGAATGGGCATGCACATCCAACCACGAGGAGACTTCATGGCAGTGACCGTCAACATCGACCTGGGCTACGAATTCGAAGTCAAGGCCCAGGCAGCGGACGTGTTCGAGGTGCTGTCGGACGTGCCGACCTCGGTAGCGCATTTCCCCAAGGTCGAGAAACTCACCGACATGGGCGGTGGCGTCTACAAGTGGGAAATGGAAAAGGTGGGCACCGCGCAGGTGAACATCCAGACCGTGTACGCCAGCAAGTACACGAGCAACAAGGCCAAGGGCACGGTGGTCTGGACGCCTGTGGAAGGCGTGGGCAACGCCCTGGTGGGCGGCCACTGGAAGCTCAAGGACAACAAGAAATCCACCGGCATCGAGCTGAAGATCCAGGGCGCGATCACCCTGCCCCTGCCCGGCCTCATGAAGATGGTCGTGGCGCCGGTGGTGGAAGGCGAATTCGAGAAGCTGGTGGACAAGTACATCGCCAACCTCATCAAGCGCTTCGGCGGCGA
>DATILF010000026.1:0-22526 GCA_035476755.1 Ramlibacter sp.
CTTGATCAGCGCGTGGTAGTCGGCCAGGAAGTAGAAATTCTCGGTGCCGGGGCGGCGGCTGGCCTGGACGGCGGGACGGATGGCCCCGACGTAGTTGCCCAGGTGGGGGGTGCCGGTGGTGGTGATGCCGGTGAGGAAACGCACGGTCGAAGTCGGGCTCATGGCGAAGGAAGGCTATCGGAACAGGGCCGTGAGAGGGGTGAGAAGAAAATCCAGCGACACGTAGCCCAGCGAGATCAGCGGGCGCAGCCAGTAGGTGCCGACGATGCCCACCAGAACCAGGCCGAGCACGATGAAGAAGCCCCAGGGCTCGATCCGGCTGACGGAATAGGCGAGCGAGCGGGGCAACAGGCCCACCAGGATGCGCCCGCCGTCCAGGGGCGGCAGCGGAAACAGGTTGAACGCCCACATCACCAGGTTCACCAGGACACCGGCCTTGCACATTTCCAGGAAGAAGCGCTCGTTCACGTCGCTGCCTATCAGCACCGTGAAGGCGATGGCCCAGATGATGGCCTGGATGAAGTTGGAAGCGGGGCCGGCCAGGGCCACCCAGACCATGTCGCGCTTGGGCCGGCGCAGCTGGCCGAAATTGACCGGTACCGGCTTCGCGTAGCCGAAGAGAAACGCGCCCGATGTGGCGAAGTACAGCATCAACGGCATCAGGATGGTGCCGACCGGGTCGATGTGCTTGACCGGGTTGAGCGTGACGCGCCCCATCATGTAAGCCGTGTTGTCACCCAGGGCCCGCGCCACGTAGCCATGCGCCGCCTCATGGATGGTGATGGCGAACAGCACCGGCAGTGCGTAGATGAGAACGGTTTGAACGAGGTTGTTGATATCCACCGGGGGATTGTCTCAGACCTATGGCAATGCCAGCCTACAACCCCAGGGCCGCCGCGTCGCCGCGCCCCTGGCGGATGATCACCGCCTCGCCGCCCGTTCCCATCGGCGTGAGGTCGATCACCGTGGTGGGTTCGGAGGGGCAGGCCCCGGCGTCGATCACGCCGGCCAGCTGCTTCTCGAAACGCTCGCGGATCTCGTTGGCGTCGTTGATGGCCTCGGTCTCCTGCGGCGCGATCAGCGTGGTGGCGAGCAGCGGCGCGCCATGCAGCGCGAGAAGTTGCTGCAGGGCCTGGTGGTCGGGCACCCGCAGGCCGATGGTCTTGCGCTGCGGATGGCTTACGCGACGCGGCACTTCGCGGGTGGCCTCCAGGATGAAGGTGTAGGGGCCGGGCGTGCCCGTCTTGAGCAGGCGGTACTGCCGGTTGTCCACCCGCGCGTAGTTGGCCAGCTCGCTCAGGTCGCGGCACAGCAGCGTGAGGTGGTGCTTTTCATCCACGCCGCGGATCTGGCGCAGCCGGTCGGCGGCCGTCTTGTCGTCCAGGTGGCAGGCCAGCGCGTAGCTGGAATCGGTGGGTACGGCGAGCACGCCGCCCTTTTCCAGCAGGGCCACGGCCTGCTTCAACAGGCGCGGCTGGGGATTCTGCGGATGCACTTCGAAATACTGGGCCATGTTGTTCTACACCTCGACCGGCTCGATCATGACACGGCTCTCCCGCACGGTGAGCCAGGCCCCGGCCGCGCCGCAGACCGCGATGAGGCCCATGCCTGCCAGCGCCCAGCCATCCGGCACGTGCGAGAACACCAGCCAGCCGCCCAGCATCGCGAAGGCGATCTGCGCGTAAAGGAAGGGTGTCAGGGTGGACGCCGGCGCGCGCTGAAATGCCAGGATCAGCAGGAAGTGGCCCACCGTGGCGGCGACACCCATCAGGCAGAGCGCCAGCCACAGCCCGCCCTCGGGCAGCTGCGTCCAGACGAAGGGCAGGGCCAGCGAGGCGATCAGCGTGCCGACCCAGCCTGTGTACAGGTGCATCGTGACCGGGTCTTCGGTACGCGCGAGCTTGCTGGTGAGCACCTGGAACCAGGCGTTGGTGCCCACTACGCCCAGGGGCAGCAGGCTCGCCCAGTGAAATGCCTCGCCGCCTGGGCGCACGATGATGAGCGTGCCGATGAAGCCGCCGGCCACCAGCACCCAGCGCAGGGGGGTGACCTTCTCGCGCAGCACGGCGGCGGCGAGCACGGTCACCGCCAGCGGGGCCACCATGACGATGGCGGTGAACTCGCCGACCGGCATGTATTTCAGGCTGGCGAAAGCGAGCAGGCTGCTGCCCAGGAGCAGTACGCCGCGCAGGCACTGGAACTTCGGGTGCCGCGTTCGCCACACGCCCATGCCGCGTATCGGCAGGACGACCATCGTGGTGGCCACGGCCTGGAAGGTGTAGCGGAACCACAGCGCCATCAGCAGCGGCACCGAGGCGCTGATGTACTTGGTGGTGGTGTCGAGCGTGGCGAAGCACGCCACCGCGGCGACCGCCAACGCGATACCGGCGAGCCCCCGGTTCACCGGATGCGGTCGGCCAGCATGTCCCACACCGGCGTGAGCTGGCCGGGCAGGAAGGGCAACTGGCCCAGGTCGGTATGGCTTTCGCCGGGACTGTGGAAATCGCTGCCGCGCGAGGCGGCCAGGCCGAACTCTCTGGCGGCCTCGCCGTAGGTGACGTATTCGGCCGCCGTGTGGCTGCCGGTCACAACCTCCACGCCCACGCCGCCATGGGCCTTGAACTCGGTGAACAGGGCGTACTCTTCGTTGGCCGTGAACCGGTAGCGCGCGGGGTGAGCGATCACCGCGCCGCCGCCCGCCTGCCGGATCCACTGCACCGCCGCCTTCAGCGACGCCCAGCGGTGCGACACGTAGCCGGGCTTGCCCTCGACGAGGTAGCGGCGGAACACCTCGTTGGTGTCGCGGCAGACACCGGCATCCACCAGGAAACGGGCGAAGTGCGTGCGCGAGATGAGTTCGGGGTTGCCCACGTACTTCAGCGCACCCTCGTAGGCGCCATGGATGCCGGCCTGCGCCAGCCCTTCGGCCATTTCGCGCGCCCGCGCTTCGCGGCCGCCGCGTGTTTCCAGCAGGCCGCGCAGCATGTCGGTGTCGTCGGGGTCGAACCCCAGGCCGACGATGTGCACGGTCTGGTCGGCGAAGGTGACCGAGATTTCGGTGCCGGTGAGGTACTTCATGCCCTGCGCACGGGCCGCCGCGGCGGCGCGGTGCTGGCCGCTGATCTCGTCGTGGTCGGTGAGCGACCAGAGCTCGACGCCGTTGGCTGCTGCGCGGGCTGCCAGCTCCTCGGGCGTCAAGGTGCCGTCGGAGACCACGGAGTGGCAATGCAGGTCGGCGTTGAGAATGGACACCGTTCGATTCTAGGCGGGCATTCGCGGCCGCGCGGGGCGCGGCCCGAATGCCACTGCACGGAAGTCGGGCGCGCGCTGCTCAATTCAGCGCGCCGGCCTGCTTGCGGATGTCTGTCACCGTGGCCAGCGCGCATTCGATCGCCAGGCGCACGCCCCGCACCACTTCATCCAGCCTCATCGAGGGCTGGCCCTGCGCGGGCAGCCACGGCACGTGGATCAGGCCGCCCCGCGTCAGGCGCAGCTCGGGCCGCGCTGCCAGCTCATGCATCAGTGCGTAGAAGACATGGTTGCAGACGTAAGTGCCGGCGGTCTGCGACACCTCGGCGTTGATGCCCGCGTCCAGCAGCGCGGCGAGCATCGCCTTGATGGGCAGGTTGGTGAAGTAGGCGTCGGGCCCGCCCGCGATGACCGGTGTGTCGATGGGCTGCTTGCCGGCATTGTCCGGGATGCGCGCATCGTTGACGTTGATCGCCACGCGTTCCAGCGAAAGGGCGGCCCGCCCACCTGCCTGCCCCAGGCAGATCACGAGCGCGGGGCGCAGGTGCGTGAGCAGGCTGCGCAGTTCAGCCAGCGATTCGCCGAACACCGTCGGCAGTTGCGCGCCCACGACCCGATGGCCGCCGATCTGGCGCCCGTGCAGCCCTTGAACCGCCAACCAGCTCGGATTGACCCGGCCGCCGCCAAAGGGGTCAAAGCCTGTTACCAACACGGGCGGGAATCGGCCAACGGCAGGGCTGGTTGGGACTACCATGCTTTTCACTGTACCGTAGCGGCTGGAACAATGGGAGACAGATCATGCGCTGGGAAGGCAATCGGGAGTCGGACAACGTCGAGGACGCGCGAAGCGGTGGCGGCGCAGGGGGCGGCGGCTTCGGGCTGGGCGGGCGCAGCATCGGCATTGGCACCATCGTCATCGCGCTGGTCGGCGGCGCGATCTTCGGCATCAACCCGCTCACCATCCTCAGCATCCTGAGCGGGGGCGGCGCGCCGGTCCAGGTGCAGCAGCAGGGGCCGGCCCAGGCGCCGCCCGCGGACGACCGCATGGCGAAGTTCGTCTCCACGGTGCTGGCCGACACGGAAGACGTGTGGAAGCAGCTGTTCACTCAGGGCGGGGCGCAGTACCGCGAGCCCAAGCTGGTGCTGTTCCGTGGCGCGGTGGGCACGGCCTGCGGCACGGGCCAGTCGGCGATGGGCCCGTTCTACTGCCCGGCTGACCAGAAGGTGTACATCGACCTGAATTTCTATGAGACGTTGAAGTCCCGGCTCGGGGCGCCCGGCGATTTCGCGCAGGCCTATGTCATCGCGCACGAGGTGGGCCACCACGTGCAGAACCTGCTGGGCATCACCGGCCAGATGCAGCGCATGCGCGGGCAGGCGAGCCAGGCCCAGTACAACGCCATGAGCGTCAAGCTGGAGTTGCAGGCAGACTGCTTTGCCGGCGTGTGGGCCCATCACGCCCAGAACGCCCGCCAGATCCTGGAGCAGGGCGACGTGGAAGAGGCGATGAACGCTGCCGCGAAGATCGGCGATGACGCCCTGCAGGGCGCCCGCGGCGGCGCCGTGGTGCCCGAAAGCTTCACCCACGGCACCAGCGCGCAACGCCAGCGGTGGTTCAACACCGGGCTGAAAACGGGCAGCGTGAAGGCCTGCGACACATTCAGCAGCCGCAACCTTTAAACCAGCCGTTTCGCTGGAAAAGGGCGGCTGGAAAGGCTTTGTCACAGCGCTGTCGCGCCGAAATGCGACAATATGCGGTTAAATGTCTAGTTCCTTCTCGAATCTGTCGCTGGCCGAGCCGCTGGCACGCGCCGTAGCCGAAATGGGCTACGAATCCATGACCCCCATCCAGGCCCAGGCGATTCCGGTCGTCCTGACCGGCAAGGATGTGATGGGCGCGGCCCAGACCGGCACCGGCAAGACGGCCGCCTTCTCGCTGCCGCTGCTGCAGCGCATGCTCAAGCACGAGAACGCCTCGACCTCGCCGGCGCGCCATCCGGTGCGCGCCCTGGTGCTGCTGCCCACCCGCGAACTCGCGGACCAGGTGGCCCAGCAGGTCAAGCTCTACGCCAAGTACACCAACCTGCGCAGCGCCGTGGTGTTCGGCGGCATCGACATGAAGCCGCAGACGCTGGAGCTCAAGAAGGGCGTCGAGGTGCTGGTGGCCACGCCGGGCCGCCTGCTCGACCATATCGAGGCCAAGAACGCCGTCCTGAACCAGGTGGAATACGTGGTGCTGGACGAGGCCGACCGCATGCTGGACATCGGCTTCCTGCCCGACCTGCAGCGCATCCTGTCGTACCTGCCCAAGCAACGCACCACGCTGCTCTTCTCCGCCACGTTCTCCCCCGAGATCAAGCGGCTGGCCAGCAGTTACCTGCAGGACCCGGTCACCATCGAGGTGGCGCGTCCCAACGAGACGGCCTCCACGGTCGAACAGCATTTCTACAGCGTGCCCGACGAACAGAAGCGCCACGCCCTGAAGCAGATCGTGCGCCAGCGTGGCCTGAAGCAGGCGTTCGTGTTCGTGAACAGCAAGCTCGGGTGCGCGCGGCTGGCGCGCTCGCTGGAGCGCGAGGGCATGAACACCACCGCCTTGCACGGCGACAAGAGCCAGGACGAGCGCCTGAAGGCGTTGGCTGCATTCAAGGCCGGTGAGGTCGACCTGCTGGTCGCCACCGACGTCGCCGCGCGCGGCCTGGACATCAAGGATGTGCCGGCCGTCTTCAATTTCGACGTGCCGTTCAACGCGGAAGATTACGTGCACCGCATCGGCCGCACCGGCCGCGCCGGCCAGTCCGGCCTGGCCGTCACTTTCGTCTCGGGCAACGACACGCGCCTGGTTGGCGACATCGAGAAGCTGCTCAAGCGCAAGATCGAGCTGGAAGCCATCGAGTTCGACGAGGACACGCCGCGTGGCCGCATCAATGATGGCCGCCGCGCGTGGCGCGAGGCCGGCGAGGTGGGCGATCCGCGCGATGTGCTGGACGCACCGCGTGAACGCGAACGTGAGCGCGAGCGCGCGCCCCGTCCGCAGCGCGAGTACCGTGCGCCGGCCGCCCCGCGCGACCCGTTCTTCGACCAGCCCTACCAGGCACCCGCGACCGAAGCGGCCCCCGCATGGGAAGCCGGCGCCAGGCAGGCGACCAGCCGCGTGTCCACCAACATCAAGCCCAAGCGCAAGGTGGCTGCGCTGTTCAAGGCGGAGTAGGCGCCTCCTGCCTTTCTCCTTCCCCCACTGGGGGAAGGCAGGGATGGGGGCTTTCGCCAAGCGACCACGTCAAGCTGTTCGTCGCCATCAGCGTCATCTCGGTAAAACGGCAGTCCGGCACGACAGCTCGCCGCTTCAGTCCCCCGGCTTTTGCGCCTGCTCGCACTTCACCTGGATCAGCTCATGCCCGTGCGGGCCCAGGCGCAGCGCGCTGAGGCAGCCGCCCCACACGCAGCCGGTGTCCAGCGACACGAGGTCGCCCCGTTGCAGGAAACCCAGTGTGGACCAGTGGCCGAACGCGATCGGGGTGCCCGCCGTCTTGCGGCCCGGCACGTCGAACCAGGGCAGGTAGCCGGGCGGTGCGTCGTGCTGGCCGCCGGAGGCCTTCAGGTCCATCACGCCTTCGGGCGTGCAGAAGCGCAAACGGGTCAATGCATTGACGACAACCCGCAGGCGGTCCGCGCCCTGGAGCGAATCGTCCCAACGCGCCGGTGAATTGCCGTACATCCGCGAGAGGAAATCGACCAGGTCCGGTCCGCGCAGCACGGCTTCCACTTCCGCCGCCAGCATCAGAGTTTGCGTGGTGTCCCATTGGGGCAGCACGCCGCCATGCACCATCAGCCAGCCTTGCGCGCGGATCGCCATGCGCTGCTGGCGCAGCCAACCCAGCATGGCGCCGCGGTCCGGTGCCAGCAGCACGCTGTCCATGGTGTCGTTGCGATGCGGCGCGCGCTGGCCATGCGCGATGGCCAGCAGGCTCAGGTCGTGGTTGCCCAGCAGGCAGTGCGCCGATTCGCCGTAGCCCATGAGGCGCCGCAGCACCGCGGCCGATGCCGGGCCCCGGTTCACCAGGTCGCCCAACAGGTAGAGCGTGTCGCGGCTGGGGGAGAAATCGATTTTTTCCAGCAGGCGGCCCAGGGCGTCGTCGCAGCCCTGCACATCGCCGATCAAGTAAAGTCCCATGGTGTTCGATTCTCTCCCCGATTGATGGAAATCTTCCTGATTGCGCTGCTCACGCTGCTGAACGGCGTATTCGCCATGTCCGAGATGGCGCTGGCGTCCAGCCGCAAGGCGCGCCTGGCGACGATGGCGGAAGCCGGGGACAAGGGGGCCGCAGCCGCGTTGCGCCTGATGGACCAGCCCACGCGCTTCCTGTCCACGGTGCAGGTGGGGATCACCTCCATCGGGGTGCTGAACGGCATCATCGGCGAGGCGGCGTTCAGCCAGGGCCTGGGCCACTGGCTGCAATCCATGGGCCTGGGGCCGCGTGCCTCGGGCTTTGCCGCGACGGCGTTCGTCGTTGCCATCATCACCTACGTGACCATCATTTTTGGCGAACTGGTGCCCAAGCGCATCGGCCAACTCTATCCCGAGGCCGTGTCGCGCCTGCTCGCCCAGCCCATGAGCTGGCTCGCCCGGGTGGCCGGGCCGTTCGTGAAGCTGCTGTCGGCGTCCACCCAGGCGGTGCTGAAGATGCTGCCCATCGACACCACACTGGCGCGCGGCATGACCGAGGAAGAGATCGCGCACAGCCTCGAAGAGGGCGTGGACGCGGGGGTGATCGAGCAGCACGAGCGCCAGATGGTGCAGAACGTCTTTCACCTGGACGACCGGCCGCTCACGTCGATGATGGTGCCGCGCTCGGATCTCGAGTGGCTCGACGCGAGTTTGACCATCGCGCAATGCCTGTACCAGGTGGGCCAGGACGGCGCGCATTCGTGGTACCCGGTGTGCCGGGGTTCTCTTGACCACGTGGTCGGCGTGGTGAGCGTGGCCAAGATGCTGTCGCTGGGCGCCGACAACGCGGGCCCGGTGGAGCCGCACGCCTCGCCCGCGCTGTTCGTGCCGGAGACGTTGACCGGCATGGAACTGCTGGAGCAGTTCCGCCAGCGTTCGGGCCGCATGGTGTTCGTGGTGGACGAATATGGCGTGGTGCAGGGCCTGATGACGCCGCACGACCTGCTCGAGGCGATCACCGGCGAGCTGCAGCCGGTCGCGCAGGCCGAGGCCTGGGCCACCCAGCGCGAAGACGGCACGTGGCTGCTGGACGGCCTCATGCCGGTGGCGGAGCTGAAGGCGAGGCTGGACATCCGCGAGCTGCCCGAGGAAGAGCGCGGGCGCTACAACACGCTGGCGGGCCTGCTGATGTCCGTGTCCGGCCGCCTGCCGGTGGTGGGCGAGCGCATCGATTGCGCCGACTGGGTGTTCGAGGTGATCGACCTGGACGGCAAGCGCATCGACAAGGTGCTGGCCATGATGCATGGCCAGGCGCAGGCGCACCATGAAACATCGGCCCGGGCCTCCGCCTAGGGTCGGGACAAGAGCAAGAGGGATACCATGTCGGAAACCATGTACTACGAGAAGCCGGTGCTGCTGGACCGGGACAAGCACCGCAAGCGCCGCGTCAGGCCCAGCACCAGTTTCGCGTTCGCGCGCAAGGCCAATTCGCTGTATTTGGCCGGCGTGGAGTTCAACGAGGCCTGCAAGGAATACCCCATCGTTTTCACACGCGGCGCCAACCAGAAGGTCATTCCGGTGGCCATGCTGGGCCTGCGCAGCCGCGACAACCTGTTCGTGGACGACGCGCAGAAGTGGACGGCCTCCTATCTTCCCGCCTTCGTGCGGCGCTACCCTTTCGTGCTGGCGGAGCTGTCCGGCGAAACCCTGGGCGTGTGCATCGACGAGGCGTATGCGGGCCTGAACGACGAGGAGGGCGAGCCGCTCTTCGACGCCAACGGCGGCAACACGCCTTTCCTGCAGAACGCGCTGGACTTCCTGAACCGCTACCAGCAGGAATTTCGCCGGACCGCGGTGTTCTGCCAGCGGCTGGAAGAGGCCGGGCTGCTCAAGGAGATGAACGCCAAGTTCGACCTGGCCGATGGCCGCAGCTTTTCCATGAACGGCCTGTTGCTGGTGGACGAGAAGAAGCTGATGGCACTGCCCGACGCGGTCGCCCTGTCGCTGTTCCGCTCGGGCGAGATGCACCTGGTCTCGATGCACCTGGCGTCGCTCTCCAACATGCAGAAGCTGGTGGACCGCATGGCCGCCCACCAGAGCCCGATTCAGCCGGCGCCCAAGCCGGCCTGACGCCAGGGGCGCGCACGGCGCGGGCTCTCACACCCGTTCGGGCGCATATTTCGCCGCGTCGATCACGTCCACGGCGCCTTCGTTCACCAGGCGCCGCAGCAACCAGTCCACCTGGTCGGTCGGCAGCTTGGAGTTGGACAGGATCCAGTGGCGGTTCACCGGCCGCTGGCTCATGACGGACAGCGCCCGAAAGACTTTGGCGGTCCTGCAGGAGGACGGCAGATCGGGCCAGTGCTTGAGCCGGTAGATGTGCCCGTCGCCCGGCAACACCAGATCGTCGCGCCGCGACGAGACGAAGCACAGTTCGGCGAATGACGTGGTCGTCTTCCGGGCCCATTTGTAAAGTGTGTCATAGACACTTGGCATCGCGCACCCCTTGTCGGTAGATGCCAGTGTCGGTGGCGGGCCCGCCGCGTCTTTAGGGGAAAGGTCGGCGTGCGCTTAGGGCTTTGGCTTAGAGGCACGTGCCGTGCCGGGGTGGGTGTGCCTGCAGCTGTCGGTGCACCAATATCGTCTCTGCAAGGCTGCGTGCCTCCTGCATGCGTGGCATTTGCACCTCAGAGCGTCGCCTGGCTAACGCGCGGGCCCGTGCGAATGCCGGTATTCGCCCGGCGCCACCCCGGTCCATTTCTTGAAGGCGCGGTGGAAGGTGCTGGCTTCGGAGAAGCCCACCCGGTTGGCCACTTCGATCAGCGGCAGATGGGCCAGCGCCAGGTACTCGATGGCCGCGTCGCGGCGCAGCTCATCCTTGATCTGCTGGAAGCCACGCCCTTCCTCGCGCAGCCTGCGCCGCAGCGTCTGCGGGGTCACGGCCAGTGCGTCGCCGACTTCTTCCAGCGACGGCAGCTCATCGCCCAGGCGCCGGCGCAACAGGCGGCGAATGCGGTCCGTGAGGCTGCTGCTGTCGCGGTACTTCACGATCAGGTTGGCCGGTGAGCCGGCCAGGAATTCGCGCAGGCTCTGCGTGGTCTGCACGATTGGCAAGTCCAGCCAATGCGCCTCGAACGACAGGCCCACGTGGGGCTGCCCGTATCGAATCGGCGCCTGGTACACGCGCGAGGTATCGGTGCCGACCTGCGCCGCCGTGTAATCGACACCCAGCACCGGAATGCGGCGCGCCACCAGCCACGAGGCGGCGCCGAAGGCGAACAGCATGAAGGCCTTCACCCCATAGTCCAGCCGGGCATCACTTGGGCGGCGCAGCACGAACTGCATCTGCGCCAGGTCGTCGCGCACCGACAAGCGGGCCACGAAATCGTCGATCAGCAGGTCATAGAAGGAAAACCCGGTGCGCAGCGCCTCGCCCAGGGTCGCGCAGCGCACCAGCTGGCGCATGCATTGGCCGAAACTGCCGGGCCGCAGCGGCCGGCTGGCCAGGCCCCAGAGTTCATCGCGCAAGGCGCGCCGCAAGACCCGGATCAGCAGCGCGTACTGCTGCTGGGAAATGCGCGCGAGCGGCGATTCCAGCAGGGCCGGCGCGATGCCGGCGCGCGCCAGCAGCGGCGCCACGTCCACACCGCGTTGCCGCGCGCCGAGCAGGATCATGTGCACTTGCTGGATCGCGACGGTATGGTGGGTGGGTGTCATCGGTAAACCGCGGAGCACAGCCATTGTAGGCACGAGGACGGGCCCCGCGCCGGGTGGGCAGCGACCCACACGAAGTGGGGGGAGCGTGGGGGCTCTCAGGCGATCGCGCCTGCGGCGCGCAGCGCGGCCATCTGCGCCGCATCGAAACCCGCTTCGCGCAAGACCTGGTCCGTGTGTTCGCCGGGATGCGGCGCCGCCCGGGGCCGGGCCGGTTCGAAGCGGCTCATCTTGACCGGGCAGCCCAGTTGGCGCGGGGCATCGGGGCCCGTGCGCAGCACCATGTTGCGATCGCGAAAATGCAGATGCTCCAGGGCTTCGTCCAGGCGCAGCACCGGCGTCACGCAGGCATCGCCATCGGCGAACAGGGCGCTCCAGTGGGTGAGCGGCTGCGAAGCAAACAGCGCCGCCAGCTCCTGGCGCAGCCGCTGCTCGGTGGCTGCATCGCCACTGCGGTGCAGCTTGCACAGCGCGGGCCGTCCGATGCGGTGGCACAAGGGATCCCAGAACTTGCGCTCGAGCGCGCCCACGGCGAGGTAACGCTCATCGGCCGTGCGGTAAACGCCATAGCAGGCGAGGGCGCCGGTCAGCGTGCCCTGGCCCGAGGGCGCGACCGCGCCGTGCTGGTTCAAGGCGGCCAGGGGCAGAACCGCATGGGCCAGTACGCCGTCGGCAATGGCAACGTCCACGTGGCGGCCCTGGCCGGTGCGGTTCGCGTCGAACAGGGCGGCCAGGATGCCCATGACCGCGACCATGGTCCCGCCCAGCAGGTCCGCCACCGGCAGGTTCGACAGCGCCGGGCCGTTGTGAGAGCCGATCTGGTCCGCGACGCCGGTCAGGGCGCTGTAGTTCAGGTCGTGCGCCGGCATGTCGCGCAATGGGCCGGTTTGCCCGAAGCCGCTCAGGCTGCAGTACACGATGCGCGGGTTTTCGGCCGCCACCGCCTGGTAGCCCACCCCCAGGCGTTCCATGACTCCGGGGCGAAAACCCTCGACCAGCACGTCGGCGCCGCGGCACAGGCGCAGCAGCGTGTCGCGCCCGCCGGGCTGCTTCAGGTCGATACGGATGCCCCGCTTGTTGCGGTTGACCAGATCGCGTACCGATGGCGCCGCATAGTCGCCGGCGCCCAGGTCCTCGATCTTGATCACATCGGCGCCCAGGTCCGCCAGGTGCAGCGTGCCCATGGGGCCGGGCAGCAGGCGGGTCAGGTCCAGCACGCGCACGCCGGCCAAGGGGGCGCCCGAGGGCAGGGAGGCGGTCCGATCGGAAGGGCTCATGAGAAGTTGCGAGGATGGGAGTGAGAGGGTCCTCGGAACTCTAGCCAGCCGCCATGGGTGCGGCAATGGCGACAACGGTCTGGCGAATTGGCGGATTGGATCAGTTCATGGCGCACCCGTACCGGCGGACGCCCGCTCGCCCCGCGCGAACGCGACCTTGTGCAGCAGCTCGACCAGGATGAGGCGTTCGCCCGGGCTGAGCGCGCTCAAGGCATCCTTTTCGGCCTGAAGGATTCGATCGGTGGCCTCGCGCGCCAGGGCCAGGCCCTGGGGCGTCGCCTGCAGGTTGTGCAGGCGGCGGTCGCTCTCGCTTTGCTGTCGGCGCACCAGGCCGCGCTTTTCCAGCTTGTCCACCCAGCTGGTGATGTTGGGCGACGTCACGGCCAACGCACGCGCCAGGCGGGCGTGCGAGCCGCCCGGGTTCTCGGCGATCAGAGCCAGCAGCGTGTATTCGACCGGCCGAAGCGCAAGCGGCTCGCCAATCTGCTGTTCGAACAGGGCCGTGGTCACGATCGTCGCTTGCGCCAGCTGGTAGCCCAGGACGAAATGAAGCCTGGCCTCCGCCAGCTGGCCGGCCGGTGTGATCTCGGCGGGATGGGATCGCTTGCTCGGCATCCGGCGATTGTGACGGATGGCTGTGCGTCCCTGGCCGGTCTGGCCAACAGGTAAGTTGATGAATTATTCGAGGCGCTGGGACCCCAGGGAAAACACCCGGTTCATCTAAACTAACCATTCAGTACATTAACTATTCGCGGCCAGGCCGCCTTCGAACTCGCGGGGCCGTCCTGCGGCGAATCACAGGAGACTGAAATGCAATTCAAGCAGTTCCAGCTGGGCTGGGGCGTATCCACACTGGCCGCCGTGGTGCTGGCCGCATGCGGAGGCGGCGGTGACGCCGACCTGCCCCAGTTGGGGGTGGCCATGCCGGCGGCGTTCTCCGGTGCCTGCGCCGACCTGCCCGGCAAGCTCGGCGGACTGGCCAACACGACCATCACCGCGGCCACCAGCGTGCCCGCCGGCTCGCTGACCGTGGCGGGGCAGGCCGTGCCTGAACACTGCCTGGTCACCGGGCGGATGTTCGACCGCGTCAGCGCCGTTGACAGCCAGGCCTATGCCATCGGCTTCGAGATGCGCCTGCCCACGCAGTGGAACGGCCGCTTCTTCTACCAGGGCAATGGCGGCATCGACGGCAGTGTGGTCACGGCCACCGGCGCGTCCGGCGGCGGCCCCACCACCCACGCACTGCTGCAGCGGTTCGCGGTGCTCAGCTCGGACGCCGGCCACCGCGCCGCGCTCGGCCCGACCTTCGGCATCGACCCGCAGGCGCGTCTCGATTACGGCTACCAGGCCGTGGGCAAGCTGACGCCGATGGCCAAGAGCCTGATCCTGACCGCGTATGGCAAGGGGCCGGACCGCTCGTACTTCGGCGGCTGCTCGAATGGCGGACGCCATGCCATGGTCGCGGCGGCGCGCTATGCCGACCAGTACGATGGCATCCTCGCGGGCGCGCCCGGCTACAACCTGCCCAAGGCGGCCATCGCCAACATCGCCGGCGGCCAGCTGTACGCTTCCGTCGCCACCGATTCGACCAACCTGTCCACGGGCTTCACCACCGCGGAGCGCACCACCGTGGCCAATGCGGTGCTGAGCCGTTGCGACGCGCTGGACGGCGCGACCGACGGCCTGGTGCAGGACGTGGCAGCTTGCCAGACAGCCTTCAACCTGGAGCGCGACGTGCCAACCTGTTCGGGCGCGCGCGATGGCACCTGCCTGAGCGCGGCGCAGAAGACGGCCATCGGCAAGATCTTCAGCGGCCCGACCACGAGCACCGGCGCGATGATCTACGCGTCGTTCCCGTACGACGCCGGCCTGTCCGGCAGCGGCATTCCCTTCTGGGAGTTCACCGCGCCGCTGCAGCTGGATTCCGGCGCCGTCGGGCTGATTTTCAAGGTCCCGCCGGAGAGCGCCACGGGTTTCAACGGCCCGGCTTTTTCGCTCGCGGCGAACCTCGACACACTGGTGGCGCAGATCACGGCCACCAACAGCCTGTACACGGAATCGGCGATGAGCTTCATGACGCCGCCGACGCCGACCAATCTGTCGACCTTGAAGGGCCGAGGCGCCAAGATGATGGTGTACCACGGGGTGAGCGACCCCATCTTCTCCGTGAACGATACCGAGACCTGGTACAAGGGCCTGCAGGCCGCCAATGGCGGTGACGCGTCCAACTTCGCGCGCTTCTTCCGCGTGCCGGGCATGGGCCACTGCTCGGGCGGCCCGGCCGTTGACCAGTTCGATGCGATCACGCCGCTGGTGAGCTGGGTCGAGCAGGGCACGGCGCCCGCACAGCTGGTGGCTTCAGCGCGCGGCGCCGGCAACGCGGGGGGGGTCAATACCGATCTGCCGGGCACGTGGGCCGCCGACCGCACGCGGCCGCTCTGCCCGTACCCCAAGGTGGCCCGCTACAGCGGCACCGGCAGCCTGGAACTGGCCGCCAGTTTCCGCTGCGAATGATCGCTTCGCCAGCCCGCTAGGCTGCCAGCTGGGCCTGCGAGATCCGGAAGCACTGGTGGGAGCAGTAATCCACCAGCGAATCGATCTCGGTGGACTTGTCGAAGACAGCGTCCACGCCCAGCTGTGCGCAGCGCTTGCGAACGCTGGCATTGATGTAATTGCTGAACACCACGATCTTCTGGGTGGGCCGGTGGCGCTTGATGCGCTGCGCCAGGTGGATGCCGCTGCCCTGCTTGAGGAAGAGGTCCACGATCACCAGGTCCCACAGGTCCTGGTGGTGGTCCAGCCACACCACCGCGTCGTCCTCCGTAGCGCAGGTGCCCGTAACCTTCACGCAGGTGAGCTCCTCGAGCGTGCCGATCAGGTTTTCGCGGATGGTCGCGTTGTCCTCGATGACGAAGGCTTGCAGTTGCACGGGCGAGCTCAGCAAAATCTCATGGGTGAGGTGGCCATCATGGCTGAACATGGCTCTGCGTTCGCCCCGGACGAGCCCGCGTGATCAGGTAGGACGGTGCCTACTTCCGAATTAGCACGAAAGGGACGGTAATACGCCCGGAAACCGCCCGATGCCCCAATAATGCAGGGGCATGGAGATTGACAAGCTGCAACAGGCGAAGTCCCTGCTGGCCTTGCTCGAGCGCACGGCGTTCGTGGGCATCTGGACGCTCGACCTGAAGCAGGACCGCCTGGATTGGTCCGACCAGCTGGCGATCATCCACGATGCGCCGGCCGGCTACCAGCCGCCTCGCGTGGAAGCGTTCCGCTTCTACGCACCTGAATGGCGCGACAAGATCCTCGCCATGGTCAAGGCTTGCGCCACCGAGGGAGAGCCCTTCGACGACGAGATGCAGATCGTGACCCTGGAGGGCCGCCGTGCCTGGGTGCGCACGCTCGGCCATGCGGTGCGCGACGAGGCCGGGGCCATCACGCGGGTGGAGGGCGCGGTGCAGGAAATCGCGCCACGCGGACACCGCCCGGGCACCTTGCTGCGCCACACCGTGAGCCTGGGGGGCGCCCAGGGCAGTGGCGAGGCGTTTGCCACGGTGGACCGGGAGGGGCGGCTCACCTTCATCAACGAAGAGGCCGAGCGGATGCTGGCCCGGCCCGCGAGTGAACTGCTCGGCCTGCCCATCTGGAATTCGTTCCAGAAAACGGTGCGGCTGCGCCTGGAAGAGAGCATCCGGCGCAGCCTCATGTCCGGGCAGATCCTGGAGGCCGAAGAGCTGGACGCGCGCCTGTCGTGCCGCATCGAACTCAGGGGTTATGTGTTCGGTGCGGGGCTGGCCGTGCACCTGCGCGACGTGACGGCCCGCCACAAGTCTCAGGAGCAGCTTCGCTTGCTGGAGAGCAGCATCGCGCGGCTGAACGATATCGTCATCATCACCGAGGCGGGGCCGTTCAGCGAACCAGGGCCGCGCATCGTTTTCGTCAACGAAGCGTTCGAGCGCCGCACCGGCTACAGCCCCGAGGAGGTGCTGGGCCGCACGCCCCGGCTGCTGCAGGGGCCAGGCACGCAGCGGCGTGAGCTCGACCGCATCCGCAGGGCGATGGAGCAGTGGCAGCCGGCGCGCGTGGACCTCATCAACTACAAGAAGGGCGGTGAGCCGTTCTGGGTGGACCTGGAGGTCTCGCCGGTGTGGGATGCGGCGCGCAAGCTCACGCACTGGGTGGCGGTGGGCCGCGACATCACCGAGCGCAAGACCGCCGAGGAAAAGATCCAGTACCTCGCCTTCTACGACCCGCTCACCAAGCTGCCGAACCGGCAGCTGCTGCTGGACCGCTTGCACCGCGCGCTGTCGGACCGCGACCGTCCGCGCGAGGGCGCGCTGATGTTCATCGACCTGGACAACTTCAAGGTGCTCAACGACACGTTGGGCCACCAGAAGGGCGACCAGCTGCTGCAGCAAGTCGCCGAGCGGCTGCGCTCCTGTGTCGCGCGCGGCGACACGGTGGCGCGCCTGGGCGGCGACGAGTTCGTGATCCTGCTGGAAAACAACGGCCAGAAGCCGCTGGAGCCGGCCTCGGGCGCGCGCGCCGTGAGCGACCGCATCCTGGCCAAGCTCGGCGAGCCCTACGTGCTGTCAGGCTACCTGCACCACAGCACCTGCAGCATCGGTGTCACGCTGTTTGGCCGCGCGCCCTGGTCAGTGAGCGAACTGCTCAAGCAGGCCGACCTGGCCATGTACCAGGCCAAGAATGCCGGACGCAACGCGGTGCGCTTCTTTGACCCGGAAATGCAGGCTGTGGTGACGGCCAACGCGGCCCTGGCGACCGACCTGAGGCAGGCGTGGCGCGAGGGCCAGTTCCTGATCGACTATCAGCCGCAGGTGGGCGCGGACGGCCGCATGACCGGGGTGGAGGCGCTGCTGCGCTGGCGCCATCCGCAGCGCGACATGGTGCCGCCCGCCCACTTCATTCCCACGGCGGAGGAAACCTCGCTGATCGTCCCGATCGGCCGCTGGGTTCTGGAGCAGGCGTGCGCGCAGATCGCGGCCTGGGCGGACCACCCCGAGCGCACGCACCTGAGCATTGCCGTGAACGTGAGCGTGCGGCAGTTCCGCGACCCGGATTTCGTGGACGAGGTGATGACCGCCATCGCCAATTCGAAGATCGCACCGCACAAGCTCAAGCTGGAGCTCACGGAGAGCCTGCTGGCCGATGGCATCGAAGTGACCGTGGCCAAGATGGGCAGCCTGAAGGCCATGGGTGTGACGCTGTCGCTGGACGATTTCGGCATGGGCTACTCGTCGCTCTCCTACCTCAAGCGGCTGCCGCTGGACCAGCTCAAGATCGACCGGGAGTTCGTGAAGGACATCCTCACCGACAGCAACGATGCGGCCATCGCGCGCACCATCATCGGCCTGGCCCAGAGCCTGGGCCTGGGCGTGATGGCCGAAGGGGTGGAAACGCCCGAGCAGCGGGCCTTCCTGGCCCAGCAGGGCTGCTATGAGTACCAGGGTTACCTCTTCTGCAAACCGCTGCCGATCGAGGAGCTCGAGGCTTTCATGGATGGGCTGGAGCCCTGACACGGATAGCCGGCCCAGGCGATCAGATGGGCGCGATCTGCAGTGGCGCGGTGGCCACCGCGCGCGGAATCCGCATGACGATCTGGTCGGTGCCGCGCACCAGCTCCACCGACTCGGCCATCGCCAGGGCCTGTACGTCGGCCCACTCCAGCTGGCGGTAGCTGGATTCGAAGGGCAGGCCCTCGAATTCGTCCTGGCGCGGCCGGATGCGCACCAGGATCTCGGCCTTGCCGGCCACCACGTCCGCCTTGACGTTGACCTCGCAGGGACCGGAGGCCGCGTCGGTGAGCGTGATCAGCGAGGCCACCAGCAAGTTGCGCAGGACCACGCGCGACACCTGGAAGTTGCTGCGCTCGGGCACTTCTTTCACAACCAGGAATCCGCGGAAAGTGAAGTTGCTCTCCAGCAGCAGCAGGCAGTCACCGATGCCCTCGGCCAGGCCCACGCCTTCGTCTTCGCCGGGTTCGATCCATGCCGCCACCTTCAGGCAGTTGGCCACCGCGTCGCGTGCCAGCCGATTGAGCTTGGCGATGCTGGCGTGAAAGTCCGCCGGCGGCGGCGAGCCGCGCTCCAGCCGCGCATTGAGTACCTCGGCCATCATGGCGATCGCCTGCAGGTTCACCACCATGTCGTGCTTGAGTTTGGGCGCCAGGCGCCTGAGCACGCCATAGCGCGCGGCTTCGGCGCCCGCGCGCGAACGGCGCGCAACCGACGAGGTGCCTTCAGGCGCGCGGATGCTCGGCTGCGAGATGTCGGCCGTTGGCGATCCGGCCGTGGGTGTGCTCATGGCTAGGGCCACCGTGCCACCCGGCCCCAGGCCACCTGGGAGGCTTGCGTGAACGCGTCTCGCCCATACGGGTCTTGCGCAGTGGGGTTGAAGACGCGGGGTGCGGCTTGCTCAATAACGTCCGGGCTCATTGGTTCTCCTGAGTTCGTGAATCTTGCACGACGCCCATCGCTGCGGCCGTAGGAAGAAACGTATGCGAATGTAGGAAAATGACACGGCTGAGTCGCCGCACGGCCGGGCGGGCCTTCGTTATGCTTGCGCAATGAGCAAGGCATTCACCCGGGAAAACGACGGCGATGACGAGGACGAAGGCCAGTTGCCGGCCTTGCCGGCGGGCGGCAAGAACTACATCACGCCTCAGGGCTACGCGCGGTTGCGGGGCGAACTGCTGCAGCTGATCGACGAGGAGCGCCCGAAGGTGGTCGAGATCGTCCACTGGGCGGCAAGCAACGGCGACCGCTCCGAGAACGGCGACTACATCTACGGCAAGAAGCGCTTGCGCGAGATCGACCGGCGCATCCGCTTCCTGACCAAGCGCCTGGAGTTGGCCGAGGTGACCGATCCGACGGTGCACCACGGCCGCGACCAGGTCTTCTTCGGCGCCACCGTCACCTATGCCGAGGAGTCCGGGCAGGAGCGGACCATCACCATCATGGGCATCGACGAGGCCGAAAGCGCGCAGGGCCAGGTGAGTTGGGTCTCGCCGATCGCACGCGCGCTGCTGAAGGCGCGCGAAGGCGACGTGGTCAGGCTGGTGACGCCGCTGGGGGCGCAGGACGTGGAGGTGCTGGCCGTGCGCTATCCGGCGCCGGCGGGCTGATTCAGGACGAGGTGACGCCCGGGCGCATGCGCTGCACACGCATCACCGAGGGTGTGCGCTTGAGCGTGCGCATCACGGCTTCGAGGTGGCTGCGGTCGCGCACGGCCACCAGGAAACGCAGGTCGGTGGCGTCGCTCGCTTTCTCGTCGCCCATGTCCACGTGCGCGATGTCGGCCTCGGCGCTGGCCAGCGCGGCCGCCACGCGGGCCAGGACGCCCTTGCCGTTGGCCACCGTGACGAGCAGGCTGGTTTCGAAGGGCCGCACCGGCTCCTCGGCCCACTCGACGCCGATGAAACGCTCGCTGTCCTTGTGCTGCAGGCGCTTGGCCACGGCGCAATCGTCCGTGTGCACCACCAGCCCTTCGCCACGCCCGAGATAGCCGACGATCGGGTCGCCCGGCACCGGCCGGCAGCAGTTGGCGAACTGCACCGAGGCGTTTTCGCTGCCGTCCAGCGTGACCTCGCCTTGCGACACGTTCTCGTGCGCGGTGTAGCGCTCGCGGGTGATGAGCAGGGCATCGGGTTTTTCGCCGCGCTCGGCCAGCATGGTGACGAGCCGCTTGGCCACGATGCTGGCGACGCGCTTGCCCAACCCGAGGTCGGTGAGCAGTTCGGAACGGCTGCGGCTGCCCGTGAAGCGCAGCAGCTTTTCCCAGATGGGATGGTGCTCGTCGTCGTCGGCCGGCAGTTTCTCCAGGCCTTCAGCGCGCAACGCCTGCGACAGCAGCTTCTCGCCCAGAGCCTGCGACTCCGCCTGGGCCATCGATTTCAGGTGATGGCGGATCTTGGAGCGGGCGCGGCCGGTGCGCACGAAACCCAGCCAGGCCGGGTTGGGCGTGGACACCGGGGCGGTGACCACCTCGACCACGTCGCCATTCTTCAGCTCGGTGCGCAGCGGCACCTGCACGCCGTTGATCTTGGCCGCCACCGTGCGGTCGCCGATGTTGCTGTGGATCGCATAGGCGAAATCGACCACGGTGGCACCGCGCGGCATGGCCATGATCTGGCTCTTGGGCGTGAACACGTACACGGCGTCGGGGAAGAGATCGATCTTGACGTGGTCCCAGAACTCGGCGGCGTCGCGCGTCTCATCCTGGATGTCCAGCAGCGACTGCAGCCACTTGGTGCCCAGGCGGTCGGCGCTCTCGCCGTCGAGCTCGCTGGCCTTGTACAGCCAATGCGCCGCGACGCCCGATTCGGCCACCAGGTGCATGGCCTCGGTGCGCATCTGGAATTCGACGTTCACGCCCGACGGGCCGACCAGCGTGGTGTGCAGCGACTGGTAGCCGTTCACCTTGGGAATGGCAATGTGGTCCTTGAACTTGCCCGGCACGGGCTTGTACATCTGGTGCAGCAGGCCCAGGGCCGTGTAGCAATCGACTACCGATGGCACGATGACGCGAAAGCCGTAGATGTCGGTGACCTGCGCGAAGCTCAGGTGCTTCTCATCCATCTTCTTGTAGATGGAAAAGAGCGTCTTTTCGCGCCCGGCGATGCGCACGTGCATGCGTGCCTGCTCGAACACCGACTCCACCTCGCGCTGCACTTTCTGGATCAGATCGCGCCGGCGGTTGCGTGCCTTGGTCACGGCCTTGTTCAGGATTGCGTAGCGCCAGGGCCGCAGGTGGCGAAACGCCAGTTCCTGCAGCTCGCGGTAGGTGAGGTTCAGGCCCAGCCGGTGCGCGATGGGGGCGTAGATGTCGAGGGTCTCGGACGAGATGCGCGTCCACTTCTCGCGCGGCACGTCGTCCAGCGTGCGCATGTTGTGCGTGCGGTCCGCCAGCTTGATCAGGATCACCCGCACATCGCGCGCCATGGCGAGCAGCATCTTGCGGAACGACTCCGCCTGGTTTTCCTCGCGCGTGGTGAACTGCAGCCTGTCCAGCTTGGTCAGGCCATCCACCAGCTCGGCCACCGGGGCGCCGAAGCGTTCGATCAGGTCGGGCTTGGTCACCCCGCAATCCTCGATCGCGTCGTGCAGCAAAGCCGCCATCAGCGCCTGGGCGTCCAGCTTCCACTCCGCGCACTGGGCGGCGACGGCGATGGGATGCGTGATGTAGGGCTCGCCGCTGGCGCGGATCTGACCCAGGTGGGCTTCGTCGGCGAAACGATAGGCCTTGCGGACCTGCTCGATGTCGGCCGTGTCCAGGTAATCGAGGCGGGCCATGAGCGCGGCAAAGCTGGCCGCCGCCGCGTTGGCGGCCGCCGGGCTGGGCAGGACCGGCTTGGCCGGTCGCTTGTCTTTGCCCCGGGGTGGCAGTACTGCGCTCATGCCTTAATGTAGCGTGCACCCGCCCAAGTTGCCCTCAGCAATAAAAAAGCACCGTCTAGCGGTGCATCTTTTCCAGGGCCCTTCGGGGCGGGGCTAGTCGATCAGCCGGGTACTTTTTTCAGCATTTCCAGGCCGATCTTGCCTTGGGCGATCTCGCGCAACGCGGTGACGCCGGGCTTGTTCTTGCTTTCGATCTTGGGGGCGTGGCCCTGGCTCAGCATGCGGGCGCGGTACGTGGCGGCCAGCACCAGCTGGAAGCGGTTGGGGATTTGCTGCAGGCAGTCTTCAACGGTGATGCGGGCCATGTGAGGAGGTCTCTCAGGTGATGTTGAGGGCTTGGAAGGTGTCGGCCCGGGCACGGCGCTGGGCCGAAAACTTGAGCCGCTGGGCGTGAACAATCGCTTTCAGGTCAAAAAGCGCCCGTTCAAATAACTCATTGATTATAACGAAATCGAATTCCCGCGCCTGTGTCATTTCTTCGGCCGCGTTCTTCAGGCGCAGTTCGATCACGTCGGGCGCATCCTCGCCCCGCCGTTCCAGGCGGGAGCGCAGTTCCTCCCAGCTGGGGGGCAGGATGAAGATCAGCACCGCGTTGGCGAAGATCCGCTTGATCTGCAGGGCGCCCTGGAAGTCGATTTCCAGGATGACGTCGGCCCCCATGGCAATGCGCTCCTCGATGGCTTTCTTGGAGGTGCCGTA
>DATILF010000027.1:0-3167 GCA_035476755.1 Ramlibacter sp.
TCAGGGCCTGTGCGTGTTTGACCAGTGCGGCGGCAAAGTCGTTCTTGATGCTCTCGTGCACCAGGAAGCGCGTGGGCGAAATGCAGACCTGCCCGGCGTTGCGGAACTTGGCGGCGCCGGCCGCCTTCACGGCCAGTGCCACATCCGCGTCTTCCGCCACGATCACCGGCGCGTGGCCGCCCAGCTCCATGGTCACCCGTTTCATGTGCTTGCCGGCCAGCGCGGCCAACTGCTTGCCCACCGGCGTGGAGCCGGTGAAGGTGATCTTGCGGATCACCGGATGCGGGATCAGGTAACTGGAGATTTCCGCCGGATCGCCATACACCAGGCCCAGCACGCCGGCCGGCAGGCCCGCATCGGCGAAGGCGCGGATCAGTTCGGCCGGCGCGGCGGGCGTTTCCTCCGCGGCCTTCACGATCATCGAGCAACCCGTGGCCAGCGCGGCGGCCAGCTTGCGCACCACCTGGTTGATCGGGAAGTTCCAGGGCGTGAACGCCGCCACCGGGCCCACCGGGTCCTTCAGCACCATCTGGCGCGTGGCCAGGTTGCCGCGCGAAGGGACGATGCGACCATATACGCGCAGGCCCTCGTCGGCAAACCATTCGATGATGTCGGCGGCCGCCAGGGCCTCGCCCTTGGCTTCGACCAGCGGCTTGCCCTGTTCCTGGGTCAGCACTTTCCCGATGTCGCCGGCACGCTCGCGCATCAGCGCGGCTGCCTTGCGCATGATCTTGTTGCGCTCGATGGCGGGCAGGTCGCGCCAGGTCTCGAAGCCTCTCTGGGCCGCGGCGAGGGCGCGGTCCAGATCGGCCTGGCCCGCGTGGGCCACGCGCCCGATTTCCTGGCCGGTGGCGGGATTGAACACGGCGAGGCTGCGGCCATCGGCAGCGTCTTGCCATTGGCCGTCGATGAAGAGCTGGGTGTGGGGGTAGGTCATTTGGTTTTCCTGGGTAGTCCGTGCGGTCGAACCCGCCATTCTGGGCGAAATGCGTCGCCTGTGCTTTCGCTGGGGCGTTTTGGGGGCGGTTGATTGAATGCGTGGGGGTGACAAGCAATCAACTCGGCCAGAGTAACAATGCATCTCAATTCGGCAACGGGCCGTATCTTTTGCCTAAACTTCGCCTCCCGTCCACCCGATGCTGCTCCCTCATGTCAGCCTCTTCCGCGCCGGCCTTGCGTGCAATTGCGTTCCAGCTTGCGCAGGCACTGGATCGCTATCAGCAGGATTTCGACGATATGGCCGAGTCGCGCGGGGACACCGGCCACTACCGGCAGGTGACGCGTGAGCTGCACGACATCCGGGCCATGAAAGGGGTGCTGCCGCAGCTGTCCGAAGAAATGGCCGAGGTGCTGTTGCGGCACGTCGAGCTGGTGCACTCGGTCTGGGACGCACAGATCCGGCATGCCGGCGAGGCCACGGACCAGACGCACCGCCTTCGGGTGCGGCACCGGGCGGCCGTCGATGCCATGCGCCGCAAATGCGTGGCGCTTTCCGGCGAGGCCTGAAGCGGCTGTCAGTTCGCCATCCGGTTCAGCAGCGGCTCCAGCGCGGCGAGGTCCACCGGCTTGGTGAGGTGTTCGTCGAATCCGGCCGCCCGTGAGCGGCGCCGGTCTTCCTCGCTGCCCCAGCCGGTCACCGCCATCAGCACGGTTCGGCTGAACCGCGGGTCGGCGCGCAACTGGCGCGCGACGTCGTAGCCTGACATGCCGGGCAGGCCGATGTCCAGCAGCACGATGTCGGGCTCGAAGTCGCGCGCCGCGCCCAGCACCTGCTGGCCCTCGTGCACGGTGCGGGTGCGGCGGCCCGTCATCTCCAGCACGGTGGCCAGGGTCTCGGCCGCGTCGATGTTGTCATCCACCACGAGCACCTTCAATCCTTCGCGCGTGAGTTCGCCGCCGGGAGCATCGCCGTCATCCAGCGCCGCCGGATTTTCCGAGGGCGGCAGGCAGGGTATGCGCACGCGAAAGACGCTGCCGCGGCCCGGCCCGTCGCTCGCGGCCGTCACGGTGCCGCCGTGCAACTCGACCAGGCTGCGCACCAGGTACAGGCCGATACCCAGGCCGCCTTGCGATCGGTCCAGCGTGCGGCCCACCTGGGTGAACAGGGTGAAGACCTTGGTGAGCATTTCGGGCGGAATGCCGACACCGCTGTCCCGGATCTCGATCACGGCCTCCCCATCTTCCTGCCAGGCTTTCAAGTGGATCTGCCCGGCGGGTGGTGTGTACTTGGCGGCGTTGTTCAAGAGATTGCCCAGGGTCTGGGCCAGCCGCGTGGCGTCGGCCATCAGTTCGATGCCGGGAGATATTTCCATCCGCAAGGCATGGCCGCGCCCCTCGATGGCCGGGCGGCTGAGCTCAACGGCCGTTTCGATGGCGCTGGCCAGGCGAATGCGGCGGGTCTCGATGCGGATTTTTCCGCTGTTGATGCGCGAGATGTCCAGCAGGTCGTCGATGAGCCGGATCATGTGCGCCAGCTGGCGCTCCATGGTGTCGCGGGCGCGCGCGGAAGAAGGCCCGTTGGCGTCGTCTTTCTTGAGGATCTCCAGTCCGGTGCGGATCGGCGCCAGCGGGTTGCGCAATTCGTGGGCGAGGGTGGCGATGAATTCGTCCTTGGCGCGGTTGGCCTCCTGCAGGACCCGCTCGGCACGTTTGCGCTCGGTCACGTCGATGACCGAGCCGGCCATCCGGAAGGCTTGCCCCGTGCCGTCCTTTTGCGCCATCCCCGCGATCAGGAACCAGCGCCATTCGGACGACTTCAGGCGCAACCGGCATTCCACCTGGTAAGGCAGGCCCTGGCTCAGGTGGTCATTCAGCGACTGGCGCACCACCATGCGGTCCTCTTCGTGCATGACGTTCTCGAGAGAAACCGGCAGGTCGGGGAACTCCGCGTCGGAGTAACCCAGCAGGGCCTTGAAGCGCGGCGAATAGAACATGGTGCCGGCTTCCATGTCCCAGTCCCACAGGCCCGCGCTGGAGCCGCGCACGGCCAGCTGGTAGCGCTCGTCGCTATCGCGCAAGGCCTGGTTGGCCTGTTCCAGCGTCTGGGCTCGCCGGCCGAGTTCGTCGAGCATGGCGTTGAACAAGTCGACCAGGTCGCCGATCTCGTCGGCACTGGTCTTCGCGGCGCGCAGGTTGTAGTGGCGGCCCTGCTGAATGCGGCGGGCAAT
>DATILF010000028.1:0-4147 GCA_035476755.1 Ramlibacter sp.
TTGCCGAAGGCCATGATCACGGGGGCGACCATCACCGGGCCGAAGGGCACGATGCGCGGCGCGCCGGCCAGCGCGCATTCTTCCTCGAACAGGTGTTTCTGGATGGCGTTCCAGCCGGGGCCGCCGAACTGCTGGGGCCAGCCGTAGCCCAGCCAGCCCTTCTTGCCCAGGATGCGGGCCCACTGCTGCATGTCGTCGCGCGACAGGCGCAGCGCGTTGTGGACCTTGTGCGAGATGTCCTGCGGCAAGTTGGCGTGCACCCAGGCCCGAACCTCTTCGCGGAACTTCTGTTCTTCGGGGGTAAAAGCTAAATCCATGACGGTCTCCAGTACGCCGTCATTATTGGCACGATCGTTCTATTTGCTGTGTCCGGGTTGTGACATGCCAAGTTGCTCGTAAATGTTCTGGACCGCCAGACGCAGCGCCGCGACTTCGTTTTCGAGCATGTCGATGCGAGCCTGTACGCCGGGCGGAACGGCCTCCGGCGTCGATCCCAGGGGTGCGTCCACATCCACCGGCCCGCACAGCAGATGCGCCCAGCGCTGCTCGCGCATGCCGGGCAGGCGCGGCAGCTTCACCACCAGCGGCCCGCCTTTTTCTTCGGCGCGTTCCTGCAGTTCATCCAGGAAGGCTTCCACCGACGAGATGTCGGCGAAACGGTACCAGCGTTCGCTGTTGATGCGCAGTTCGCCCGCGGTCTGCGGCCCGCGCAGCATGAGCAGGCCCAGCAGCACGGCCGACTGCTCCGGCACGCCCACGCCGCGCTGGAAGTTGTGTTCCCAGCGCGCCACACGGCTGCCGCTGGACTCGAACACCAGGCTGAGCAGTTTGAGGCTGTCAAGGGCCTCCTGCGCCTGGGCGTCCGCCACGTTCATCAGGGGGTCGCGGCTGGATTTCTGGTTGCACCCGGAAACCAGTGCGTTGAGGGTGAGCGGATAGCTGTCCGGCACCGTGCGGGCCTTTTCCATCAGGGTGGCCAGCACGCGGGCTTCGATCGGGGTCAGGGGGCGTAGGGGCATGGCGGGGATAATTGTTTGACTTTGCGGGACAGGCCAGGAAAGTGCGCAGCCATTTTTGCACTGTCCTTGACGGATTGAAAATGAAGAACATCGTGATTCTGATCTCTGGCGGCGGCTCCAACATGGAGGCGATCGTCCGCTGCGCCCAGCGCGAGGACTGGCGCAAGCTGTATGGCGCCCAGGTGGCCGCGGTCATCAGCAACAAGGCGCAGGCCGGCGGGCTGGAACTGGCGCGCGAGCACCTGATTCCCACCGACGTGGTGGACCACAAGCGGTTCGCCAGCCGCGAGGCATTCGACGAAGAACTGGCGAGCGTGATCGACCGGCGCAGCCCGTCGCTGGTGGTGCTGGCGGGGTTCATGCGCATCCTCACGCCCGGCTTTGTCGAACGCTACCCCGGGCGCCTGCTCAATATCCACCCTTCGCTGCTGCCCGCTTTCCCGGGGCTGCACACCCACCAGCGCGCGATCGAGGCGGGCTGCCGCTTCGCCGGCGCCACGGTGCACCAGGTGACGGCCGAGCTGGATTTCGGGCCCATCCTGGAGCAGGCCGTGGTGCCGGTGATGCCTGGCGACACAGCGGACACACTGGCGGCGCGTGTGCTCACCCAGGAACACCTGATCTACCCGCGCGCCATCGCCGCGCTGCTTGCGCGCCTGTAAGCCTGGACTTCAGGTCTGGACCCGGGCGAAACGCGGCTGGCGCACGCCATCGATCACGACCTCGCCGGTGAACAAGGCGGTCGGGCGCACCCACAGCCCGTGCTCTCCGTAGAGCGCGCGGTACAGGGTCATCGATTCCTGGGTTTCGCTGTGCCGCACGGTGTCCAGCACTTCATAGAAGTTGCCTTTGTAGTGGCGGTAGCGGCCGGGCGGGGTGGGAACGAGGGGCGGAAGGTCACGGTTCATGGGGTGGCCGCAGGCCCGGATGGGACAATGCGGCCCATGCATCCTAAAGCTTTGCTCGACGCCTGCGCCGAACTCGTCCAGCTCACCCTGAAATTCGACCACCCGGCCGACGCCGTGGTGTCACGCTACTTTCGCGACAACCGGTCCCTGGGCCCGCGCGAGCGCGCCACCCTGGCGGAAACCGTCTTCACGGTGCTGCGCAAGAAATTGCTGTTCGATCACCTGTCGCCCTCCGGCAGCGGCCCGAAAGAGCGCCGCATGGCCATCCTGGGCTTTCACGGCCCACGTGACTTCCTCAAGAGCGCCCTGACCGACCCCGAGAAGCGCTGGCTGGACCAGTGCGATGCGATCAACCCGGCCGACCTTTTGGAGCGCCACCGCCACAACCTGCCGGAATGGCTGGTGCAGCCGCTGAAGGACCAGCTGGGCGGCGAATTCATGGCCCTGGCCGAAAGCCTGAACCAGCCCGCCCCGCTCGACCTTCGGGTGAATACGCTGCACGACAAGCGCCCCGACATCCAGAAGGAGCTCAAGCAGGCCGGGATTGCGGCCCAGCCGACGCCCTATTCGCTCTGGGGCTTGCGGCTGGACACCAAGCCGCCCCTGACCAAACTGGATGCTTTCGTGCGGGGCGCCATCGAGGTGCAGGACGAGGGCTCGCAGCTGCTCGCGCTGCTGCTGGATGCCAAGCGCGGTGAAATGGTGGTGGATTTCTGCGCGGGGGCCGGCGGCAAGACCCTGGCCATCGGCGCGGCGATGCGCAACACCGGCCGGCTCTATGCCTTCGACACGTCCGCCCACCGCCTGGACGCACTCAAGCCGCGCCTGGCGCGCAGCAAGCTCTCCAACGTGCACCCGGCGGCCATCGCGCATGAGCGCGACGACCGGATCAAGCGGCTGGCGGGCAAGATCGACCGCGTCATCGTGGACGCGCCCTGTTCCGGCCTGGGCACGCTGCGCCGAAACCCCGACCTGAAGTGGCGCCAGTCGCCCCAGTCGGTGCAGGAGATGACCGTCAAGCAGGCCGCCATTCTTCAAAGCGCTTCGCGGCTGCTCAAGCCGGGTGGGCGCCTGGTTTATGCCACGTGCAGCGTGCTGCCGGAGGAAAACGAGGCCATCGCCCAGGCGTTCACCCTGGCCAACAGCGATTTCAGTCCGCTGGCCGCCGGCGAAGTGCTGTCCGGCCTGAAAGTCGAGGGCGCGCAGGGGTTGTGCGCCGGCGGCGAGGGGGGGCTGGATTACCTCAGGCTGTGGCCGCATCGCCATCGCACGGACGGCTTTTTCGCCGCCCTGTGGGTGAAAAATTGACGCAGCGCAAGGGCAGTTGCGCTGGCTGTGGTTAACCACAGCTTGTTTTTGAACCCTTCGTCGTAAAATAACTCTCAACAACAAGGCCATTCGGCCGACGTCGTTTTAGAAAAGAGATATCCCATTTATGTTGCTTCCCGACTGGGCCGTACTCAACGCGGCTGTTGATTGGCTCGCGAACGGCCTGTTGAACCTGTCCTGGTGGCAGATCGTGCTGTACACGCTGGTGACGACACACATCACCATCTGCAGCGTCACGATTTTCCTGCACCGGGCGCAGTCGCACCGTGCCCTGGATCTGCACCCGATCCCGTCGCATTTGTTCCGCCTGTGGCTCTGGCTGGGCACCGGCATGGTCACGAAGGAATTCGTTTCCATCCACCGCAAGCACCACGCCAAGTGCGAAACCGAAGAAGACCCGCACAGCCCGCAGACCCGCGGCATCAAGAAGCTGCTGCTGGAAGGCACCGAGCTGTACCGTGCCGAGTCGCGCAACAAGGAAACCATGGTCAAGTACGGCCACGGCACCCCGAACGACTGGATCGAGCGCAACCTGTACACCCGCTATTCCTGGCAGGGTGTCGGCCTGATGCTCATCATCAACCTGGCGCTCTTCGGCGCCATCGGCCTGACCGTCTGGGCGATCCAGATGGCGTGGATTCCCGTCATGGCCACCGGCGTGATCAATGGCCTGGGCCACTGGTGGGGCTACCGCAACTTCGAGTCGCCCGATGCCAGCACCAACGTCTCCATCTGGGGCATCATCATCGGCGGTGAAGAGCTGCACAACAACCACCACACGTACCCCACCTCGGCCAAGTTCTCGGTCAAGAAGTACGAGTTCGACATTGGCTGGGTCTACATCAGCCTCATGAGCAAGATCGGCTGGGCCACGGTGCGCAAGGTGCCGCC
>DATILF010000029.1:0-9275 GCA_035476755.1 Ramlibacter sp.
TTGGGGGCCAGACGCAGGATCTCCGGGATGCTGGTGTAGCCCGAGCGGCGTATGTCCTCACGCGAGATGACGTACACGGAAGCGGCCGCGGCCGTGAGGCGTTCCGGCCGTTTCGATACCGAGGAGATTTCCACGTTCGCCAGGTCTTCCAGCGACAGGGCCGACAGGTCGGTGGACGACACCGGCCCTCGATCCTGCGCCGCGAAGGCGATGCCCGGCCCCAACCCGGCGCAGGCGGCGGCCAGGCCGAGCACCCGCCACCACCTTCGTTCTGGTTTTTTCATGATTCCACTTCCTCCTCCACGAGAATTCCTGGGTCGTCGAGTAAACGCTGGGCATCCAGCACGACCAGGCCCTCGGCAGTGACGCCCTTGAGGTAGTCCGTCCGGATTCCGGTCAAGGTAGACAACTGCTCCTGCAGGCTGCGCAGAGGGATGGTGTACACGCCCACGATGGCGTCCGCCAGCAAACCGACTTCGATGCCATGGCCCTGGAGCAGGACCACGCGATGCAAGTCGGTGAGACCTGTCTGAGGCAGCTCGAAGAACCTCTTGATATCGAGCACCGCCGCTATCCGTCCCCGAACGTTGACGATGCCCCGCACGAAGGCCGGGGCGCAGGGCAGCGGCGTCAGGCTGCGCAGTGGATGAACCTCGCGCACGAGGCGGGTCTCCACGGCGTAGCGTTCGCGAGCCAGGCGGAATTCGAGCAACTCGATCAGGGTGTCGGCCGCTGGGGGCTCCACGGGCCGCCGCGCCAGCGCCAGCGCCCGTGCATGCAGCACCTGGTCCACGCTGCCGGCGTCGGCAGCGCCGTCATTCACCGTGCTCATGGCCTGCCCTCCGCGGTGGCGAGGACCTTGAAACTTTCGTGCAGCCGGCCGGCCGTCAGCCCTTGTGCGTCAGCCAACGCCTCGCCAGGCTGCAACACGCCCAGCAGTTGTTCGGCAACGTGAAAGTGCCTGGCCGTTTCGGCCTCGTGGCCGAGTCCGCGCGCCAGCTGCCCCAAGGCGAGATGTGCCAGCACGAAGCCCGGCTGCAGGTAAACGCAACGCCGCAAGGCCTGGCGCGCGCCACTCGCGTCGCCCTGCTCGATCAGGACAACGCCGCGGACATAGTGGCCCCAGGGATCGAGTTTGTCCGCGGCCACCCATCGGTCACACCAGGTGAGCGCTTCATCCAGGCGGCCCTGGTCAGCCAGCGTGCAAGCGGTCTGCCGGAAGGCCGCCATCGGCATGGAGGCCCGCACGGCCACCTGCATCGGTCTGCTCGGCTCGAGCTGCGTCTCAGTGGCCTGCATCGCCAGTGGGAGTTCGGGATGTTGCTGCGGCACGTCGACGCAGCGCGTGGCCTGCTTCCTGAAGGCCACTGCAGCTTCGAAATTGACAGGCTCCAGCCCCGGGAAGGCTGTGGCAGCGGCTTCGGTGGGGCTCACGATGAGCCACCCGCCAACCTGCAGCGACTCCCGCAGCCGCTCTGCCACCTTGGCCACCTGCTTCGAGTCGAAGTACATCAGCAGGTTGCGGCAAAAGATCACGTCCACATCGGACGTGCCATTGGTCGCACGGGGGTAGGTGTCCTGCGCCATGTTGAGCTCGGCAAAGCTCACCAGCGACCGGACGCTGTCGCACACCCGGTAGAGCCCATCCGCGGTGCGCTCGAAGTATCGTTGCCTCCATGCGGCCGGCACGCCGCGAAACGACCATTCGTTGTACCGCCCCGCCCGGGCCTTCTCAAGAAAGCGCGGATTGACGTCGGTGCCCACGATCCTCACGTCCCACTCGGCCAGGTCCGGCAAGGCCTGCTCGACCAGGATGGCGAGCGAATAGGGCTCCTCACCGGTGCAGCAGCCCGCGCTCCAGATATGCAGCCGCCGCTGCCCCAGCGCCCGCCGCCGGCTCAGCAATTCGGGCAGCATGTGCCCCGCGAAAACGTTCAGCAACGGCTTGTCGCGCAAGAAATAGGTTTCGCCCACCGTGAGGTGGCTAGCCAGGATGCGAACCTGGGCTTGCGTCCATGGCATGGCCAGCAACCCGTTGGCGCAGGCGGCCCCGTCGGCCACGCCGAAGTCCCGCGCCGCACCGGCCAGGCCCCGGCAAAGATCTGCGGCGCGCTCAGGCGGAAAGTGCAGACCCAACTCAGCCGCGATGCGCTCGGCCAACAGCTCAAGTGTGGCCGGCGGCGTCACGAGGCCTCCTCCAATGCGCGGTCGAGCACGCACGCCTCGAGGGGCGAAAGAAATTTTTCGAGGTCCTGGATCAGGACGAGGCCGTCGTTCAGCTGGGCCACTCCCTGGAACTGGCTGAACCAAGGCGCATCGAGGCTGGGCGGGGCGGCCTCGATGCCGGTGACCTCGACCAAGCCCTGGGCCTGGTCGATGACCAGCGCCACGCTCCGCTGCCGTGTTCTGGCAATCAGGAACTGGTCCGACAGGCTAATGGGGCGATGGGGCATTCCCAGGCGAGCGCGGACATCGAGCACGGCAATCACTTCGCCTTGCACATCCACTACCCCCGACACGACGCCCGGCGCGTTGGGGATGGCGGTCACTTCGGCCGCTCGCACGACACGCCGGACCATCGCGAGCGGCAATGCAAACCGCTGCCGGTCGAGCGAAAACACCACGAGTTGCTCGGCGTTGCCCATCGCTATCCTCCCTCAAGGAATGCTACGCATGAGCATACACGGCAATGGGCTTGCGTGGGCTGATTGGCACGCATGCGCTTGCAGTGGATCTTCCGTGTGGCCTCTGCGCCTTAATGCAAAGGGCTCAAGATGCGCGCGCATCGAGGAAGACGCGCCCGCGCTCTTCACTCGCGAAACTGCCTGGATGCGAAGGTCCACAACATCCGCGATGCGTCGGGGCCGTTGCCATCGCTGTAGGGATTGTTCGCGGCGACCGGTGAAGCCGCTGGTAGCGGGGCGACGCATTCAGCGGTACAGCAACGTTGCCCGGCGTCAACACGGGCGACTGTGGCATAGGGATCAACCCGCCATGGCGTGACAAAGCGCGAGAATCTTCTTATTCTTGCCGTGAGTGCTCTCTCGGACGACGGGATCCATCTGCCGGGATCCAGGTCCGGTAGGGGCACGACCCTCCTGTGGCGCATGGTGCAACACACTCCATCGACACAGCGAAATCAAGCGCCGGCGCGCCCCGCGAGGTCGTGCACCAGAGCGCCACTTCGCTGATTGTGCGCCTGCGCCTGCCTTCCGGCGACACCGTGCTCCACAAGGAGCCGCTGGGCCCCAAGGCGGCCGAGCGGCTGGGGCATGAGAGCGCTATTCTGGGGCGGCTCGCCGGCATCGAGGGCGTGCCGCAGCTGAGCACGCTGCCCCACCCGGCCACCGTGCTGGCACTGGAAGACTTCACCGGCGTCGTGCTGTCGCAGGCGGTGCGCCACGATCCCCTCGGCACGGCCGAACTGCTGGCCCTGGCCGTCCAGCTGGCGCACACGATCGCCGCCGTGCATAGGCGCGGCGTGCTGCACCTGAACATCAGCCCGGCCCACGTGTTGCTGTGCGGCCCCGAGCGGCGGCCCATCCTGATCGATTTCCATCGCGCCGTGGCACTTGCCGCCGGGCAGCCGCCCAACGCGCCCACGCGCGACATCCCCGGCGACCTGGCCTACGTGGCGCCCGAACAGACCGGGCGCGGCGGCCGCGCGGTGGACCAGCGCGCCGACCTGTATTCGCTCGGTGCCACGCTGTATGAGGCCGCGACCGGCAGCCCGCCGTTCGAGGCCGACGATCCCCTGCAGCTGATCCACGACCATCTGGCCCGGCTGCCCGTGTCACCGATCGCGCGCAAGCCCGGCCTGCCCCGCATGCTGTCCCAGATCATCATGCACCTGCTGGAGAAAGAGCCGGATCGCCGCTACCAGAGCGCCGAGGGCCTGGCGTGCGACATCGAACGGCTGCAGCAGGCGCAGACGCGGGGCGACAACGAGACCTTCCCGCTGGGCGAGCGTGACTTTCCATTGCGGCTGTCCCCGCCGGTCCGGCTGGTGAGCCGCCAGCGGGAAATCACCGTGCTGCGGCAGGCCCTGGAGGACGCGATCGAGGGGAATGGCCGCGTGGCGCTGGTAGCCGGCGCGCCTGGCGTCGGCAAGACGTCGCTGGTCAATGAATTGCGCCCGATGGTGATCGCGCGGGGCGGCTGGTTCGTCTCGGGCAAGTTCGACCAGTACCAGACCGACGCGCCGACGGCCGCCGTGCAGGCCCTGCGCGTCCTGGGCCGGCTGTTGCTGGCGGAGCCGCAAGCGCAGCTGCTGGAACTGCGCGCCCGCATCCTCGCGCACGTCGGGCCCAATGCCGCGCTGATCCCGTCAACGCTGCCCGAATTCGCGCTCTTGCTGGGCGTGCCGAGCGAAGCGCCCTCGGGTGACCCGGCCTTGCTCGAAGCCAGGCTGCGGCTGGCGATTCAGGAAATGCTGCGCGCCATCGCCTCGCCGGCGCGTCCGCTGGTCATGGTGCTGGACGACCTGCAGTGGAGCGGCACGCCGACCATCTGGTTCGTTGACAACGTGCGGCAGAACCACAACCTGCGGGGCTTGCTGGTGGTGGGCACCTATCGCGAGGGCGAGGTGGGCGTGGACAATCCTTTGTCCGCCATGCTCCCGCGCTGGAAGCAGGACGGGCTGGCACCGCTCGAGCTGAAGAACCTGCCGCCGGCCGGCCTGGGCGAGCTGCTGCGCGAGATGTTGCGGATGCCCCGGGCGCAGGCCGCGGCCTTGGCGCAGGCCGTGGGCGAGCGCACCGGCGGCAACCCTTTCGACAGCGTGGAACTGGTCAATGCCCTGCGCCATGACGGCGTGCTGGTCCCCACCTCCGACGGCTGGCAATGGGACGGCGCCGCCATCCACCGACACATCGGCCAGGGCGACGTCATCGACCTGGTGCGCGCGCGCATCGCCCAGTTGCCGGCCCCGGGCCGCGAGGTGCTGGAAGCCGTGGCCTGCCTGGGCGTGGAAGTGCGCCTGGACCTTCTGGGCGCGGCCCTGGGGCTGTCCAAGGCCGAGACGCAAGAGCGGCTCGCCGCGCCCCTGGAGGCCGGGCTGCTGCTGGCTGTGGACAACGACAGCGCCGTGCAGATGCGGCACGACCGCGTGCAACAAGCGGCCTACGGCGCGCTGGCCCCGACGCGACGCGGTTCCTTGCATCTAGCGCTGGCGCGCAGGCTGGCGCTGCGCCCCGAGTGGAGCAGCGCGGCGGCGCAGCAGTACCTCGCGGCCGTTGACGAGGTGCGCGAGCGTGAGGAGTGCACCCGCGTGGCGGCCCTGCTGCACCAGGCCGCGATCCGGGTTCGGCGCACCGCCAACTACGCCCCCGTGGAACGCATGCTGGCGGCCGCGGCCACCCTGCTGGTGCGCGGCGGCGCCCCGGATGAACAGCAGCTCGCCACCCTGGAGATCGAGCGGCACGCCGTGCTGTACAGCCTGGGGCGCCTGGAAGAGGCCGACCTCGTCTATCGGGCCATCGAAGCGCGTGGCGGTGATGTGCTGGCCCTGGTGCGTGCGGCGTGTGTGCAGGTGGACAGCCTCAGCAACCGCAACCGGCCCCGGGAGGCGGTTGCGCTGGGGCTGTCGCTGTTGCGGCAATTGGGGCTGGACGTGCCCCACCACATCCAGGCCAGCGACGTCGAACGGCGGATGGATAGCCTGGACCGATGGGCCAACGCGTACGACCCGGCCATCGATGGCGCGCGGCCGGAAACCGTCGATCCGCGCGTCGTCGCGGCCGCCCAACTCATCAACCGGCTGCAGGCGCCGGCCTTCTTCTGCGACATGAAGATCGTCGCGTGGCTGGTTCTGGAAAGCCAGCGCCTGTGGGCCGAGCATGGGCCTTGCGCGGCGCTGGTGGCCAACCTGAGCCGCGCCATGCTGGTTTCGATTTCGGTGCGGCAAGACTATCGCACCGGCTACCAGGCCGTGCGCCACGTACTGGCCATGAGCGAGGCGCGCGGCTACGAGCCCGAAACCTCGCAGGCGCGCCACCTGTTCGCGATCAGCACCGGCCACTGGTTCGAGCCGCTGGAGAACTGCATCGCCCAGGCCCAGCGGGCGCGTGAAGGCACGTTGCTGGGCGGCGACCTGCAAAGCGCGTGCTTCACCTACCGCACCTCCATTGCCGGCCTGCTGGAATGCGCGCCCACGCTGGACAGCTACGCGGCGGAGATCGACGCGGGGCAGTCCTTCGCGGCGCGCACGGGCAACGCCCAGGCCACCGCGGTCAACCTCGCCGACCGGCAGCTGTTGCGGGCCCTGCGCGGGCAGACCGATGCGCCGGGCACCTTCGACGAAGGCCAGTTCAATGAGGCGACGCATCTGGGCGGCCTCGAGGCGCACCCGATGGCGCTGGTGACCTTCCACATCCGCCGCGCCCTGGCCGCCGCCCTCTTCGGGGACGCTGCCACCTTGCTTGCGCATGCGGCGCGGGCCATGCCCTTGCTGTCCTTCATCGAGGGCTTCTACCCCACCGCGCTCGCCCATCTGTTGCAGGCGCTGGCACTCGCCGAACAGGCCCGCGGCGCACCGCCGGAACAGCGCGACGGCGCCATCGCCGCACTGGACGAGCAGCGCCAGTGGCTGGCGCAACGCGCCGCCGACGCGCCGGCCAACTTCCTGCACTGGCTGAGATGGATCGAAGCCGAGCGCGCCTGGGCGCTGGGGGACTTTCGCGGCGGCGCCCGCATTTTCGACGCGGCGATGCGCGAGGCGCAGGCGCGCCAGCGCCCGTGGCACCAGGCGCTGATCACCGAGCGGGCCGGCCTGTTCCACCTGGCGCAGGGGATGGAGCGCACCGGCGAGATGCTATTGGCACGCGCGCGGCGCCACTACGACGCCTGGGGCGCCAGCGCCAAGGTGCAGCAGCTCGAACGCACCCACGGCTTCCTGCGCACGCTCGACGCGCAGGGGCACAGCCTGGAGCCGGGCCGCAGCGGCAGCCTCTCGGCCGACGCGGTGGACACGCTCGCGGTGCTGCGCGCCTCGCAAGCCCTGAGTTCGGAAACAAGCCTGGCACGGCTCGAAGCCAGGGTCGTCGAACTGCTGGGCACCCTGACCGGCGCGACCACGGTTCAGTTCGCGCGCTGGAGCGAGGACGCGCAGGACTGGCTGCTGTCCCGCATTGAGGAAGCACCGGTTGCGATCGAGGAGGCGGGCCGCCGCGGGCTGGTCCCGCTGTCGGCGTTTCGCTATGCCGAACGCACGCGCGAACCGCTGGTGGTGGAGGATGCCACGCGGGACGACCGGTTCTCGCGCGACCCCTATGTCGCGAGCTTGCAGTACTGCTCCTTGCTGATCGTGCCGATCCTGAACCACGGCGACCTGCGCGCCGTGCTGCTGCTGGAAAACCGGCTCAGCCGCGGCGCGTTCCTCGGCGACCGGCTGGACGCGGTCGTGCTCATCGCGGGGCAGCTGGCGGTGTCCCTGGAGAACGCGCTGCTGTACGAGAAGCTGGAACAACGCGTGCGCGAGCAGACCCAGGAGCTGCGCGAAGCGCAGGCGGAGCTGGTGGCAGCCGCGCGCGTCGCGGGCATGGCCGAGATCGCCACCAATGTGCTGCACAACGTCGGCAACATCCTCAACAGCGTGAACGTGTCGGCCGACCTGGTCAGCAACACACTGCGCGCCTCCAGCGCGGAGGGCCTGTCGCGGGCCGTCGAGTTGCTCAACGAGCACGGCGCGGACCTGGGCGAGTTCCTGACCCGGGATGAGCGTGGCCGCAGGCTGCCCGGCTACCTGGCCGCCATCACCAAAGCCCTGGCCGAGGAACAGCGAGGCATGACCGAGGAGCTGCGGCGGCTGACCCGAAGCGTGGACCACATCAAGGAGGTGGTGGCGACGCAGCAGTCGTATGCGATGCCATCGACCTTCACGCAGTCGGTACGGGTCAGCGACCTGATCGAAGACGCCTTGCGCCTCAATCGTGACGCCTTGGCACGCGGACAGTTCAAAGTCGTCAAGGCGTTCGCGCCGGTGCCCGTGGTGCAACTGGACCGGGCGCGCGTGCTGCAGATCCTGGTCAACCTGATCAGCAACGCCGCGAACGCGATGGAAGGCGCGCCGCCGGGGTCGAACCGGCTCACGCTGGAGGTGGCGATGGCCGGCGACACGTGCATCCGGGTGTCGGTCAGGGACCAGGGCGTGGGCATTCCAGCTGAAAACCTGACGCGCATCTTCGCCCACGGCTTCACCACCCGCCGGGCGGGCCACGGTTTCGGCCTGCACAGTTGCGCCCTGGCGGCCAGGCAACTGGGTGGAACACTGACGGCGCACAGCGACGGCGTCGGCCACGGCGCGACGTTCGTGCTCGAACTTCCCGTGGACACGCAGGGCAAGCCATGAACACGCCCCTGGCCACGGCTGCGCCGAACCGCCATATCCTGATTGTGGACGACCTGCCGTCGATTCACGAGGACTTCCGCAAGATCCTCGCGCCCGCGCCGGTGGCGGACAAGCTGCGTGACCTGGAGGCCGCCGTCTTCGGAATGGCCGTTGCGCCCGCCCTTCCCGGCTTCCAGCTGGACTCCGCCTTCCAGGGACAGCAGGCGATCGCCATGGTCGAAGCCGCCGTGCGCGCCGGCCGGCCGTACGCGCTGGCCTTCGTCGACATGCTCATGCCGCCGGGGCTGGATGGGGTGGAGACCATCGAGCGGCTGTGGCGCATCGACCCGGATATCCAGGTGGTGATCTGCACCGCCTATTCGGACCACCCCTGGGACCCGGTGCTGCGCCGGCTGGACCTGCAGGACCGGCTGCTGGTGATCAAGAAGCCCTGCGACGCGGTCGAAGTGAGCCAGCTGGCCCGGGCCCTGACCGCGCGGTGGACCATCGCGCGCCAGGCCGCCGAGCACATCGCCACGCTGGAGCGCGCGGTGCAGTCGTTGACGGCCAGGGAGGCGGAGCTGCGCCAGTCCAAAGCGGAGGCCGACGCGTTCGCGCATTCGGTGTCGCAGCACCTGCGCTCGCCGCTGATGGCCATGAGCGCGCTGGGCAACCTGCTGGCCAAGGAGCTGCAGCGCCACGACGACGAGAGCGCGCTGCGCCACCTGTCGCGCATTCGCACCAACGCCGAATTCGGCAAGCGCGTGATCGACGGGCTGCTGGGCCTCGCGCGCATCGGCCAGGCGCAGCTGAGCATGGAACCGCTTGACTTGAGCGAGATCGCCAGCGCCATGCTGGCCGAGGTGTGCCGGGCCAGCGCCGGGCCCACGGTATCGATCGCCGTGCAGGCGGGCTTGCGGGCGCTGGGCGACCGGCGCCTGATCCAGGC
>DATILF010000030.1:0-7062 GCA_035476755.1 Ramlibacter sp.
CATGCTGCCGATCGCCATCGGCTTCGGCACCGCCGACCCGAGCTTCCGCTCGCCGATGTCGATCGCGGTGATCGGCGGGCTCATCACGTCCACGGTCTTGAGCTTGCTGGTGGTGCCGGTGGTCTTCACCTACATGGACGACCTGGAGCATTTCATCGGCCGCATGGGCCGCAAGCTGCGGCGCCGCCCCGAGCCGCCGCCTGCCGAAGCAGAAAGCCGGCCCGTTTGACGCAGCCTCTTGGCCTGCCTAGGCCTCAGGCTTCGCGAATACGGCGCACCAGCGCGGTGGTGGAATAGCCATCCACGAAGGGGATGGCCTGGGCGCGGCCGCCATAGCACTCGACGAGCTTCGTCTCGGCCAGCTTGCTCATGTCGTAATCGCCGCCCTTGACGAGGATGGCGGGCCGCAGCTCGCGCACCAGCTCGAGCGGCGTGTCCTCGTCGAACCAGGTGACGAGACTCACGCAATCCAGCGCGGCCATCAGCACGGCGCGATCCGCTTCGTTGTTCAGCGGCCGGTCCGGGCCTTTGCCCAGCCGGCGGGCGGACGCGTCGGTGTTGAGCGCCACCACCAGGCTGGCGCCCAGCTCGCGCGCCTGCGCCAGATAAATGGCGTGACCGCGGTGCAGCACGTCGAAGACGCCGTTGGTGAAGACCACAGGCTGCGGCAGTGCGGCGACGCGCGCAGCCGCCTCGTCGCGGGGCACGATCTTGTCGAGGAAGGCAGGAGGCCGCACGCGCGCCATCAGGCGGCGCTGGGCGCCGGACCGGCTCCGGCCCCGCCGCCCTGCACCAGGGTGGCGGCCAGTTCCTTGCGGTAGCGGTTGAGTTCCTGCACGCTCTTGAAGCTGCGGTCCATCAGCAGGCTCATGTTGTGCAGGATGCGCTCGATCACCTTGGTTTCCCATACGGCGTCGAAGTTGATCTGCTTGTCCAGCCAGTGCTCCAGCCACTCCGGGTTGGGCAGGCGCGACTGGATGGTGTCGCGCGGGAACAGGCTCTTGTTCACGTGCAGGTTGGTCGGGTGCAGCGCCTGGGCGGTACGGCGGGCGCTTGCCATCAGCACGCCCACCTTGGTGAAAGCCGCCTTGGCTTCGTTGCCGAAGGTATTGATGGCCCGCTTCATGTAACGCAGGTAAGCGCCGCCATGACGCGCCTCGTCCTGCGAAAGCGTCATGTAGATGTGCTTGATCACCGGCTCGGTGTGCCATTCGCTGGCCCGGCGGTACCAGTGATTCAGCCGGATCTCGCCGCAGAAGTGCAGCATCAGCGTCTCCAGGGCCGGCGCCGGCTCGAATTCGAAACGCACCTCGTGCAGTTCCTTCTCGGTGGGCACCAGCTCGGGGCGGAAGCGCTTGAGGTACTCCATCAGCACCAGCGAATGCTTCTGTTCCTCGAAAAACCAGATCGACATGAAGGCGGAAAAGTCGCTGTCGTCCCGGTTGTCGCGCAGGAACATCTCGGTGGCCGGCAGGGCCGACCACTCGGTAATGGCGTTCATCTTGATGGTCTGGGCCTGTTCATCGGTCAGTTTGGACACGTCGAAGGAGTTCCAGGGGATGTCCTTGTCCATGTCCCAGCGGACGGATTCGAGTTGTTTGAACAGTTCGGGGTAGAGCATCGCGTTCTTTCGTGACGGCCCACATTTTAAGCGGCACCACATGAAAAAGCCTTGACAACTCAGCGCAATGCCGCATTCAGGGGCCAGAGGGCGCGATTTCGGCCGGGATCGCTTCCCGCTGGGCCGGCGCGATAACTTGATACAGGCCATGGGGACTTGCCTTGCGCTCGGGCCGCTCTTGGCCTGGACAAACCATACTTCCGTCACCAAGGAAGCTCCGATGCGCACTTTTATCAAGTTTGTGTTTGCCAGCCTGTCGGCCCTGACCCTGCAGGCCGCCCAGGCGCAGGACACGGCCGCCCGCTGCCCGGCCGTCCTGCAGCACAGTTTCCCCCGCTTGCAGGACGAAAAAAGTATCTCGCTGTGCCAGTACACGGGCAAGGTGCTGCTGGTTGTGAACACCGCCAGCTACTGCGGCTTCACCCCGCAGTACCGCGGCCTGGAAGCCCTGCACGAACGCTTGCGCGAGCGCGGCCTGGTGGTGCTGGGCTTTCCGTCGAACGACTTCGCCCAGGAGAAGGCCACCAACCGCGAGATTGCGGAGTTCTGCGAGAGCACGTTCGGGGTGAAGTTCCCGATGTTCGGCAAGAGCAGCGTGCGCGGGGCCGACGCCAACCCGCTGTTCCGCGATCTGGCGGCCAAGACCGGCCATTCGCCGACCTGGAACTTCCACAAGTACCTGATAGCCCGCGATGGCACGGTACTCGCGCACTATGGAAGCATGACGTCCCCCAGCGACAAGGCGCTGGTGCGCGCCATCGAGGCGCAGCTGGCCAAACCCTGACTCAAGAGTCCGGCGTCCTGCGGCGCCGGACACGGAACGTCACCGCGCGTTCACAAAGATTTACCCGATGCGGGGCGCAGCGTGGGGAACCGAACACGCGGCGTGCAAGTCCATTTCTGCACGAGGGAATCATCTCTGTCCTATTTGCCGCTGCGAAGCCTTCCGGGTGAAGTTTGCCCGGATGCAATCCTGGAGCGACTCTTCTCCTCCTCCCTCCCTCCCTCCTTCGTTTCGGGGCGCTTCGCGGCATTTTTATTGTGAGCCTGGACGGTGGTGCCCATGCGGGGCCGCCGCCGTCGGCGCGGGAATCCCAGGATGGCTGCCCATGGGCTGTGGACGAGCTCAGCGGCAGGGCCACGCCCGGCGCGGACTGGCTTGCTGAGTTTCAGGCGGCGTTCACGCCGGCTTGCTGTCGGTGAAGCTGGGGCGCTGCGCCAGCTTCTCGTACAGCTTGGCCAGGTTGGGATAGCTGCCGCGCCAGTCGATGTCCGGAAAGCGGAAGTCGAGGTAGCCGAGGCCACAACCCACGGCGATGTCGGCCAGGCTCAGGTAAATGCCGGCGCAAAACGGCTTCTCGCCCAGGCCCTGGCTCATGGCCTTCAGGCTGGCGTGCGTCTTGCCCAGTTGGCGATCGATCCAGGCCTGGCTGCGCTGGGCCTTGTTGCGGCCGGCCCAGTTGGCTTCGAGGCGCGCGAGGATCAAAGCGTCGAGCATGCCGTCAGCCAGTGCTTCCCAGGTCTTGACTTCGGCGCGCTCGCGGCCCACGGCGGGAATGAGCTTGCCCACCGGCGAGAGGGTGTCGAGGTATTCGACGATCACGCGCGAATCGAACAGCGCCTCGCCGCCTTCCATCACCAGGCAGGGCACCTTGCCCAGGGGGTTGGAGTGGGAGATGACGGTATCGGCCGACCACACGTCTTCATCCACGAACTCGTAGTCCAACCTTTTTTCGGCCATGACGATGCGCACCTTGCGCACGTAAGGGCTGCTGGTGGATCCGATCAGTTTCATGAGAAGCTCTCTTCGAGGATGTTCGAGTTGTCGCGGGTTCATTCATTTTAGCCAGCGACCGCCGCGCCCTTCACCTGCGGGGCAGCCCCCCACGCCAGTGGCGGGTTTTATCGGTCGGCCTTCCGGGATGTGTGGCACCTGTGCGACAAGGGGCGCACCAGAAGCGGGCGAAGGGCCGCGCCTACAATCCCAGGTTCAGCTTTCCCCACGCCCATGTCGATTTCCACCATCTCCGCGCTCTCTCCCCTGGACGGCCGTTACGCGGGCCGCCTCGCGCCCTTGCGCCCACTGATGAGCGAACAAGGCTACATGCACAAGCGGGTGCAGGTCGAGATCTGCTGGTTCATCGCGCTGTCGGACGCCGGTTTCGAGGAATTCAAGCCGCTCACCCCCGGCGCGCGCACCTACCTGCTGGGACTGGTGAAGAACTTCTCGGAAGCCGATGGCCTGGCCATCAAAGAGATCGAGAAGACCACCAACCACGACGTGAAGGCCGTGGAATACTGGATCAAGTCGAAGTTCGAGGCGCGCCCCGAACTCAAGACCGCGGGCGAGTTCGTGCATTTCGCCTGCACCAGCGAAGACATCAACAACACCAGCCATGCACTGCAGCTCAAGGGCGGGCGCGAGCAGGTGATCCTGCCCGCGCTGGACGCCGTGATCGCCAAGCTGCGCGAGATGGCCCACGCCTACGCCGATGTGCCCATGCTCAGCCGCACGCACGGCCAGACCGCGAGCCCGACGACCGTGGGCAAGGAAGTGGCCAACGTCGTGGTGCGACTCGCGGCGGCGCGCGAGAAGATCGCGGGCGTGAAGTTGCTCGCCAAAATGAACGGCGCCGTCGGCAACTACAACGCGCACCTCTCGGCCTGGCCCGACTTCGACTGGGAGGCCTTCAGCCGCAAGATCGTGGAGACGCCCGAGCCCCTGGGCCTGGGCCTGACGTTCCAGCCGTACAGCATCCAGATCGAGCCGCACGATTACATGGCCGAACTGTTCGACGCCGTGGCCCGCGCCAACACCATCCTCATCGACTGGTGCCGCGACATGTGGGGCTACATCAGCGTCGGCTATTTCAAGCAGCGGCTGCGCGAAGGCGAGATCGGTTCGTCCACCATGCCGCACAAGGTCAACCCGATCGACTTCGAGAACGCCGAAGGCAACCTGGGCCTGGCCAACGCGCTGCTGCGCCACCTCTCCGAGAAGCTGCCGATCTCGCGCTGGCAGCGCGACCTCACCGACTCCACCGTGCTGCGCAACATGGGCGTGGCCCTGGGCTACGCCGCACTCGCCTACCACTCGCTGGGCATCGGTTTGTCCAAGCTGGAACTGAACGAGGAAGCGTTGTCGCGCGACCTGGACGCCTCATGGGAAGTGCTGGCCGAACCGATTCAGACCGTGATGCGCCGCTTCGGCGTGGTCGGCGCCTACGAGAAGCTCAAGGAAGTGACGCGCGGCAAAACCGTGCGGGCCGAAGACCTGCATGCGCTGATCCGCTCGCTGGAGATCCCGGCGGCCGAAAAGGACCGCTTGCTGGCGATGACGCCCGCCAGCTACGTGGGCAAGGCCGCCGAGCTGGCTCGCCGGGCCTAGAAGCAGGTCGATCGCTTGGCCCTCAAGTCCACCATCTTCAAGGCGAACCTCTCGATCGCCGACATCGATCACGCCTATTACGCGGACCACACGCTGACGCTGGCGCGCCATCCGAGCGAGACGGACGAACGGATGATGATTCGCCTGGTAGCCCTCGCACTGAACGCGCACAAGCTGCAGACGGTGTGCGGCGGCGATGGCACCCTGGCTTTCGGCGCGGGCCTGTCCAACCCCGATGACCCGGATGTTTCACTGCGCGATTACACCGGCCAGACGCGGATGTGGATCGAAGTGGGCCAGCCCGAAGACAAACCGATTTCCAAAGCCTGCGGCAAGTCCGACGAGGTGCTGCTGTACTGCTTCAACCACGCGGCTGAAGTGTGGTGGCGCGGCATCGAGACCAAGCTGACGCGCCTGGACAACCTGAGCGTGTTTCGGGTGCCGACGCTGGCCTCGCAGGCACTCGGGAGCCTGGCCGAGCGCAGCATGCAGTTGCAAGCAACGGTGCAGGAAGGCGCGCTGATGCTGAGCAATGGCGCGGGTACCGTCGATATCGAACCGCTGCGCTGGAAGTGAATTCACGGGCCGGCCTGACAGGCTCTGGCAGTGCCGCTGATCAGGTGGGCATCATCCGCCCGCAACTCCAGCACTGTTCGAACCCGCCTTCGACGATCTCACCGCACTGGCACTGCCAGCGCCGCTGCGGCACCTCGGCCAGGTCGCGCAGCAGCGCCCGGGCCTGGGCTTCCTGCTGGTCGTGGATCAACCAGACCTCCGGCAGGCACTGGTCCGGCGGCAACTCGCCCGCCGCGGCGCCCAGGAAGTAGCGCTGCACCGAAGCCTCGATGCCGGCGTGGCGCAACGCATCGACCCAGAGCGCGGCGATTGCAATGTTCGGCGCCTGGGTCAGTCGCAGCATCAGGCGGTCATCGGTTGATGGCTTGCGACGGGGCGTCCTCGCCCGCCCGCTCCGAATACCGGTTGAATCGCCAGGCATCGCCGTGCAGCGTGATGCGGCGCCAGGTCTGGCGCTTCTCGGCCGGCGACATCTCGGGCCAGAGCTGCACCTCCTCGAAGCTGCGCCCACATCCCTTGCAGGTGGCGTCGCCCTGGCTGGTGGAGCAGATGGCGATGCAGGGGGTGTCGGGCGTGGTGTCGTACCAGGCCTTCCAGGCTTCGTACGCCGGGCGTGGGAAGCCTCGCTCATCGGCCTGCTCCTCATGGTAGAAAATCATGAGCGCATAGACCTCGGCCAGCGCGCGCAATTCGGGCGCGAGCGTCACCCCGTCCGGCGAAGGCTTCTTGTCGCGCCAGTAATTGATCGCGGCTTCGATGTCGGTGATGTGGATTCCGGCCATGGGACGCGGTGGTAGGGGGAGCGCATGATAGCGCGAGCCCGGCCGCAGTGCCGGGAATGCGCCAGGGGCGGCCCGGTGCTATGCTGGCGGGCATGCTCAAGCTCATCGTCAAATGGCTGCTCAGCGCCGCGGCGCTGCTCTTCGTGGCCTACGTCTATTCGGGCGTGGAAGTGAAGTCGTTCACCGCTGCGCTGATCGCGGCCTTCGTGATCGGGCTCCTGAACACCATCGTGCGCCCGATCCTGGTGGTGCTCACGCTGCCGGTGACCGTGGTGACGCTGGGGCTGTTTCTCTTCGTCATCAACGCGCTCATGTTCTGGGCCGCGGCATCGATGATGGACGGCTTTCACGTGCGCAATTTCGTGGCCGCCCTGATCGGCTCGCTGATCTATTCGGTGATCGGCATCGTCATCGAGTCAGCGCTCGAGCGCCTGTTCGCGAAGAAGTAGCTCCACCTGCCGCGCCCGGGTGTCCACGATCGACGCCTCGATGTGGTCGCCGCCCCCACCCTTGCGCGCCTGGTCCTGCGCGGCCTTGAAGCGATCCATCGCCGCCTGGTAGTCCAGGTGCGCCACCTGCACTTCGGCCTCGGCGCGGATGGCGCGCAGCGTCTGGCCCAGTGCCGCATACGCACCGGCCAGCAACTGCCAGGCCTGGGCGTCGCGCGGGTGCAGCGCCACCCAGGTCTGCAGGCG
>DATILF010000031.1:0-5261 GCA_035476755.1 Ramlibacter sp.
CAGACCCCGGTGATGCAGTACAACCGCGCGCTCATGCAGGCCATCCTGTGGGATCGCATCAAGATCGCCGACATCGTCGGCGTCAAGGTGATCTCACTGGATGAAGCGCCCGCTGGTTACGCGCAGTTCGACGCCGGCGCACCGACCAAGTTCGTGATCGATCCGCACAATCAACTGGTCATCTGATGCCAGGAGCCGCCGGGCGCCCGGCTGCTTCAGGCCGCGCCGTTGCCGTTGATCGACTTCAGCACGGCTTCCACGCTGCGCTGGGTGCCCAGGATGTGGTCCTGGAGCAAGGCACAGGCGGTCTTGGTGTCACGCCGGATGGTGGCTTCCATGATCTTCTTGTGCTCGTTCAGCTTGCGGCGCGGCGCCTTGCGGTAGCGCGCCGAATAACGGCGGTAGCGCTCGGCCTGGTCGAACAGGCTCAGGCTCCAGTTGCGCTGGCGCTCCGACGGGCAGGCCGCCAGCAACGACGCATGGAAATCGCGATGCAGCCCGCTCCACTCCTCATCGAGGATCAGCGGGCCATCGCCCAGGCGCGACTCCACTTTCTCCAGGCGATAGTAGGTGGAGACGATGGCCGCCTCCCACGCGTCGCCGCCATGCTCGATGGATTCGGCCAGCGCCTGCACGTCCAGCATCAGCCGCATGCGCGTGATGTCGCTCAGGTCGTCGGACGTGATGGGCGCCACACGGAAGCCCCGGCGCTCGTCGGCACGGACCAGGCCTTCCTGCGCCAGGCGGCTGAGCGCCTCGCGCAGGGGGCTGCTGGAAAAGCCATAGGCCTCCTGCAGCTCGTCCACCTTCAGCTTGGCGCCGGCGGGGTAGGAACCGGTCAGTACGTCCTTGCGCAGGCGGGTGAACGCCTGTTCAACCAGCGGCGGGCTTTCTGCCATGGCTTAGAGCTTTCCTTGCGTCATCGGCTATTTTATGCACAAATCCAAGTCAACGCCGGGCCGCCCCAAGTGACTTGCACCCCCTCGGGGGGCCTGCCGCAGGCAGGGTTGGGGGCCTCAGAAGTCAAGGCCGCTGCCTTCGCCTCAACGGCGGGTGGCCCCCACCAGGACAAACAACATCGTGGCCGGCTTGTCGCTCTTGTTGCGCCAGGCATGGCGGGTGCCGTGCTGCACGCAGACGTCGTGGCGCTTCAGCGCCACTTCCTTGCCGCCGTCCAGCTCCAGCGTGATCTCGCCGTCCAGCACCACGTCGTAGTCGATGCTGTCGGTGGTGTGCATGCCGGGGCTGTCCATCTCGAAGCGCTCGGCCAGGCCCGGCGCCTTCTGCGCGAACTCCGCGCCGAAGGCCGCCGGATCGAAGTCGGCGCGCATCATCACCGAGTCCGGCGGGAACGTCACCATCAACAGGCGGGTTTCCCCGGGGCCCGGCACGAACGTCACCTCGGGGGTGGCATCCACCGCGGGCACCGAAGCGCCGACCGCCGGCGCCGCCGGGGTGGACCACAGCACCGCCGAGGCGAAGCCCGGCACGCTTTGATACTGCGCGGCGCGCGGCGCAAAGCCGTCCGACTGCACGGCGCTCTTGCCATCGGCGCCGTTGCTCGCGACCACTCGTCTGATTTGCATGTTGGCTCCTTGGGTTCAGGGCTGAATGACGAAATTGCTGAAGCCGCCGTTGCGCTGGGCAATGCCGGAGATGGCTTCGTTCACCTGGTCGAGGGGGCTGCAGACATGCTCCAGCACCGACAGGTCCAGCGTGCCGGCTTCGGCCATGTCGGCCATGTCCTGCCCTTCGGCGGCGGTGAACCAGGCCGAGCCTTCGATGCTCTGCTGGTCGTCCATCATCGTGTGCAGGTCCATGCCCACCATGCCCATGATGGCACCGATGTTCACCGCGCGGCCACCGCGCTTGAGCGCACGCACGCCCTGCTGGATCGTCTCGTGCTGCGCGCCCGGTCCGGTCGCATCGATGAACACGTCCACGCCGAGGCCGTTGGTCTGGCTCTTGGCCCAGACGTCGATCGGCTCCTTGTCGGAGATGGAAAGCACCTGGATGCGGTCCGGCGCCAGCGCCTTCACTTTTTCCAGCAGGCGCTTGTCGCGGCCGGTGCCCAGGATGCGGGTGCAGCCCATGGCCAAGCCGAACAGCGCGCCGCCGATGCCCAGGGTGCCGCTGATGCCGTTGACCAGCAAGGTCTTGCCGGGGCCGACCTGGGTCTTGCGCATGGCCGAGTACATCGTGCCCAGGTAGCCGAAGCGCGCGGCCTGCTCGAAGGTCACGTTGTCGGGCAACTTCACCAGCGCGTACTGCGGCGCCACCATGTATTCGGCCAGCCCGCCGCCGGGATAGTTGGCGTAGAGCTTGAGCGAGTTCTGCGAGAAACCGAAGTAGCCGCGGAACGCATAGTGGGTGCAGTTGATCAGGTCGCCGCTGCGGCAGGCCCGGCAGCCGCCGCAGTACAGGCCCGGGTTCACATAGACGCGGTCGCCCGGCTTCCAGGTGTGCACGTGCGAACCCACCGCGACGACTTCGCCGGCCGGGTCCAGGCCGAACACCGCCGGCAGCGGCGGCAGGGGCAGCTCGGGAAACCAGGTGGTCCAGTTCGCCAGGATATTGCCGAGGTTGGGCACGATGCCGCAGGCGCGCACACGCACCAGCACGTCATTCGACCCGGGTTCCGGAATCGGCAGCTGCTCGATCACCATGGAGTCGCCCACCTTGTGCAGGCGGGCTGCTTTCATCATCGCCATCATCGCTCTCCTTTGTGCATAGAAAAAGATTTATGCACAGTCTAGGCAAACGAACGCGATCGGCCATCAGTGTAAACCCGATGCGCAAATTCTTCTTTTATGCACAGACTTAACGTTCACGCACAAAAGTGGAACCAAGGTTCCGGTGCAGCCCCACGGGGCGGGCGAAGCGCCCGGACAACCGATTCCGTTTTCAACTTTTTCAACGAAACGAGGTGAAGCATGGCTATTTCCAGGCGTGGGGTGATCATTTCCATGGGTGCGGCAGGTATCGCTCTGCCGGCGCTGGCCCAGGCACAGGCGGGCGGCGGCGTGACCGACCGCGAAATCCTGATCGGGCGGACGACACCCGCCGGCTCGCCCTTCAACGAAATGGCTCGGCAGCGGCGTGCCGGTGCCGACGCCTGCATGGCGCAGGTCAACGCCGCGGGCGGCGTGCACGGCCGCCGGATCCGGATCATCGACCGGGATGACGCTTACCAGGCGGAAAAGGCCGCGATTTCCGTGCGGGAACTGGTGGACCAGGAAGGTGTTTTTGCCCTGCTGGGTGCGTTCGGCACCCCGACCCTGCCCGTGGTGATGGCCAAGGCCGAAGAGGCCGGCGTGCCGCTGATCGGCGCGGGCAGCCTGAGCAACGAGGCGCGCAGCCCGATGAAGCGCCATGTGTTCCCGGTGCGGGCCGCTTCCACCACCGAGGCAGCCCATGCGGTCAAGCACCAGCGGACCCTGGCGGTGGAGCGCTTCGCCATCCTCTCCAGCAAGGAAGCCTACGGGCCGGCGGGGGCCGCCGCTTTCGCGGCTTCGCTGCAGGCGGCGAACCTGAAGCCGGTGGAATCGATCGCGTTCTCCGTCAGTGATGATCCGCAAGCCATCGCCGAGCGGCTGCACGCCAGCGGCGCCCAGGCGCTGCTGGTGTCCGTGCTGCCCAAGCCCTTCGCGGCCGTGCTGGCGCCCTACCGCAAGCGCGGCGGCGCGGCCCAGGTCATCGGCTTTTCCGCGATCCGCATCGAAGACCTGGCCGAGGCGCTCGGGCCAATGGCCGCCGGCGTCGGCATGTCCCAACCGGTGCCGGTGCCCACCCGGGTATCCATACCGCTGGTCAAGGGCTACCACGCCGCGCTGCGCGCCCTCGATGGGCAGGCCGTACCCTCGTACCACGGCCTGGAGGGCTACCTGGAAGCCCTGGTGCTGGTGGAAGGCTTGCGCCGCGCGGGGCGCAGCCTCAGCCGTGACCGGCTGGTGAGCGGCCTGGAAACCATGTCCGGGCACGACTTCGGCGGCGTGTTCGTCAAGTACGGCCCGCGCGACCGGACCGGCTCGACCTACGTCGATATCGTGATGCTGCGCAGCCGCGGCGGCTCCGTGGTGTACTGACACGGCGCGTCATTCCTCTGCCCTGCTGGCCGCCTGCTCGCGCACGATCAGGCGGCGCAGGGCCTGCATCTGGTCGGCCAGGAACTTGAGCGTGACCTCGTCCACCAGCCGTCCCTCGGCATCGAACTTCGTGTTCGCATGGCCGATGAACACCTCGGGCTTCAGCAGCACCTGCGCCTCTAGCGAATGAAAGATCCGGCGCAGGTCGTACTGCATGCGCGCCGTGCCCAGCGGCCCCGTGGCCGCGCCCAGGATGGCCACCGGCTTGCCCTTGAAGGGCTGCTGCGGCAGGCGCGATAGCCAGTCCAGCGTGTTCTTCAGCCCGCCCGGAACGCTGAAGTTGTATTCGGGGCTGGCCACGAGCACGGCGTCGGCCCGCGCGATCGCGGCGCCCAGCGCGAGCACGGCGGTCGGCCAGCCGCGCTCCTGCTCATCCGGGCTGTAGATCGGCACCTGCGCGAACGACTCCACGGACAGCCGCATGCCCGGCGGCATCAAACGCCCTGCCGCCTGGAGCGCCGCCATGTTGTACGAGGCGGCGCGCAAGCTGCCGCACAGCCCCGCCACGTTGAGGTGATCCGACGATGTCATGGTTTCTCCGGAAAAAACTATTTGTGCACACAAGCCATTTTGTGCATAATAAATCGAATCCCTGAACCTGTCATCCACACTGGAGCGCGAGAAATGAAACTGATTTCCTACAAGCATGCGGGCCGCGAAACCTGGGGCGCCGTGTCCGGCGACCACGTGCTCGACCTGGCGGCCGCCACCGGCTGCACGACCCTGGCCGAGTTCATCGCCAGCCCCTCGTACCGCGAGCGCGATGCGGTCGCATCCTCCGCCAAGGCGGGCCCCCGCCTGGCCGACGTCGAATTGCTGCCGGTGATTCCCCGCCCGGAAAAGATCATCTGCGCCGTGCGCAACTACATGGACCACCACCAGGAGGCACTCGCCGCCGGCCTGCAGCGCGAGCTGTCCGACTTCCCGCCGATCTTCCTGCGCGTGTGGCGCTCGCAGGTGGCGCACGGCCAGCCCGTCGTGCGGCCGCGGGTGTCCGAAACGCTGGACTGGGAAGGCGAGCTCGCCGTCATCATCGGCGAGGGCGGCCGCGACATCGCCGAGGCGGATGCCTGGAAGCACATCGCCGGCTACAGCTGCTACAACGACGTCAGCGTG
>DATILF010000032.1:0-1675 GCA_035476755.1 Ramlibacter sp.
CCCCTGCGATTGGCCGAGCAGTGCGGCCCAGTACCAGGCCGAGGCATCGGTGAACCCTGCGCCCTGGGCGTCCACGATGCGTTCGCACACGCGCAGGCGCTGGCCGCCGCGCTCGGCGTCGAAGCAGCGCCAGAGCCGGCCGTCGCCGTCCTGCTGCAACTGCTGGCGCGCGATGGCGTAGCCGAGCCCCTGGTAGCAATCGGCGGCGGGGTGCAGCATGCGCGTGGGCCGGTGCACGGCGCGCAGCACCAGCACCTGATGGCCGTCGGTCATGCGCGCGAGCGTGCCGGGGAATTGGCGGGCGAAGCGCTGCTCCACGTCGCTCAGGGCCAGCGGGCGCAAGGACTGGCCCTGCCACTGGCGTGGCAGCTCGAAGGCCTGAGGCATGGGCATGGCGCGCGGGGCGGCCGTGGCCTCGATCACGCCCCACAGGGCACAGCTGGGCAGCAGCAGCGCGCACAGCAGCTTGAACAGCACGCGGTTGAGGAAGGTGTTGTCAAACATGGCCTTGTCCTTGCGGTTGGTGCATCACCTTGGTGATGGCCACGCACACAGCGGCCAGCACCAACAGGCCGACCGCGTCGTGGGCTGCGCCGCCCACATGCCAACCGGAGGCTTCGAAGGTGACGAGCAGGGTGTTGCGCACCACGTTGCCCGCGAGGACGATCGCGCTGACCGCGGGCAGGCGAGTGAGGAAGCGCGCGTTGCGGCTGCCCGAGTGCAGTGCCACCACGCAGGCGGTGAAATAGCCCAGCCACAGCATCTGCACACCCGAACATGGTGCGTCCACGATGATCAGTTGGCCGTCCACCCGCAGGCTGGCGCCGCTGCGCTCCACCATGAAGCCGGGCGCCAGCAACCAGCGGCTCGCTTCGGCCGTGATCACCCGCAGCGGATAGCCGGCGTAGAACTGCAAGGACGCCAGCAATGGCAGGGAGAGCATCGACAAGCCGAACACCGGCGCGCTGGCGATGGCGCTGGGCAGGAAGGCCGCGAGGCCCGCGCCCAGGGCCGCCAGGCCGATCAGCGAAGAAACGAGCGGGGGCAGCTGGCCCAGCGACGCGCTGGAGACCACCGCCGCGCCCAGAGCGAACGCCAGCCATGGCAGGCGCGGCGCCGCACGCAGCCGTGCGCGGCACCGCCAGACGATGGCGCCCAGCGCGCCCAGCGCCAGCAGTCCCAGCGGCTCGTCCGAGCCGTCCAGCATGCGCCGGCCCATCCACCATGCGGTGGGCCAGAGCGCCAGCGCAAGCAGTCCCAGCCAAAGGCCGGCCGGGGCGGTATCGATGCGGATGCCCGCGCGCACGATCGTGGGCACCTGGAGCAGGCGAGTCGCAATCATGATCTGCGTTCCTTCTCAGGCGGTGAAGCGGCGGGCATCGTGGCGGCGGGCGCGGCGCGCCAGCATCGCCAGGACAGAGAGCAGCACGGCCATCGCGCCCCAGGCACCTGGCTCGGGTGTGCCGGGCACTTCGGCGCCAATGGCCAGGTTGCTCACGCCCTGCGGCATGGGCGAGGGCTGGTTGATACTGGCCGCGGCTTGCGGCGCGGCGTTGCGCACCACATGGTCCACCGCGAGGAAGCTGGTGTATTGCGTCAGCAGGTTGTAGTGCAGGCCCAGGTCGATGATGCGCTGGCGCTGGCTGTCGCCGCCTTCCAGCGATTCCTGGTCGGA
>DATILF010000033.1:0-8577 GCA_035476755.1 Ramlibacter sp.
CTGGACGCGGGCAACGTGCCCGATGTCGCGTATGGCGACGTCTACGATTTCCAGGTCACGGCCAAGTGGGCCTACGACGGCAAGCTGGAGGACGTCTCCAGCATCATCGACCCGATCCGCGGCAAGTTCGAGCCCTCGGCGCTGTCGACCACCTTCCTCTTCAACAACGCCAGCAACAAGCGCGCCTACTACGCCTACCCCATCAAGCAGCAGACCATGCACATCCAGTACTGGAAGGATATGCTGGCCGATGCGGGCTTCAAGGAAAGCGACATCCCGAAAGACTGGAAGGGCTACTGGAGCTTCTGGTGCGACAAGGTACAGACCGGCTATCGGCAAAAGACCGGCAACCGCGCCTTCGGCATCGGCCAGCCCCTGGGCGTGGACTCCAGCGACTCCTTCTTTTCCTTCCTGACGTTCATGGACGCCCACAACGTCAAGCTGGTCAACGATTCCGGCAAGCTGCTGGTGGACGACCCCTCCGTGCGCCAGGGCCTCATCAATGCGCTGACCGACTATACGCAGGTCTATGCCAAGGGCTGCACGCCGCCGTCATCCACCAACTGGAAGGACCCGGAAAACAACGTGGCCTTCCACAACAAGACGACCGTGCTGACCCACAACGCCACGATTTCCATCGTGGCCAAATGGCTGGATGACATGAACAACGCCACGCTGACGGAGGCGCAGCGCGCAACGGCCAAGAAGAACTACACCGAACTGATTGCCACGGCGGGTTTCCCCAACAAGCCGGACGGCTCCAAGATGGTTTATCGCGCGGCGGTGAAGACCGGGGTGATTTTCAAGGATGCCAAGAACAAGGAAGGCGCCAAGAAATTCGTGGCCTTCATGCTCGACGACGCCAACCTCACGCCTTACGTGGAAGGCTCGCTCGGGCGCTGGTTCCCGGTGACCAAGGCCGCGCAGCAGAGCGCCTTCTGGAAGACCGATCCGCACCGCCTCGCCGTCTACAACCAGTTCATGTCCGGCACCACGCCATTCGAATTCACCAAGAATTACAAGTTCACGGTGTTGAACAACGAGAACGTGTGGGCCAAGGCGGCGAACCGCATCCTCAGCGAGAAGGTGCCGGTGGACAAGGCCACCGACGAGATGATCGCCCGGATCAAGGCGGTAGCGAACTGAGCTTCAAGCAAGGGGCCGGGGGCGAGGGCCCCTGGCCTTCCAGCAAATGACCCAAGCTGCAACCGCACCGATATCCGTGGCGGCCCGGCCGCCTCGTGCCCTGACGCAGTACGAGCTGTGGGGGCGCCTGCTGGTCGTGCCCTACCTGCTCGTGTTCCTGATCCTGGTGCTGTATCCGGTGGGCTACGGCCTGTGGCTGGCGCGCCATCCGGCCAGTTACACGAAGCTGTTCGACGACCCGATCTTCTTTCGCAGCGCGGTCAACACGCTGGTTTTTCTCGTGGTGGCCATCAACGTGAAGATGATGGTCGCTCTGCTGCTTTCCGGTTTCTTCATCCAGACGCGCTGGTGGATCAAGGCCCTGTCGGTGCTGTTCATCCTGCCCTGGGCCGTGCCGTCCATCCCCACCATCCTGTCGGTGCGCTTCATGCTCAATCCCGAGTGGGGCGTCATCAATTCCACGATTTTCAGATTGACCGGCCTGGACGGGCCGAACTGGCTGAATGATCCGACGCTCGCGTTGTCGTTCTCCATGCTCATGCACATCTGGAAATCGCTTCCGTTCTGGACGCTGATCCTGATCGCGGGGCGCCTGGCGATTCCGGGCGAGCAGTACGAGGCCGCGTCGGTGGACGGCGCCACCAGCTGGCAGAAGTTCCGCTATATCACGTGGCCCTCGATGCGCACGCTGTATGTGACATCCACCATCCTGTCGGCGATCTGGACCCTGGGGGACTTCAACAGCGTCTACCTGCTCACGGGCGGTGGACCGGCGGACCTCACGCACGTGCTCGCGACGCTCGGCATCCGCTACCTTCGCCTGGATCAGGTCGACGTGGCGATGGCCTCGATCGTGGTGGCACTGCCCCTGGTGCTCCCGCTGGTGTACTTCATGATGAAGAGATTGTCCAAATGAGGATCACCCTGCGTACGGTCACGGCCGAAGCCAAGCTGCTCCTGATCGGCATCCCGGTGTTCCTGTGGACGATCATTCCCGTCTACCACATGTTCCTGTTCGCGATCTCCGAGCGCGATTCGGCCACGTCCGGGCGCTTGTGGCCCAAGAACCCGACGCTGCAGAACTTCGACACAGTTTTCAACCAGAAGCATTTCTACCTGGGCCACTTCTGGCTCCAGCTGGGCAACTCCCTGATGATCGCGATTGCCGTGGGCGTGATCACCCTGCTGGTGGCCACCACGGCCGCGTTCGCCATCAGCCGCCTGAAGGTGCGCGGTGGCCGCACGGTGATGAACATGGCGCTGTTCACGTATTTCATCCCGGCGGCGTTTCTGGCGGTGCCCATGTACAAGACCATGGCCAACTACGGCTTGCTCAACAACAAGTGGTCGCTGGTGCTGGCCATGGTGACCATCGCTTCGCCTTACTGCATCTGGGTGCTGAAGCAAGCCTCCGACAAGCTGCCCTTCGAACTCGACGAGGCCGCGCGCATGGATGGGGCCACGCCCATGCAGCTGTTCTTCCTGGTGTACCTGCCCCTCATGGTGCCTTCGCTGGTGGCGGTGGGCACTTATGCGCTGCTGCTGGCCTGGAACGAGTACCTGTACGCCTTCCTGCTGCTGTCCAACGAAACCGATCTCACGCTTGCGGTGGCGCTGGGCAACTTCCTGGCGGCGGACGATTCGCCCTGGGAACTGCTCATGGCCACCGGCTTCGTTTACGCACTGCCTCCGGCGGCCATCTACTACGCCTTCAAGCGCTACATGGTGACGGGCCTGACGGCCGGCGCCGTCAAATCATGACCCACCCCCGAAGCGCCTTCGGCGATGCCCCCTCGGGCTTCGCCCTCTCCCCCTCAAGGGGGCGCAGCCAGTGGCCCGGCAAAGCCGGTTCCACGGCAGCTCCACGATAAGGCACGGATATGGCAGCAGTTTCCTTTAGCGCCGTCGAAAAGAACTTCGGCAAATTCAAGATCATCCACGGCATCAGCTTCGACATCGCCGATGGCGAGTTCGTGGTGATGGTGGGTCCCTCGGGCTGCGGCAAGTCCACCTTGTTGCGGATGCTGGCCGGGCTGGAGGAAATCACCGCCGGTGAGATCGCCATCGACGGCCGCGTCGTCAATGAGGTCGACTCCAAGGACCGCGACATCGCCATGGTGTTCCAGAGCTACGCGCTCTACCCGCACATGACGGTGAGCGACAACCTGGGCTTCAGCCTCAAGCTGCGCAAGGCCGACAAGGGCCTGATCAGCCAGCGAGTCGCGAACGCCGCTCGCATCCTCAATCTGGACACGATGCTGGACCGCTTTCCCCGGGAGCTGTCCGGTGGGCAGCGCCAGCGCGTGGCCATGGGGCGCGCCATCGTGCGCGACCCCAAGGTGTTCCTGTTCGACGAGCCCCTGTCCAACCTCGACGCCAAGCTGCGGGTGGCCATGCGCGCGGAGATCAAGGCGCTGCACCAGCGCCTGAAGACCACCACCGTCTACGTCACCCACGACCAGATCGAGGCCATGACCATGGCCGACCGCATCGTGGTCATGCATGACGGCATCATCGAACAGATCGGCACGCCGCTGGAGCTGTTCGACCGGCCGCGCAATCTGTTCGTGGCGCAGTTCATCGGCTCGCCGGCCATGAACGTGCTGGAAGGAACGCTTCGTACGGCCGAGGGCCGGGCCTGGGTCGAGTCTGAAGGCCAGCGCTGGCCGATAGGCCTGTCGCGAGCGGTCGATGGGCAGGCGGTGCATTACGGCGTGCGGCCGGGGGACATCTCCGTGGCGACCTCGGGCGACGGCATACCGGCCAAGGTGATCGTGGTCGAACCGACCGGCGCCGAAACCGAACTCCTGCTTGAAGTGGGCGCGGCGCGGCTCGTCGTCGTGCTGCATGGCCGCACTGCGGTGGCCCCGGACGACGTCGTCCGCCTGATGATTGCACCCGGCAAGGCGCACGTCTTCGATGCCACCGCCGGCAACCGGCTGGACTGAACTGAAATGATCTCTTCCTCATTCAGGCTCGACGCACGCGTGGCGCTTGTCACGGGCTCGTCCGCCGGCATCGGTTTCGGCCTGGCGCGGGCGCTCGGGCAGGCGGGCGCCGTGGTGGTGCTCAATGCGCGCGGCGTCGATAAGCTCGAACAGGCGGCTGGCGTGTTGCGCGGCGAAGGGCTGCAGGTTCATGCTCGCGCATTCGATGTCTGCGACCCGTCAGCCGTGCAAGCGGCCGTCGAAGAGATCGAGGCCGGCATCGGCGCCATCGACATCCTGGTGAACAACGCCGGCATGCAGCGCCGCCGTCCGTTGCATGAGTTTTCGCTGGAAGACTGGCACACGCTCATGCAGACCAATCTGGACAGCGCGTTCCTGGTCGGGCAGGCCGTCGCCCGTAAAATGATCCCGCGCGAACGCGGCAAGATCATCAACATCTGTTCGGTGCAAAGCGAGTTGGGACGCCCCGGCATCGCGCCCTATATGGCGAGCAAGGGCGGCCTGAAAATGCTGACCAAGGGCATGGCCGTGGACTGGGGGCCTTACGGCATCCAGGTCAACGGCATCGGCCCCGGCTACTTCAAGACGGAGCTGAACGCGGCGCTGGTGGCGGACGAGAAATTCAGCAGTTGGCTGACCGGGCGCACGCCCAGCCGGCGCTGGGGCGAAGTTGCTGAACTCGGTGGTGCCGCAGTATTCCTGGCCAGCGATGCCTCCAGCTTCGTCAACGGCCATATTCTTTATGTGGATGGCGGCGTCACCGCGCAACTGTAGATCGCCCGCCCCGCCCACCGGATCGAAAGTCAAATCATGCGCGCCATCGTTTGCCATGCCCCCCTCGACCTGCGCCTGGACGACCAGGCGCCTGAGCCGCTGGGGCCCCGTCAGCTTCGCGTGCGCGTGGCCTACGGCGGCATCTGCGGCTCCGACCTGCACTACTTCCAGCATGGCGGCTTCGGCACCGTGCGCATCAAGGAGCCCATGGTGCTGGGGCACGAGGTGTCGGGCGTGATCGAGGAAGTGGGCAGTGAGGTCACGGGCTTGCGCGCCGGCCAGCGCATCGCCATCTCGCCGTCGCGCCCCTGCGGCGCCTGCCGCTTTTGTCAGCGCGGCCAGCACAACCATTGCGCGGACATGCGTTTTTACGGCAGCGCGATGCGCTTTCCGCACGTGCAGGGCGCTTTCCGCGAAATGCTGGTGATCGACGCCACCCAGGCGTACCCGGTGGCCGACAGCCTGGCATTGTCGCAAGCCGCGCTGGCCGAACCCCTCTCGGTGGGCCTGCACGCGATCGCGCGCGCCGGCTCGGTCTTCGGCAAGCGCGTGCTGGTCACGGGCTGCGGTCCGATCGGCAGCCTGCTGATCGCCGGCCTGCGGCGTGCGGGCGCGGCGCAGATTGTCGCGGCGGACCTCGCCGAGCTGCCGCTGGCTTGCGCCAGGAAGATGGGCGCGGACTTGGGCGTCAATCTCGCGCTGGATCCCCAAGGCCTCGCGCCGTTCGCGGCCGACAAGGGCGCCTTCGACGTGATGTTCGAAGCTTCGGGCAGTGAGAAGGCGCTGATCGCCGGCCTGGACGTGGTCGCGCCGCGCGGCGTGATCGTCACCGTGGGCTTGGGAGGCAATATCTCGATGCCCATGAACACGCTCGTGGCCAAAGAGCTCGAGCTGCGCGGGACCTTCCGCTTCCACGAGGAGTTTGCGGTCGCCGTGGCCTTCCTGAACCAGGGTTTGGTCGATGGCCGCCCGGTCGTCTCCGACGTGGTCGCCTTCGATCGCGCCACCGAGGCCTTCCAGCTGGCCGGCGACAAGCGCCATGCGATGAAAGTCCAATTGGCCTTCGCCGAGGAGGTGGCATGAGCGTGTTCACCAAGGTGATTCTGTACACCGCGGATGATGGGCGCGCGCGGTTTCGCGAGGAGACCGTCGCCTTGAGCGAGGGTTCGCCCCAGGCACTGCTGTCGCCCCTGCTGCCCGCCGAAGGCCTGCAGCTGCGCCTGAGCCCGGTGGGCTTTCGCAGCCAGTTCCACTGCTCGACGCATCCGCAGTGGGTGTTCATCCTGGGCGGCCAGATGGAGATCGGCCTGCAGGACGGGACTTCGCGCATCTTCGCGCCGGGGCAGCATTTCTATTCGGCCGATCTGTTGCCCGCGGGCGCCACCTTCGATGTGCAAGTGCACGGCCACTGGAGCCGCCAGGTGGGCGCCGACCCGCTGGTCACGGCATTCGTGCGCGGATGAATATGCAAGCCGGCATGATCAGGAACGTCCACGGCAACACGGTGGATCATCTGGGTGCCGCAATCGTGGCGGGCCGTTATGGCGCTGGTGCGCCGATTCCTCCGGAGCCCATGCTTTGCGAGGAACTGGGCGTCAGCCGCACCGTGGTGCGCGAGGCCGTGAAATCGCTGATCGCCAAGGGCCTGGTCAGCAGCGGGCCCAAGGTGGGCACTCGGGTGTTGCCATCCGATCAATGGAACTGGTTCGACCCCGATGTCATCATGTGGCAGTCCCGGGCGGGCCTGACGCCGGAGTTCCTGCGCGACCTTCAGGACCTGCGGCGCGTGGTGGAGCCCGCCGCTGTGCGCATGGCCGCCGAACGCGCGACGCCGCAAGACATTGCCGAGATAGAAGCGGCCTATGAAGGCATGCGCAAGGCGGTGGAGGAGGGTGGCGACTACGTCCGACACGACCTGCGTTTTCACCAGGGCCTGCTGCGCGCCTCCGGCAACCGCATGATCGTGCAGATGAGCCAGGCGCTCGGTGCGCTGTTGCGGACCAGTTTCGAGATTTCCACCACCCGCAAGGACGGCCCCAGAAGTTCGCTGCCACTTCATCGCGCGGTGCTGGATGCCGTGGTGGCTCACAACTGCGCCAAGGCCGAAAAAGCCATCCTGGTACTGATCGACGCGGCCCGCGAAGACATCGAGCAGGTGCTGGTCTCGCGCAAGCGCCTGCCGCGCCTGAATGTTCCGGCGCCTCACATCAAGCTCGCCTGAGTCCGAGCAGAAGGCGTCAGGCCTCGGCTGACGCCTTCTGCATTTCACCGGAGAGCAGCACCTGCCGGTCTCGTGCCTGCGGCAGCCGTTTGAGCAGCGCCAACGCCACCGCCTTGGGGTCGATCGAGGCGTAGTTCGATGGAATCAGCGGCGCCAGCAGCCTCGACACGCGAAGCGCGAGCTTTTCGCCTGAACGCACGGGCTGCCCGAGGGCTTGGCGATCGCCCGCCAGGAACGACGGGCGCGCGATCACCAGCGCGTCGAAGCCGAATGCCGACAGCGCCTCCTCCATCTCGCCTTTGACCCGGTTGTAGAAGATGGATGAGCGCGCGTTCGCGCCCATGGCGCTGACCACGCCGAACCGCCTGGCGCCCGCCGCGTGCGCCGCCCGGGCCACCGCGACAACCGCGTCGAAGTCCACGGCGCGGAACGCTTGCTGGCTGCCGGCGACCTTGATCGTGGTGCCCAGAGCGACGAAGGCCTCGCCCACGCGGGGCAGCGCGGGCAAGGCCTTGAAATCGACCCGGTACTGGGTCAGTTTGGGATGCCGCAGGGGCAGTTCGCGGCGGCCCAGCGAATGGACCGCCAGCACTGAATCATCGGCCAAAAGTCCTTGCAGGATTTCCCGGCCCACGAGGCCCGAAGCCCCCGCCACCAGAACGGTTCGACCGGCCGCCACCGCCGCCGCCACCACCGCGGCGCCCGCGCCCGCCCATGCTGTCGACGCTGGTGCGCAGGGGGTCGGGTTGTCCATCGGTGTGCCTCACGGGTGCGTCGCGTTGTACGAAGGGGCTGCTGCTATTGTGCGCCCCATCGCGCGGCTGCGCGTCGTCGCCGTGGCGCGGCGAATGGCCGTGCGCCGGACGCCCGCCCTGAGCCTGGCGGTTCTGCGGCGGGCGTGCGCCCTGGCCGTTGCCGTTGCCGTTGCCGTTGCGGGCCCCGTTGCCATTGCGGCCGCCGCCATTTCCGCCGCCGTTGCCGTAGCCATTCGCACTGCGCTGGCCCTGCGGCTGCTTGGGCTTGGCCGAGCGGTCGCCGCCACGGGCGCCGTCCGCGGCCTTGTTGTCGCGGATGCGCTGCATCATTTCCTGGCGGGCGGCCTTGGCCGCGGCCATCATCACTTCACGGCTGGGCGGCTTGCCCGCGCCGCCCCAGATGGTCTGGCGGCCCATGGCGATGGGCTCGCCGCGCTCGTCCGGCTCGGGGCCGAAGCCTTCGATCACGACGCTGGGAATGCGTTGCTTGGTGAAGCGTTCGATCTCCTGCATCCAGCCTTCTTCGTCCAGGCAGACGAAGCTCACGGCGGCGCCTTCGTTGCCCGCGCGGCCGGTGCGGCCGATGCGGTGCACGTAGTCTTCCGGCACGTTCGGGATTTCGTAGTTGACCACGTGCGGCAGCTCGTCGATGTCGATGCCACGGGCGGCGATGTCGGTGGCGACCAGCGCGCGGATCTCGCCGCTCTTGAAGCCGCCCAGGGCCTGGGTGCGG
>DATILF010000034.1:0-7198 GCA_035476755.1 Ramlibacter sp.
CCTCCGCGCGCTCGAGGACAACTCGCGCATCCGCGAAGCGGTGAATTCGCCCGGCGAGGGCCGCGTGCTGGTGGTGGAGGGGGGCGGCTCGGTGCGGCGCGCCCTGGTGGGCGGCAACCTCGCCCTGGCCGCGGCGAAGAACGGCTGGGCCGGCATCGTGGTGGATGGTGCCGTGCGCGATGCCGCCGAGCTGGCTGCCGCGGGCATCGGCATCAAGGCGCTGGCATTGATGCCGATGCGTTCCACCAAGCGCGGCGAAGGCCAGCGCGATCTGGCGGTGGAGATCCAAGGCGTGCCCGTGCGCCCCGGCGACTGGCTCTATGCCGACGAAGACGGCATCGTGGTGAGCGCTACCGCGCTGCTCTGACCGGCGCGGTGGCCAGCACCACGCCGGCCAGTGCAAGCGCAAAGGCCAGCATCTGCAGCGGCCCCAGCGTTTCACCCAGCGCGAAAACGCCGACCAGCGCCGCCGACACAGGCAGCATCACCGTGAAGACCCCGCCCTGGGCGGCCGGCACGTGTCTGAGGCCCGTCATCCAGAGCCAGACGGTCCAGATGCTGGCGGCGAGCGAATAGAACACAAGCAGCACCCACATGCCGGACGGCACGCCGGAGAAATCGAAGCGCAGGGCCATGTACGCGCCGAACGGCGTGACCAGGGCGAAGCCCCACAGGTTGATCAGGGCCGTGATGCGCTTGGGGCCGAGGGCGCCCGTGAGTTTCTTGCCGATCACTGCATAGGAGGCCTCGCACAGCACGGCGCCGAAGATCAGCAGGTTGCCCAGCCAGGCCGTGTCCGCAGCCGCCGTGGCCGCGCCGTCCTGGGGCTGGGCCAGGCCCAGCAGCGCGATGCCGGCGCCCGCGCAGGCGATCGCGCCCCAGATGCGCGGGCCGATGCGCTCGCCCAGGAAGGCCCAGCTCAGGAGGGCGACCACGGCGGGAATGGAGGCCATGATCACGCCCGCGGAGACGGCGCTAGTGAGGCTCACCCCGAACAGCATGCACAGTGAAAAGAGGAAGTTGCCGAGGAACGACTCCAGGAAGACCAGGCGCTGGGTCTCGCGCGACATCGGCGCCTCGTCCACGGGCTTGCGCAGCCAGTGCAGCATCGCCAGGCCGCCGATGCCAAAGCGCAGCCAGGCCAGCAGGAACACCGGGATCGCCGCGGCGAGCGGCTTGGAGAGAGCGACGTAGCTGCCCACCAGCGACATGGAGAGCGCGAGACAGGCGTAGGCAAAGAGGCGTTGAGGTCCCGAGCTCATTCAGAATGGCGGTTTTTCCTGCAAGCGGAGGATCATGCCCGAAGCCGCGCCTCGCCATGTTTTCGTTTACGGCACGCTGCGCCGGGGTGGGCGCAACGACATCAACCGCCTGCACCCCGCCCCGCGGTACGTCGGCATGGGCGAGGTGAAGGGCTGCCTGTACCACATCGACCGGTATCCAGGCCTCACGCTCGGCGGCGAGCAGGCCGTGACGGTGGTCGGGGAGGTGTACGAGATATCGCCGGATCTCGAGGCGTTGCTGGATGGCATCGAGCAGATCGTCCCCGGCGAGGACAGCGAATATTTCAAGCGTGAACTGCACATCGACGTGGACGGGCGTTTGTTGATGTGCCTGCTCTACGAGGTGAACCCCGATCGGGTGCGCGACAAGCACCTGATCGGGCACGGCGACTGGATTCTTTTTCACGGGACGTGATTGCCATTCCGCAATGTGAAAAATAGAGATGTTGCACTGCGCCAAATTTTCTCAATATAAGAAATTATTTTTTATATTGAGAAATGAACGACGCAAGTTATTGATTTGCATGATATTAAAAATACATCTTGTATAAGACATAAGAGGTTCTCAAAGTCTTGTAGAAGACCTACAGTTAACTCCATCGGCACCCAACTTGCATCGCCAAGCGCCGGAACCAGTTTTCAATCAACTTCGGAGTGAACCTCATGACATCCTGGACCCACCTGAACCGCGAACAGCAGATCGCCCAGCTCGAAAAAGACTGGGCCGAGAATCCCCGCTGGAAGGGCATCAAGCGCGGCTACAGCGCGGCCGACGTCGTGAAGCTGCGCGGCTCGCTCCAGGTGGAGCACACGCTGGCCAAGCGCGGCGCCGAAAAGCTGTGGAACCTGATCAACACCGAGCCTTTCGTCAACTCGCTGGGCGCGCTGACGGGCAACCAGGCGATGCAGCAGGTCAAGGCCGGCCTGAAGGCGATCTACCTGTCCGGCTGGCAGGTTGCCGGCGACGCCAACAGCAACGGCGAGATGTACCCCGACCAGTCCCTGTACTCGGTGGACTCCGTGCCGAAGGTCGTCAAGAAGATCAACGCCACCTTTACCCGCGCCGACCAGATCCAGTGGAGCGAGGGCAAGGGCGTCGGCGACGAAGGCTTCGTCGATTACTTCGCGCCGATCGTGGCCGATGCCGAAGCCGGCTTCGGCGGCGTGCTGAACGCTTTCGAGCTGATGAAGGCCATGATCGAAGCGGGCGCCGCCGGCGTGCACTTCGAAGACCAGCTGGCCGCCGCCAAGAAGTGCGGCCACATGGGCGGCAAGGTGCTCGTGCCCACCCGTGAAGCCGTGTCCAAGCTGGTCGCCGCCCGCCTGGCCGCCGACGTGATGGGCACGCCCACCATCCTGCTGGCCCGCACCGATGCCGAAGCCGCCGACCTGGTCACCACCGACGTGGACGACAACGACAAGCCCTTCTTCACCGGTGAGCGCACCGTGGAAGGCTTCTACCGCAGCAAGAATGGCGTCGAGCAGGCCATCAGCCGCGGCCTGGCTTACGCCGAGTACGCTGACTTGATCTGGTGCGAAACCGGCACGCCCGACCTGGCCTTCGCCAAGCAGTTTGCCGACGCCATCCACGCCAAGTTCCCCGGCAAACTGTTGGCCTACAACTGCTCGCCGTCCTTCAACTGGAAGAAGAACCTGGACGACGCCACCATCGCCAAGTTCCAGAAGGAGCTGGGCGCCATGGGCTACAAGTTCCAGTTCATCACGCTGGCCGGCTTCCACAGCCTGAACTACGGCATGTTCGACCTGGCCTACGGCTATGCGCGCAGCAACATGACGGCCTTCGTGGAGCTGCAGCAAAAGGAATTCGCCGCCGCCGAGCGTGGCTTCACCGCCGTGAAGCACCAGCGCGAAGTGGGCACGGGTTACTTCGACTCCGTCACCACCACGATCGAAGCCAACGCCTCGACCGCGGCGCTGAAGGGCTCGACCGAAGACGCTCAGTTCTTCGACGAGAAGAAGGCCGCGTAACTTTGTCATGCCGGACTTGATGCCGCAATCCATGACTTCCGAAGTCATGGATTGCGGGTCAAGCCCGCAATGACGGGCGTACATTTCCCCGTCCGGCTCTGCCGAGGCGGGGTTTGTCATTTTGGGCTTTCGTCGTAGAGTGTGGCCTGTAACAAATTGACGGAGGGGCCATGGCCGCATCCAACGACAAGACCGGCGTATTCGACGCAAGCCAGCTGAACCAGGCCAAGTGCCCGGACTGCAGTGGCACCGGCGAGCTGCGCATCGACAGCGAGAACATCAACGAGCATTTCGAGGTCGAGAAACAGACGGTGATCACGCCTTGCCCGCGCTGCGGCGGGGCAGGCTTCATGGCGGCGGGTTAAAATCGCGCCGATGCTGCCGCCGGGCAGCCCAGAAGAGCGAGAAAGGCACCCTGGTTATGACACCGCGAACTACACCGGAAGCATCCATCGGCCGCTAGTGGCCGGGTAGTCGCGTGCACTGATCGTTCCAGTTCTCCAGCAAAAGCGCGGCTACAGGCCGCGCTTTTTGTTTTCACTCCCCGTTCATTCCCATGATTCACATCACGCTTCCCGATGGTTCTCAACGCGAATACCCCGGCCCGGTGACGGTGGCCGAGGTCGCCGCATCGATCGGCCCGGGCCTGGCCAAGGCGGCCCTGGCCGGCAAGGTCGATGGCAAGGTGGTGGACACCAGCTTCACGATCGACAAGGACAGCCCCCTGGCCATCATCACCGCCAAGGACCCCGATGGGCTGGACGTGATTCGCCACTCGACGGCGCACTTGCTGGCCTACGCCGTGAAGGAGCTTTTCCCTGAGGCGCAGGTGACGATCGGCCCGGTCATCGAGAACGGCTTCTATTACGACTTCGCCTACAAGCGGCCCTTCACGCCGGAGGACCTGACGGCCATCGAGAAGCGCATGAGCGAGCTGGCGGCCAAGGACGAGCCGGTCACTCGCCGCGTACTGCCGCGCGATGAGGCCGTGGCCTATTTCAAGGGCCTGGGCGAGAACTACAAGGCGGAGATCATCGCCGGCATCCCGTCCAACGAGGACGTCTCGCTGTACCGTGAAGGCAGCTTCGAGGACCTGTGCCGCGGCCCGCACGTGCCCAGCACGGGCAAGCTGAAGTTCTTCAAGCTGATGAAGGTGGCCGGCGCCTACTGGCGTGGCGACCACCGCAACGAGATGCTCCAGCGCATCTACGGCACGGCCTGGACGTCCAAGGACGAACTGCAGCAGTACCTCACCATGCTGGAGGAGGCTGAAAAGCGAGACCACCGCAAGCTCGGACGCGAGCTGAACCTGTTCCATATCGACGACCATGCGCCCGGCGTCGTCTTCTGGCATCCCAAGGGCTGGACCGTGTGGCAGGAGGTGGAGCAATACATGCGCCGCGTGTACCGCGACAACGGCTACCTGGAGGTCAAGGGCCCCCAGTTGCTGGACCAATCCCTCTGGGAGAAGACCGGGCACTGGGGCAAGTACCGCGAGAACATGTTCGTCACGGAGTCGGAAAAGCGCGACTACGCGCTCAAGCCGATGAACTGCCCGGGCCACCTCCTGATCTACAAGCAGGGCATCAAGAGCTACCGCGACCTGCCGCTGCGCTATGGCGAGTTCGGGCAGTGCCACCGCAATGAGCCCACCGGCGGCCTGCACGGCATCATGCGCGTGCGTGGCTTCACCCAGGACGATGGCCACATCTTCTGCACCGAAGACCAGATCCTGGAGGAGTGCGCGGCCTTCACCGCATTGCTCCAGAAGGTGTACAAGGATTTCGGTTTCAGCGACATCATCTACAAGGTGGCCACCCGGCCCGACGCGCGGATCGGCACGGATGAGGCCTGGGACAAGGCCGAACACGCGCTGATGGAAAGCCTGCGGCGCTCGGGCTGCCATTTCGAGGTGGCGCCGGGCGAGGGTGCCTTCTACGGCCCGAAGATCGAATACACACTCAAGGACGCGATCGGCCGCCAGTGGCAGTGCGGCACGATCCAGGTCGATCCCAACATGCCCGAGCGCCTCGATGCCGAATTCGTGGGCGAGGACGGGGCTCGCCATCGCCCGCTGATGCTGCATCGCGCGATCGTCGGCAGCCTCGAGCGATTCATCGGCATTCTGATCGAGCAGCATGCCGGCGCGCTCCCCGTCTGGCTCGCGCCGACCCAGGTCGTGGTGCTCAACATCACCGATTCACAGGCCGATTACGCCCGGGACGTGGCCAAAACGCTGCAAAATCAAGGGCTTAGGGTTGAGCTTGACCTGCGCAACGAGAAAATAACGTATAAAATACGCGAGCATTCGATGCAAAAGCTGCCTTTCATCCTCGTCGTGGGCGAGAAAGAGAAGGCAGCCGGTGCCGTCGCGGTGCGCGCCCGGGGCAACCAGGACCTTGGTGTGATGCCTCTTGCCGCGTTCTCCGAAAGAGTCGCGAAAGACATCCTGGACAAAAGCTGATTTTTGAACGAATGATGCTCTTGCCCGCGCGTATTGGGGCGGTTTCGCTATTCTTTGGATAGCAGAGTTTTGAAAGGATCTGGACCATCGCTACTGAATTTCGCGACCGTCGCCACCGCGAGGAGCGCAAGCACCGCCTGAACCGGGAAATCATGGCCCCGGAAGTCCGCCTCTCGGGCCCCGAAAACGAACCGCTGGGAATTGTCAGTCTCAGCGAGGCGCTGCGAATGGCGGGCGAGCTGGATGTCGATCTGGTTGAAATTGCCGCCACGGCGAACCCGCCGGTCTGTCGCTTGATGGACTACGGCAAGTTCAAGTACCAGGAGCAGAAGAAGGCGGCGGAAGCGAAAGCCAAGCAGACGGTCATCGAAATCAAGGAAGTCAAATTCCGGCCGGGCACCGACGACGGTGACTACAACATCAAGATGCGCAACATCCGGCGCTTCCTGGCCGAAGGCGACAAGTGCAAGATCACGCTGCGGTTCCGCGGCCGCGAGATCACGCACCAGGAAATCGGCATGGCGCTGTTGAACCGCATCCGCGACGAGCTGGCGGACATCATCATCGTCGAGCAGTTTCCCAAGCTGGAAGGCCGGCAGATGATCATGATGATCGCGCCCGGCAAGAGAAAAGTGGCTGTGAAGCCCGCGGCTGAAGCCCCGCAAGCGGCTTCGGCGTAAGAATGAAGGCCCCTTCGGGGGCGCAATCAAAGCTTCATCGGCCGGTCGCCGGTGAGGCGATGATGGAGAGCGTTTCGCTTTCCACGGCGAGTTTTTCGAAACTCGCCACAAAAAAGTGGCTCGGGGCCTACAAGACGCGGAATGCATTCGCGGCGCCTCACGAGCACAACGTAAAAGGAGCATTCACATGCCCAAGATGAAGACCAAGAGCGGAGCGAAGAAGCGTTTCCGCGTTCGTCCCGGTGGTACCGTCAAGCGCGGCCAAGCCTTCAAGCGTCACATCCTGACCAAGAAGACCACCAAGAACAAGCGCCACCTGCGCGGTTCGGTGTCGGTGCATGAGACCAACATGGGTCACATGGCACAGATGCTGCCGTTTGCCGGCCTGTAATCACTGACGAACAAGGAGAAATCACATGCCTCGCGTCAAACGTGGTGTAACGGCTCGCGCCCGCCACAAGAAGGTTCTCGCCCTTGCCAAGGGCTTCCGCGGCCGCCGCGGCAACGTATTCCGGATCGCCAAGGAAGCGGTGATGAAGGCGGGGCAATATGCCTACCGCGATCGCCGCACCAAGAAGCGCGTGTTCCGCCAGCTCTGGATCGCCCGTATCAACGCGGCTGCCCGTGAACTGGGCATGACGTACAGCCAGTTCGCCAACGGCATCCGCAAGGCCGGCATCGAGATCGACCGCAAGGTCCTGGCCGATATCGCCGTGCATGACAAGGCCGCTTTTGCCGGCATCGTGGAGCAAGTCAAGGCCAAGCTGGCTGCTTGAGTTCAC
>DATILF010000035.1:0-7751 GCA_035476755.1 Ramlibacter sp.
GCCGCGAAGCTGCTGGGCATCGAGGCGTTCTGAGGGGCGCACCATGATTCTCGACGGCGCCGCCGCCGCTGCGATCGACCAGGCCGCGCGCGCCCTCGTGCGCGGCGAGCTGGTGGCTTTTCCCACGGAGACCGTCTATGGCCTGGGGGCGGATGCGTCCAGCGACTCGGCCGTCGCCCGCATTTTCGCGGCCAAGGGCCGGCCCAGCGACCACCCGCTGATCGTTCATGTGCCCGACGCCTCGGTGGTGCCCCGGTTCGCCCGGGAGGTGCCCGAATTCGCCCGCAAACTCATGCAGGCCTTCTGGCCCGGGCCACTCACCTTGATCCTGCCCCGGCGCGACGGCGTCGCCTCGGCCGCAGCCGGGGGCCAGGGCTCGATCGGCCTGCGCTGCCCGGCGCACCCGGTGGCGCACGCGCTGTTGATGGCGTGCGCCCAGGCCCAGCCGCCCTGCCTGGGGCTGGCGGCACCCAGCGCCAACCAGTTCGGCCGCGTCAGCCCCACGACGGCACAGCACGTGCGGGCCGAATTCGGGGACAGCCTGCTGGTGCTCGACGGCGGCCCCTGCCAGGTGGGCATCGAGTCCACCATCGTGGATTGCACCCGCGGCGTGCCCGTGCTGCTGCGACCGGGCACGCTCACACGCGAGCAAGTGCAAGCCGTTTGCGGGGAGCGGCTGCGCTCGCCGGACGAGATGGCGGACCATGCGCCGCGCGCCTCGGGAACACTGGAGTCGCACTATGCGCCCAAGGCCCGGGTTCGCCTGATGGATGCTGCTTCGCTGCAGGCGGGGCTCGACCTGCTCGGCGACCAGGCGGCCGGCATCGCCATCTATTCGCGGGCCATCCTGCACACGCCCTCCGCCCGCGTGCTGCGCCGTCGCATGCCGGACGACGCGGTGGAAACGGCGCGCCAGCTGTTCGCCGTGCTGCGCGAATTCGACGATCAAGGCGTGCAGCTGATCTGGGTCGAATCGCCGCCTGATGCGCCCGAGTGGGAAGGCGTGCGCGACCGGCTGCGCCGGGCCGCGGCCTCCTGAGAGCCTGAGAGGCCATTGAACCGGGGCGCACCGGCGCCTCGTTAAACTACCCGCCAGCCTTATTGGAGAACCTTTCATGTCTTGTAACTGGACGCGCCGTGCCTTCGTGGCGCTCGCCTCGGCTTCGGCACTCTTGCTGGCGGCCTGCGGCTCGGGAACCATCGAATCGCAGCTGCAGCCCACGCGCATCGTTTCCTTTGGCGACGGCTTGAGCGACGTGGGCCAGGGCGGCACCCGCTACACGGTCAACGACGGCAGCGTCAATATCTGGACCTTGCAGGTGGCTTCGAGCTTCGCTGTGTCGCTCACGGCTCAGTCGGCCGGTGGCACTTCTTACGCGACGGGCAATGCCCGAGTCGTGGCCAAGCCCGACGCCGCTGGCGGCACCGCCACCTTCACGGTCAAGGAGCAGATCGACGCGTTCCTGGCCGCGGGCACCCTCGGGAGCAACGACTTGATCGTGGTGAATGCGGGCACCGCCGATGTCATTGCCGAAATGCAGCAAGCGTTGAAGGTCTCCCCCACCCAGAGCAGCGCCCAGGCACTGGCCAACGTGCAGCAGGCGGGCCGCGACCTCGGCGCGCAGGTTCGCCGCCTGGTGCAGGCCGGTGGCAAGCACGTGGTGGTGGTCGGCACCTACCACCTGGGTCGGTCGCCCTGGGCGACCGCCATCGGCCAGACCAGCCTGCTGACGGAGGCCAGCAGCAAGTTCAACGAGGAGATGCTGGTGTCCATCGTCGATCTCGGTGCCAATGTGCTCTACGTCGATGCCGCCTTGCTGTTCAATCTGATGCAGGCCAGCCCGTCGAGCTACGGCCTGACGAACGCCACCGATGTGGTCTGCACGTCCATCGATCCGGGCAATGGCATCGGCATCGGCACCGGCCAGGTCAACTCTGCGCAGTGCACCACGAGCACGATCCTCACGGGCGCGGCTTATGCCGGCTACATGTTCGCCGATGCTGTGTACCTGGGGCCGGAGGCGCACCGCAAGTTCGGCGAGTACGCCTATTCCCGCATTCGCGACCGCTGGTGAGCGGCGACGCATGAAAAAAAGCGCCCTGCGGGGCGCTTTTTCATGGGGCGGGGCGAATTGCCCTCGGACGTTCAGGTCACAGCCATCCGACCGCCCGCATCTGCGCCAGCACGTAGTCCCCGAGCAGCCGGTAGCCCAGGGGCGTCGGGTGCACGCTGTCGGCGTACAGAAAGCCGCTGGTGTCGGCCGCCACGGTGCTGGCGCTGGTGCACGCGAGTGAGGAGCCCTGCAGCGGGTTGTTCGGCGAGGTGGTGCTGCAGGCGGGCGTGGTCAGGTTGGTGATGCCGAATTGCGCCGGGTTCGCGGTCTGCTGGCGACCCCGGGCGTAGGCATCGACGTAGAGCACGTTCGCGCCGCTCAGGCCGGTCTGCAATTGGCTGTTGAAGGTGGTGATGAGGGTGGTCAGCAGGCCGCGGGTCTGCGCGTCCAGCGACTGGCCGAAGGGGCTTTCGCTCGCGTCGGGCAGGTTGACGACCACCACGAAGCGTGCGCCCTTGGCGACGACCTGGGTCTTGATCAGGGTGGCCAGTTCGGCGCCGGCCGCGCCCATGCCGGCCACGGCCGCGTTGATCGCGGCATTGGTGGCGGTGGTGCCGCCGACCGAGACGCTGGCTTGCACCTCGGCCGACCAGCCCGCGGCGATGGCGCCACCCACGGCGGTGGCGCCGCCGGCGGCCGCGCTCGCGACGCCGCCGAAGTTCATGAAGAGGTCATTGCCGCCCGCCAGCACGGTGACGAGTTCGGTGCCCGAGTAGGCGCCGCCCACGTTGGCCAGGTGCCGGCTCATCTGGGTGGTGATGGGGACGGCCAGCAGGCCCAGGTTGACCTGGTTGAAGGGCGCCGCCTGCAGGGTGGCCGAGTTGGGCGCGAACAGCTGGCTCACACGCGAGCTGCCCTGCGCGTAATTCAGGCAACCGGGCACGTCCGTCACGGGGGCGCCGACCAGTCCGGGGATGTTCGTGAGCAGGCCGGTCTGCGCGGCGCAGGGCGCCGGCGTACCCGCGCCGGCAGCCACGATTTCCGTCCAGTTCATCGCCGTGGACCCGTTCACGGTCCATTTGCCGCCGCCGACGGCGGCGATGGTGCCGACTTTGTAGGTGCCCACGTCGCTCAGGCTGTCGCCGAACGACACGGTGGACGTGAAGTCGAACCCGGAATCGCCGCCGCCGCAGGCGGCCAGCACCACGGCCGCGCCCAGCGCCGCCAGCTTCAGTCTCATGGATCTCATCGATGCTCCCGTGAAAATAGAACGATCGTTCGTTTTGTCATCAGGCATGTTAGATCGGAGTTCGCCGGCGGCGCAGCGGGGTAACCCCCAGGCTGAAATGGGGAGGCGCCTCCCAACCCGGGTCAGGGGGGTGTGGGTTCGCGTGCGGTCCAGTCGATGAGCGCTTCGATGGCGGGCCGGGCCGCGCCGGCCTGGGGGTGGTTGGCGATGGCGACCAGCACATAGCGCCGGCCATTCGGGCCGTGCACATAGCCCGCCACCCCGGTCACATCGCGCAGGCTGCCGGTCTTCAGGTGGGCGAGCCCCGCGCCCTTGGCGTGGGAGCGGCGCATCGTGCCGTCCACGCCGGTCACCGGCAGGGAGGCCATCAATTCGGGCATCAAGGGTGAGGCCCAGGCAATTTGCAGCAGGCGGGCCAGCTGCTGGGCCGTGGTGCGCTCGTCGCGCGAGAGGCCGGAGCCGTTGTCGAACGTGGGCGCCTCGCCCGGGCCGATGCGGCCCTGCCACCACTGGCGCAGCACCTCGCGCGAGCCTTCCAGCGTGCCCGTGCCCTTTTGCTGCAGGCTCAGCGTGAGGAAGACCTGCTGCGCCATCACGTTGTTGCTGTACTTGTTCACGTCGCGGATGATTTCCGCGAGGGGCGGCGACGCGATTTCGAATGCGGGGGCGAGACCGGCGGGGACCAGCCCCTCCCGCACTTGCCCGCCGAGGGCGCCGCCCGCTTGCTGCCACAGTCCGCCGATGGCGCGCGCCGCATAGCCGCGGGCGTCCGCGTAGGCCACCGGCCAGACGCGCTCGCCACAGGCCGCGGGATACGCGCCCGCAAAACGGATGCGCGACGGGTCGCTGAAGTCCGCCCGCAGGCCGCCGCGCCAGTCGCCGCACTCGGCGCCGGCCAAAGGCACGCTCGCCGGGAACTGCACACCCGCGAGCGGCGGCTCGACATGCACCTGCGCCTGTCCCCCGTGGGGCGTGAAGGTCATCACCAGGGACTTGAAATTGAGCAGCAGCGCATCGGGCGCGGCGTTGTAAGGCCGCAGGGGTTCGCCATCGAAGGCGGCCGGGTTCTGCGCCGCCGCATCGAACGCACTGCGATCAAGGACGATGTCGCCGCTGACCGTGCGAATCCCCAGGCCCTGGACCCGGCGCAACAGCAGCCAGAGCCGCTCGACCACGAGTTTGGGGTCGCCCTGGCCCTTGATATAGAGGTTGCCGTGCAGCGTGCCATCGCGCACCGTGCCTTCCACATACACGGGCGTGGACCAGGTGTAGGCCGGCCCCAGCAGTTCGAGCGCGGCAAAGGTGGTGGCCAGCTTGGCCACCGAGGCCGGGTTGACGCGCACATCCGCGCGGTGGCTGACCCGCGGCGGCAGCTTGCCTTCGGCGTCCACCACCAGCGCCGTGAGTGCGTCCCGCGGCAACCGGGCCCGGGCCAGCGCGGCATCCACTTCCGCCGGCAGCGCCTGGGACTGCGCGGGGAGCGCCGCCGCTGCCAGCAGGCAACAGGCGAGGAGGCGAAACAGGGGCATGCGGGCATTATCCGGGAGCTCGATAATGGCGGGTTGCTTGAACCCCTTGCCTGAAACCCGTTTGAAACTGCTTGCCTTCGATACCAGCACCGAGATCCTGCGCGTCGCCGTGCAGGCGGGTGACCCCGCGCGCGGCGGCGTGTTCGAGCACGAGGCCGAGGGTGGCCCTCGGGCATCGGCCACGCTCATCCCCGTCATCCTGGACCTGATGGCCCGGGCCGATCTGCAACTGCGCGACCTCGACGCCATCGTGTTCGGGCGCGGGCCCGGTTCGTTCACGGGCCTGCGCACGGCCTGCTCGGTGGCGCAGGGCCTGGCGTTCGGGGCCGACATCCCGGTGTTGCCGGTGGACACCCTGTTGGCCGTGGCCGAAGACGCCCGTCACCGGCATGGCGCCGAATCGGTGGTGGCGCTGCTGGATGCCCGCATGGACGAGGTGTATTCGGCGGGGTATGCCTACGAGGGCGGGTCATGGCGCCAAGCCGCAGGTTCCAGCCTGGGGCGCCCCGAGGACGTTACGGTGCCGGCCGGTTGGGTGCTCGCCGGCAATGGTTTCTCCGTGTACGGGACGAGGCTGCCAGCGGCCGCCCGCATGGAGGCCGCGCCGACCGCATCGGCCCTGTTGCGCCTGGCGCCTGTCCTGCTCGCCGCCGGCCAGGCCGTTCCCGCCGCTCACGCCATGCCGCTCTACATCCGGGATAAAGTGGCCCAAACCACCGAGGAACGCGCCGTTGCGCGCGCCACACCAGCCGTCCAACCATGAGCGCCGTTTTCAAAGCCGAGGCCGAATTCGAACCGATGACCGAGTCGCGGCTGGACCAGGTCGTGGCCATCGAGCGAGTGGCCTATGACCATCCCTGGACGCGCGGCAATTTCTCCGACTCGATCCGTTCAGGCTATCAGGCCCAGCTGCTGGATGCCGGCGGCGAGTTGCTGGGCTATTTCGTGGCGATGAAAGGCGTGGACGAGGTCCATCTGCTGAACATCACCGTCGCGCCCGCCTACCAGGGCCAGGGCTGGGGGCGCGTGATGCTGGACGCGCTGGCCGTGTGGGCACGGGGGCAGGGCGCCCAGTGGCTGTGGCTGGAGGTGCGGATGAGCAACCAGCGGGCGCAACGTATCTATGAGTGCCATGGCTATCGCCGGGTGGGGGACCGCAAGGGCTATTACCCGGCCGGCTCGGGCCTGCGGGAAGATGCGGTCGTGATGAGCCTGAAGCTATGAGCCTGCACCTGGACGCCCGGCAGCGCGCCATGCTGGCGGAAATGGGGCTGCACGTGTACGGGCCGCCCGCCGAGGCCGTGGCCAATGCGCCGGAAGCGCCGGAAGCGGCGCCAGTGCGACTGGCGCCGGCGCCTTCCGGCCCCCGCGTGAACGTCGAAGCGCCGGCGCGGCCTGCCGCGCCGCGCCCCGCGCCATCGCCAGTGCGGGAGCCCGCCTCCTCCCTCGAGAGCATGGGCTGGGACGAGCTGGCCGGCGCACTGGCCGAGGGGCGAGCCTGCCCGCGCTGCGCCGGGCGGCCCACCGTGCTGGGTGCCGGCGATCCGCGGGCTGAACTGCTGATCGTGGGCGATCCGCCGGAGGAGGACGAGGAGCGCGAGGGTGAACCGTTCCGCGGCCAGGCCGGCATGTTGCTGGACAACATGCTCAAGGCCGTCGGGCTGGACCGCCACCGCCGCGTTTACCTCACCCATGTCATGAAATCGCGGCCACCGGGCAACCGGAACCCGGAGCCGCAGGATCTCGAGGCCTGCGAGCCGGTGCTGCGGCGTCAGGTGCAACTGTTGCAGCCGCGCGTCATCCTGGTCATGGGCCGGTTCGCCGCGCCCTTCCTGCTCAAGACCAGCGACCCGCTGGGGAAGCTGCGGGGGCGGGCGCACGACTACCTGGGCGTGCCCGTGGTGGCGACCTTCCATCCGACCTACCTGCTGCGCAACCAGCAGGACAAGGCCAAAGCCTGGGCCGATCTGTGCCTGGCCCGTCAGCTGATGGCCGAGCCCGACGCGGTCTAAGACGAATGCACGACAGAACGGTAGGCTGGCGGTAAGCGGAGCGCGCCCCAGCTTGGCCCTGAAGCTGCTGGGGTGCGCGTTGCTTACCCCAGCCTTCTACCGGTGAGCGTCAGCGTTCAGGCGGTGCAGCGGCAGGAATGCCCGCGGTCCCAGGCTGCGCGCCGCGAAATCGATGCCGCTGAAAGCCGCGTAGTCGGCCATCGACCGGTCTTGTCCCAGGCCATAGATGCCCAGCGGTTCCCCCGCCAGCAGGGCGCCCAGGCGCTTGCGGGAGCGTTGCTCGAGTGTCCACCAGCCCTGCGCGCGCTCGGCTTCCTGCGACGCATCCCAGTGCATGGGCCGGGCAGGCGCGCCGGAAGTTGGGGTGTTGTAGAGGTGGTAGATGGGCAGCGACGGCACGTGGAAGATGTCCCAGCCGTGGGTGAAGAGCCGGGCCGCCAGGGCCTGCTCCTCGCCGTGGAAGTAGAACCACGGGTCGTAGGGAAACGCCTGGACGAAATGGCCGGGGGCGAACAGGCAGCCCGCACCCAGGTGGAAGCCGGGCAGCGGCGCGTCCTGGTCCACGGGTTGGGCTTCGAACGACAGGACCGGATGATCGGCCTCGAAGACGGTGCCCGGCTTGAGCACGTGCGCCAACACCTTCTCGGTGCACGCCTTGCGCACGGGCAGGTCACCCTCGAACACGAAAGCGTTGGGATAAGCCGACAGCACCACCCCCTTGCGCCCGGGCAACAGGGCCTGGGCCTGCGCGATCAGGCGGGCGTCCCAGTCCACGTCGAAGTCCATGTGGGAGTCGATCTGGAAGAACCAGTCCTCGCCGTCGTAGAGCGACATGGCAATGGCCCGCGCCCAGCAGGGGCCACGGGCGTACAGCGGCTCCAGCTTGGTGTAACTCAGCCGGGCCGGC
>DATILF010000036.1:0-13104 GCA_035476755.1 Ramlibacter sp.
CGGAAACGCGCGCGCCCGCCACGCGTGGGTGAATCCGTCAGGCGATAGGCGGGGAACCGCTGCAGGAAACGCCCGATGGCGATGCGGCCCTCGAGCCGGGCCAGGCTCACGCCCGCGCATTGGTGGATGCCGAAGCCGAAAGCCAGGTGACGGTTGTTCTCGCGCGTGAGCATCAGCTGGTCGGGGTCGGCGAACTGCGCCGGGTCGCGATTGGCCGCGCCTATGCACAGCGTCACCAGCGCGCCTTCATCCAGCGCCATGCCGCCGACGGTGCAGGGGCGAACCGCGCGTCGGTTGCCCAGTTGGTTGGACGATTCGAATCGCAGGAATTCGTCCACCGCGGTCGTCAATGCTTCCTCCACGGCGGCCGGTGGGGCGCCGGCCAGGGTGCGGAGCAAGGCTGCTTTCTGGTTCGGCCACTCCTGCAGCGCGACCAGGGCGTTGCCGATCAGGTTGGTGGTGGTCTCGTGGCCCGCGTTCAGGATGAACACGCAGTTCTGCAGCAGTTCGGTCTCGCTCAGTTGCTCACCCGAGGGCTCGCCCTGGATCAGGCGCGTGAGCACGTCGTGCTCGGGATCGCCGGGGTGGCGCCGGCGTTCGGCGACCAGGTCTTGGAGGTACGCGAGGAACTCGGTGACGCTTCGGTTGCCCAGCGCCTCCTGCTCCGTAGTGAGCTTCGGTTCGAGTGCGCCGAGGATCGCCAGGGACCAGCCTCGCAGGGGCCCGCGGTCTTCATGCGGCACGCCGAGCAGGTTGCCGATGATTTCCACGGGAATGGCCGAGGCGAAGTCCTCGATCAGGTCGCCGCCGGCCTGCGTGGCCATCCGGTCGAGCAGGCTGTCCACGAGCGTGATGAGGCCCGGCTCCATCTGCGCGATGGCGCGTCGCGTGAGCGCGCCCATGATGAGCTTGCGCACGCGGGTGTGCAGCGGCGGGTCGTTGAACACCAGGCTGGTGGTGTGGTGCTCCAGCAGCGGCGATGCGGCGCCGTACTTGGGCGTGAACTCCACCTTCTTGTCGGAGCTGAACGTCGCCGCATCGCGATAGACCTCGACCAAATCCGCATGGCGTGTCAGGAAGTAAGAACCGTCTGGCATGCGCCTGACCGGCTCCAGCTCGCGCATTGCGGCGTACACCGGGTACGGGTTCGCGTAAAAATCCGCGGGCAGCGATCGCAGGTCGAAGCTCGCTGCGATTTCGCGGGCGCGTTCCGCTGTCATGGCAGGCGTGATCACCACGGTATGGCTCATGACAACAGAAAGTCCCGGATGGCAAACAGCGTCTCGTCGGGCGCTTCCGTCATCTGGTGATGGCCCACGGGCACGTTGACCTGCTCGATTGACTTGCCCGCCTTGCGCCCGGCTTCGATCAGGGGTTGGGCCATTTTGGGCATGGTCATCTGGTCCTGCGCGCCCAGGATGAAAAGGACCGGGCAGGTGACGGCCGCCATCGCGGCCTCGCCATGGGTATAGCGGTCGCACGCCTGGAAGCCGCGGTGAAAGACGTTCACCCGCGGGTTGCTCGCCAGCACGCGGCGGCCCAGTGCCATGCCGGCGCCGTACACCCATGTGCCGGGGCCGAAGGCGGAAGGGGGCGGCGCCAGGGTGCTGCGCGAAAAGACATTCACCATCTGCAGCGCCTTCATCGGCTGGTTGAGGGCCGCATCCAGCAGCGCTGGCGATACCTTCATGGGATAGGCGGTGCCCACCAGTACCAGGTGTGTCACGCGTTCCTTCAGGCGCGCGGCCGCTTCGAGCGCGATGAGGGACCCCCAGCTGTGCCCGACGAGGGCCGCTTGGGCCACCCCGGCGGCATCCAGCAGCGCGGCGATGAAGTCCGCCGCCGCCTCCACGCTGGCGGGCGCCTCACCCTCGCTGCGGCAGTGCCCGGGCAAGTCCACGGCGAGCACGTTCCAGCCGTGGTGCGCCAGGTAGCGGGTCTGCAGGATCCACACGCTGTGATCGTTCAGGACCCCGTGGATGAAGACGGCCGTGGGCTTGGCCGCATCGAACGGCTTGCCGCCGGTGTAGCAGTAGGCCGTATGGCCATTGACTTGCAGGTTCACGGTGTTTCGCTCCCGTTCCTATGCCTTCTCGGCGGCCTTGAGTGCGCGCTTGAGGTCGTCGATCAGGTCGTCCGGGTCTTCCAGGCCGATCGACAGGCGGATCGTGCCCTGCGTGATGCCCGCGCTGTCCAGTGCATCGTCCGCCATGCGAAAGTGCGTGGTGCTGGCCGGATGGATCACAAGCGAGCGGCAATCGCCCACGTTGGCCAGGTGGCTGAAGACCTTGAGGGCCTCGATGAATTTCTTGCCCTGCTCGCGGTGGCCCTTCATGTCGAAGCTGAAGACCGAGCCCGCCCCTTTGGGCAACAGCTTGCGCGCCAGCGCATGGCTGGGGTGCGATTCCAGCATCGGGTGGCCGACGTGCGCCACGAAAGGATGCGCCGCCAGGAACCGCACCACCTTCTCGGTGTTGCTCATGTGCCTCGCCATCCGCAGCGGCAGCGTCTCGATGCCCTGCAGGATCAGCCAGGCCGTGTGCGGGCTCATGCACGCGCCGAAGTCGCGCAGCCCTTCGCGCCGCGCGCGCAACAGGAAAGCGCCCACGGTGGATTCCTCGCTGAACACCATGTTGTGGAAGCCTTCGTAGGGTGCCGTGAGTTCGGCGAACTTCCCCGAGCGGTCCCAGTCGAAGCTGCCGCCGTCCACCACCACGCCGCCGATCACCGTGCCGTGGCCCGAGAGGAACTTGGTGGCTGAGTGGTACACGAGGTCGGCCCCCAGCTCCAGCGGCCTCATCAGGTAAGGGGATGTCAGCGTGGAATCGACGAGCAGGGGCACACCCGCGTCGTGCGCGATGTGCGCCACCTGCGGTATATCCAGCACGTCCAGGCCGGGGTTGCCCACGGTTTCGCCGAACAGCAGGCGGGTCTCGGGGCGGATGGCCGCGCGCCAGCCGTCGATGTCACCTGGCTTCACGAACGTGGTCGCTATGCCGAAGCGGCGCAACGTGTAGTGCAGCAGGTTCTGCGAACCGCCGTACAGCGCTGTGCTGGCGACGATGTGGGAGCCCGTGCCCATGAGGGTGGCGATGCTCAGGTGCAGCGCGGCCTGGCCGCTGGCCGTGCTGATGGCGCCGATGCCGCCTTCGAGCGCCGCGACGCGTTGCTCGAGCACGGCATTGGTCGGATTGCTGATGCGCGAATAGACGTGGCCGGAGCGCTCCAGGTTGAACAGCGCCGCCGCGTGGTCGCTGGATTCGAACACGAACGACGTGGTCAGGTGAATGGGCACGGCGCGCGCGCCGGTGGCCGGGTCGGGCGCGGCCCCGGCATGCAGCGCCAGGGTGTCGAAGCCGGGGTCGGAGTAACCGGGCATGGCACTGTCTCCTAGAACGAGAACCGTCTGTCTATGGAACTGGCTGTGATTGTGGGCTATATTCTTCCTACCGGCAGGTCACCGGTGCTACACGAGGAGCCCTCCAATGAAGGTCAGCGATATCCTGCGCGTCAAGGGCAACACGCTCTATACCGTTACCCCCGACGAGCCCCTGGCAGGCGCCATCGAAATCATGGCGGGCAAGGACATCGGCTCCCTGGTGGTCATGGAACACGGCGATCTCGTTGGCATGCTGACGTTCCGCGAAGTGATCCTGTGCATCGTGAAGAACGGCGGCGCCGTGGGCAACATGCTGGTGCGCACGGCCATGGATGACCACCCCCTCACCTGCACCTCCGAGACCGAACTTGACGAGGTCCGGCGCATGATGCTGGACCGGCACGCGCGCTACATGCCCGTCATGGACCGCCGCATGCTGATGGGCGTGATCAGCTTCTACGACGTGGCCAAGGCCGTGGTGGACAGCCAGAATTTCGAGAACCGCATGCTCAAGGCCTACATCCGCGACTGGCCGGGCGGCGAAGAGCAGACCGGCACCCAGCTCTGAACACTGCCGTGCCCGGCCGAAGGCCTTACTCCGCTGCGGCGTGGATCATGTCGCGGACCCGGGGGTAGATGTCCCGGTTCCAGCGCCGGCCGCTGAACACTCCGTAGTGCCCCACGCCCGTCTGGATGTGGTGGGTTTTCCTGTAGGGGCGGATGCCCGTGCATAGATCGTGTGCCGCCACGGTCTGGCCGACCGAGCAGATGTCGTCGCGCTCGCCTTCCACGGTCATGAGCCAGGTGCGCCGGATGGCGGCCGTGTTCACGCGCCGGCCCCGGTACTGCAACTCGCCGGTGGCCAGCTCATAGGTCTGGAATACCTTTTCCACCGTTTCCAGGTAGAACTCGGCCGGCAGGTCGTTCACGGCCAGGTATTCGTCGTAGAACTGCCGGATCACGTCGGCCTGCTGTTCCTCGCCCCGCACCAGGTGATCGTAGAGGTTGCGAAACTGTTGCTTGTGTCGCTCCAGGTTCATGCTCATGAATGCGGTGAGCTGCACGAAGCCCGGATAGACGCGGCGCATGTGGCCAGCGTGGGGCGCGGGCACGTGACTGATGAGATTGCGCTCGAACCACGTGATGGGACGGCTCGTGGCCAGTTGGTTGACGCCGGTCGGGTTGATGCGGCAGTCCACCGGCCCGGCCATCAAGGTGAGGCTGCGTGGCTGCGCCGGGTGGTCGTCCTCGGCCATCAGGGCCGTCGCCGCCAAGGCGGCGACGCAGGGCTGGCAGACCGCAATCACATGCGTGCCGGGGCCGATGGCGGCGATGCATTGCATCATGTAGTCGATGTAGTCGTCCAGGCCGAACGCGCCGTGGCGCAACGGCACGTCGCGCGCGTTGTGCCAGTCCGTGATGTACACGTCGTGGTCCCGCAGGAGTGTGCGCGCGGTTTCCCGCAGCAGCGTGGCGAAGTGCCCCGAAAGCGGCGCCACCAGCAGCACCGGCGCCTCTCCCGTGATCCCGGCCTTGCGGAAGTGCAGCAGGGTGCCGAAGGGCAGGGTGAGGACCTTCTCCTCTACGACCGGAAGCGTTTCGCCGCCGCTTTCCACCGAGTGGATCCCGTAGGCCGGCCGGCTGTGGGTCAGGCGCAGGCGTGAGTACACCTCGCACGCGGCGGCGACCTTGCTCGCCAGGCTGCCCTCGGTGGGGCGCAACCAAAGCATGGCGGCCTGGGCCTGTGCCAGCAGGCGCAGCGGCGACGTCAGGTCGGTCTGCGTCTGGTAAGCGTGATAGAGCATGAAGGTTCTTCCGCGGCGGACGGGCTGTCCGCACACCATCGGTGCAGGCAAGTTGCGCGCCAGCTCGTGCACCGCACTGGCACAGCCCTTGCTCGATCACGGGTCAGCGGGGACCACCCGCGAGGAGACCCCATGGCGAAGCCGGTACTGACGATCAGCAGCAAAAACTACGGTGCCTGGGCCCTGCGAGGGTGGCTCATGGCGCGGCTGGCCGGGCTGGATTTCCACGAAAAGGTGATTCCGCCGGACGACCCGGCCATGAAAGCCGAAATCCTGCTGCTGTCCTCCTCGATGCTGGTGCCTTCACTGGAGCACAACGGGCTGACGGTCTGGGACACGCTCGCCATCGGCGAATACCTGCACGAGATCAAGCCCAAGGCAGGACTCCTGCCGTCCGACGCCAAGGCGCGCGCGCATTGCCGCGCGATTTGCGGCGAGATGCATTCGGGCTTCTCCGCCATGCGCAGCGCACTCCCGATGAACATCAAGGGCCGCTTCCCGAACTTCAAGATATGGTCGCGGGCGCAGGCGGACATTGACCGCGTGCTGGCGATCTGGAAGGCATGTTTTTCGCGGTATGGAGGCCCGTTTCTTTTCGGCCAGCAACCGTGCATTGCCGACGCCATGTATGCCCCCGTGGTGACGCGGTTCCTGACGTACGACGTGTCCCTGGACAAGGCGGCCGCCGCCTATTGCAAGCGCATCATGGATCTGCCGGCGATGAAGGAATGGGTGGCCGCGGCCAAGAGCGAACCCGACGAAATCGACGAGCTCGACGCCGAGTTCTAGCCAGGCTGGTGCCAGCCGGTGCCCTTTTTGGGTGCCTGATGGGCCTTGACAAGTGCCTGATGGGCTGCCTGCCGCTCTCAAGCAGGAAGCATTCCCATCCTCTGGGATAATCGCGCCCATGAGCGGCAGCACCTTCGGAACTCTTTTTGCGGTCACCAACTTCGGCGAGTCGCACGGGCCGGCCATCGGCTGCGTGATCGATGGCTGCCCCCCGGGCATGGCCCTCTCGGAGGCGGACATCCAGCCCGACCTCGACCGGCGCCGCCCCGGCACCAGCCGGCACGTGACCCAGCGCCAAGAAGAGGACAAGGTCGAGATCCTGTCCGGCGTTTACGAGGGCCAGACCACCGGCACGCCCATCTGCCTGCTCATCCGCAACACCGACCAGCGCAGCAAGGACTATTCGGAGATCGCGCAGACCTTCCGTCCGGGCCACGCGGACTACACCTACCTGCAAAAGTATGGCGTGCGTGATCCGCGTGGCGGTGGCCGGGCTTCGGCCCGCCTCACGGCCCCCATGGTCGCCGCGGGCGCGGTGGCCAAGAAGTGGCTCGCGCAGAAATATGGCACCACGTTTCGCGGCTGCATGCAGCAGATCGGCGACCTGGCGATCCCCTTCGAGAGCTGGGACCATGTGCCGAACAACGCCTTTTTTGCGCCGGTGGCCGACGTCGCCCAGCTGGAGAGCTACATGGACAGCCTGCGCAAGGCCGGCGATTCCTGCGGTGCGCGCATTCGCGTCACGGCCTCCAGCGTGCCTGTGGGCCTGGGCGAGCCGCTTTTCGACAAGCTCGATGCCGACATCGCCTATGCCATGATGGGCATCAACGCGGTGAAGGGCGTCGAGATTGGCGCCGGCTTCGCCAGTGTGACCCAGCGCGGCACCCACCACGGTGATTCGCCCACGCCGCGGGGCTTTCGCACCAACAATGCCGGCGGCGTGCTGGGGGGCATCAGCACCGGGCAGGACCTGGAAGTCTCCATCGCCATCAAGCCCACCAGCTCCATCATCAGCCCCCGTGAGTCCATCAACGTGCAGGGCGAGGCCGTGGAGGTGGTCACCAAGGGCCGCCATGATCCTTGCGTTGGCATTCGCGCCACGCCTATCGCCGAGGCCATGCTGGCCCTGGTGGTGATGGACCACGCCTTGCGCCAGCGCGCGCAAAACGGCGACGTGGACCCCCCTTTGGCGCCGATCGCATCGTCCTTCCTGTAGACGCGCGCCGCTGGGGCCGAGGTGGGCCGCGCGTAGGGTGCAACTCTGGTGTCCAAAGGGCCGGAATCCGGCTACCCTTGCAGGGCTCATGCGCGAATACCGCAATGCCCCATAGCCATCCCCCGCCGCTGATCACTGAGCACCACTATCGGCAAATCGTCGAGAGCGCGGTCGACTACGCGATCGTCAGTTTCGACCGGACGGGCAGGGTGACCACCTGGAACGAAGGCGCCCGCCGCGTGCTGGGATGGACCGCGGCCGAAATGCAGGGCGAGCCCGTGCACCGTTTCTTCACACCCGAGGATGTGGCCATCGGCGTGCCGGAAGAGGAGATGTCCCTTGCCGAGCGTGAAGGCTATTCTCTGGATGAGCGATGGCACATGCGCAAGGATGGCAACCGTTTCTGGGCCTCGGGCGAAGTCATGCCGCTGATGGGCGCTGGCGGGCAGGTCGATGGATTCGTGAAGATCCTGCGCGACCGCACCGAGCAGCGCCTCAACGAGGCCACCTTGCGCAACCTGAACGACACGCTCCGGGCCAGCGAGGCGCGGCTGCAGATGGCGCTGGATGTCGGCGGCATGGGCGTCTGGCAATGCGACCTGAGGACCCAGGAGGTACAGTGGTGGCCGGGCATGGATGCCATCCATGGGATGCCAGCCGACCACCCGGCGAGGAACCTGTCGGAGTACTACGAACTCGTACACCCCGATGACCGGAGTCGCCTGACGGAGGTCGTGCGCAGCGCGGTCACCGGGAAGAGCGGGTACACGGTCGAGTACCGCGTGATCTGGCCCGACGGCAGCATCCACTGGCTGGAGGCGCGCGCCAACGTGCTGATGGCCCTCGAAGGCGAGCCCTGGGGGCTGCAGGGCGTGTGCCTGGACATCACCCGCGCCAAGCGCGTCGAGAGCGACCTCAAGTTCCTGGCGGCGGCCAGCGCGGAACTGGCGAGCCTCAGCGACTACCAGACCACGCTGGACAAGATCGCGCACCTGGCGGTGCCCCATTTCGCGGACTGGTGCGCGATCTACCTGATAGGTGACAGTGGCGATCTGCGTCCGGTTGCCGCTGCGCACGTGGACCCGGCCAAGGAGATCACAGCCCGCGAACTGCACCGCACCTTCCCGCACGCGCCCGGCCAGCTCCCTGACGGCGGTCCATGGAAGGTGCTGAGCACCGGACTGCCGGTGCGCGAGGTCAAGGTGTCGCGCAAACGCCTGGCCGAGGACGTCGCGGATGCACGGCAACTGGCGGCGTTGCTCTCCCTCGGGTTGCGCTCCTACCTGGGTGTGCCGCTGGCCGTGCGTGGCAAGACGCTCGGCGTGATCAGCTTCGTCATCGCCGATTCTGGCCGGTGCTATACGGCCGAGGACGAGGCGCTGGCGCAAGACCTCGCGCGCCGGGCGGCCGTCGCGATCGAGAACGCCATGTTGCTGAACGCCTTGCAGGAGTCCGACCGGGCGAAGGACGTTTTTCTGGCGACGCTGGCGCATGAGCTGCGCAACCCGCTCGCGCCGGTCTGGAACGGCCTGTCCATCATCAAGCGCGTGCCGGACGATGCGGTGCGCGTGCGTCAGGTCGCGGACATGATCGAGCGGCAGGTGGGCCAGCTCGCGCGGCTGGTGGATGACCTGCTGGACGTGTCCCGCATCACCACGGGCAAGATCGAGTTGAAGAAGGAGCCCACGGACCTGGTGAGCATCGTCAACAGCGCGATCGAGACCAGCCGGCCGCACATCGAGGCGGCACACCATCACCTGTCGGTGCGCTTTCAGGAAGACGCTTCCACGCGGCTGGTGGCGGACCCGGTGCGGCTCGCCCAGGTGTTCTCCAACCTCCTGAACAATGCGGCGAAATACACGCGGCCCGGCGGCCAGATCGAAGTGGACGTGCAGGCCGGGCCGGACGGCCTCGCGGTGTGCGTCCGGGACAACGGCGCCGGCATCGCCCCGGAGATGCTGGGCAAGGTGTTCGCCCTTTTCACCCAGGTGACGCATCCCTCCGAGCGCAGCCAGGGCGGCCTGGGCATCGGGCTGTCGCTGGTTGATGGGCTGGTTCGCCTCCATGGCGGCACTGTGGAGGCGCACAGCGAGGGCCTGGACCGAGGCAGCGAGTTCATCGTCCGGCTGCCGCGCGGCGAAATCGACAGCGCGGGCGAGGCCCCCGCCGCCATGGTGGCCGGCCAACCCGACCCGCGCACGCAAGGGCCCCGGCGGGTGTTGGTGGTGGACGACAACCAGGATGCGGCCACTACGCTGGGCGAGCTGCTCAAAATGCTGGGCGGGGAGGTCTGCCTGGCCCATGACGGCAGGTCGGCCGTCGCCTCGGTCACCGAGTTCGCGCCCGATGTGGTGCTGCTCGACATCGGGTTGCCGGACATCAACGGCTACGAGGTGGCGCGCCGCATCCGGCAGCTGGCGGGCGTGCGCCAGCCCCGGCTGATCGCGCTCACCGGTTGGGGGCAGGACCAGGACAAGCAGCTCGCCGCGCAGGCGGGCTTCGACGAACACTGGACCAAGCCGGTATCGCCGGACCGCTTGCAGACGCTGGAACTCTGAGCGCTACGGGGCTGTGGGCCCAGTCCTACCGGATGCGCCCAGGTCTTTCGACAGGTGCCGGCGCGTGACAGGCCGATAGTGGTCATCTGCCTCGAAGGAACGCAACCCATGGAAAAACCGACTGCGAAGAATCGGCCGCGCAGCAGCATCCGTGAAGAGACGGGCGACAAGCAGCGTGCGCTGCAGCGTGAGCAGGATGCGAAGGATGAAGCCAAGGCCCGGCAGGGCGGCGGTGGCAAGCCCGACAAAGCCGTCCAGGCCGGCACCCGCGATCAACCGGAGCCGCCGCTGGAGGAGAAACACCTGGACAAGCCCGGCATCGAGGCGCAGATGTTGGTCAAGCCGAATTTTTACGCGCCGGACTACCGCGGCAGCGGCAAGCTCAAGGGCATGGTGGCTTTGATCACCGGGGGCGACTCGGGCATCGGGCGTGCGGTTGCGGTGCTCTTTGCCCGTGAGGGCGCCGACGTGGCGATCGTGTACCTCAACGCGCACCAGGACGCCGAGGAAACCGGGCGCCACGTGGCGAAGGAGGGGCGTGAATGCCTCCTGATCCCAGGCGACGTGAAGGACTCGAAGTTCTGCCGTGAAGCCGTGGAACAGGCCGTCGCGCGATTCGGCCGGCTCGATATCCTGGTGAACAACGCCGCGTTCCAGCTGCATGCCGATGCGCTGGAGGACGTGACGGACGAGCGGCTGGAGGAAACCTTCAGGACCAACATCTTTGGATACTTCTACATGGCCCGCGCCGCCATCGCGCACCTGAAGGAAGGCTCGTGCATCATCAACACAGGCTCGGTCGCCGGGCTGCGCGGCAGCGGCCAACTGCTGGACTACTCGGCGACCAAGGGTGCGATCCACGCCTTCACGAAGTCGCTGGCCAGCAACCTGATCGGCAAGGGCATCCGGGTCAATGCCATCGCGCCCGGCCCGGTGTGGACGCCGCTCAACCCGGCCGACAAGGAAGCTGACAAGGTGAGGAACTTCGGCAAGGACACCGACATGAAGCGCCCAGCCCAGCCGGAGGAACTATCGCCCGCCTACGTCTTTCTGGCCTCGCCGGTGTGCTCCAGCTACATCACCGGCATCGTGCTGCCGATCACGGGGCGGGTCGGCAGCTGAGCGCCACCAAGTCGGCAGAATCTCGGCGCGGAGGCTGTCCTAGCGGTGGTCCCCGTCGGCGTTGAGTGTCTCCATCAGGGCGATCTGCAGGCGGGTGTGCACCCGCACGAACCATTTCCACAGCAGCGCGGCGACGAGCGCCGCCGTCGCCAGGATGGCCAGCAACCATTCCCAGGGCGGCAGGATGCTCGCGCTGAGGGCGGCGACCAGGCCCAGGATCAGCGCGACCGTGACGATGGGGATGCCTTCTGACAGCACCCGGCGCATGCGGCCCTGCGCGGGCCGCCGCTGGAACACCAGCTCGGCCAGCAGCAGGGCCAGAGCCTTCAGCTTGCGGTACGTGGCGATGAGGAAGGGCAGCGAAACCAGCAGGGCCGCGCTCCAGGCCAGCGCATCCAGCCACTGGGAATCCGACAGCGTCACGATGATCAGGTGGCCGGCCTCGCCCACGACGTACGCGCCGGCGATGAAGATGGCCGCGACCAGGGCCACATTGATCAGCACCTGAACCAGGATCTTGCTCACGATGCCGCGCAGCTGTGCACCCTGGCCTGGCTGGCGCAGCCGCGCGAGCCAGGCCGGGTAGCGCGCCACCCAACGGGCCACGCGGTCCGGCACGAGCGCCGCGCCGCGGGCCGTCAGCGGGTCGGACAGGCGGATCAGGTAGGGCGTCAGCAGGGTGGTGATGGCCGAGACGGCCACCGCGATCGGGTAGAGGAAGTCGCTGGTGACTTTGAGCGTCAGCCCCAGCGAAGCAATGATGAAGGAGAACTCGCCGATCTGGGCCAGTCCCATTCCCACCTTCATTGACGTGCGGCCATCGTTGCCGGCCAGGTAGCTGCCCGCCGCGCAGGACAGGACTTTGCCGGCGACGACGAACACGGTGAGGATCGCGATGGGCCCTGCGTACCGTGCCAGCACGGCCGGGTCGAGCAACAGCCCGATCGAGACGAAGAAGATGGCGCTGAACATATCGCGCAGCGGTTCGGTCAGCTGCTCGATCAGCTTGAGTTGCCTGGACTCCGCCATGACGGCACCGATCACGAAGGCACCCAGGGCGATGCTGTAGTCGAGCTTCACGACCAGCAGGCAGAAACCGAAGCACAGGCCCAGCACGGTGATCAGCAGCATCTCGGAGCTCTGGAACCTGGCGACGTAGGCCAACAGGCGAGGCACGACCAGGATGCCGAGCACCAGTGCGACCACCATGAACAGGGAGAGCTTGCCCAAGGTGGCGAAGACCTCGGGCGTCTCGACGCGCCCGGTGGTCGCCAGTGCGGAAAGCAGGGCGATGAGTGCGATGGCGAGGATGTCCTCGACGATCAGGATGCCGAAGATCAACTGCGCGAAGCGATCGTTCTTGAGCTTGAGTTCCGACAGGGCCTTGACGATGATGGTGGTGGACGAGATGGAGAGGATGGCGCCCAGGAAGACCGAGTCCATCGTGCTCCAGCCGAACCACCGGCCCAGGCCATACCCGATGGCCAGCATGGCGGCGATTTCGGTGACAGCCGCGACCAGCGCGGTAAGCCCCACGCGCGCCAGTTTGCGCAGGCTGAACTCCAGCCCCAGGGCGAACAGCAGGAACACCACGCCCAGCTCCGACAGGGTACGGATGGTGTGCTCGTCGCGGATCAGCGCAAAGGGTGGCGTGTGAGGCCCGATGATCACGCCCGCGAGTATGTAGCCCAGCACCACCGGCTGCTTGAGGCGGTGGAACACGATGGTGACCAGGCCGGCGATCAGCATGATCACGGCCAGGTCCTGGATGAAGTCGGCGGAATGCATCGGGTCCTGCTGCCTTTCTGGGCCAACCCAGACCATAGCAGTTCAGCGCTGCGGTGATGGTATGTCTGGATCTCGCGCGATCCGAAAATTGTGCTGAAAGCTTGCATAAATGGGGGCTGGCAGGGCTTCGCCGGATTTGAGGGTTCGTCCCCGCCGCGGGCAAGGCATCTTCAAAGCCCCTAACATCGCCGGATGCGAACCCTCAAGATCGACTTCGTCTCCGATGTTTCCTGCCCGTGGTGCGCCATCGGGCTCGCCTCGCTGGAAAGCGCGCTCGAGCGCGTGCGCCCGGAGATCGCCGCGGATCTGCATTTCCAGCCGTTCGAGCTGAACCCGAACATGCCGGCGGGCGGGCAGGACATCACCGAGCACCTGACGCACAAGTACGGCACCACGCGTGAGCAGCAGGAGGGAGCGCGCGACGCCATCCGCGAGCGCGGCGCTGCC